>JAHEIE010000066.1 GCA_024639505.1 Crocinitomicaceae bacterium
CGCCAGAACACGTAGAAGCTTGTCTCAAGGCTGGGCTAGATGCATTGTGGATTGGAGCTCGAACTACAGTAAATCCTTTTTATATTCAGCAAATTGCCGATTCGTTGAAAGGAGTAGATATTCCAGTTTTTATAAAAAATCCTATCAGCCCAGATGTTGGTTTGTGGATGGGAGCTATAGAACGGTTTAAACTGGTCGGAATTTCCGATGTTTCAGTGATTCACAGAGGATTTTTCTCCTACTCAAAAGGAGTGTTCAGAAATCCACCGATGTGGGAAATTCCGATAAAAGTAAAAACTGAATTTCCTGATCTTCAAATAATTTGTGACCCAAGTCACATCACCGGAGACTCAAAACTGATTGAGGAAGTATCTAAGTTCGCAATGCAATTGGGGATGGATGGATTGATGATTGAAACTCATCCGAGCCCTCCAAAAGCATGGAGTGATGCGAAACAACAAGTTACGCCCAATCGTTTGAAAGAAATTGTGAATGCAATTTTGCTAAATAAATCTGATTCGGATATTAGCCATTCTGAAATAGAACGAATGAGGAAAGATGTGGATGGAATAGATACTCAAACTTTGCAAGAGATTGCGAAAAGAATGCTGATGGTGAAAGAAATCGCTAAATTCAAAAAAGAGAATTCTGCCACTGTTTTTCAGCACGAAAGATGGAAGCATGTGCTGGAAGAATCAAAAAAGAAAGCGAAAGAATTGGGATTGAATGAGGAATTTGTAGAAGATTTGATGAATTTAATTCATAAAGAATCACTCAATATTCATCATACCATTTATAACTCTTAGTAATCTAGAAGTTATCTTGACTTCTGAGTAGTTGTTTACTTTTCTCCCTCCAAGAATGACTTGGTTTGATGTGTTTTTCTTAAGTTAAATACTTCCGCAACAACTAATTGAAAATTGAAGTTGAGTGTATTTAGGAGCGTTTCTATTTTTAGAGAAATATGTCGAGAACAACTCGAATTGTTCATCATAAAAAATGAAGTGTCACCACTCAATATTTCTTTTACAATTTAATAGAAATATCGTATAATTGTTCAAAATTATAGTCAATGAAAAAGAGCTTAGTAATAGGTGCAAACGGACAAATTGGTTCGGATTTGGTATTTGGATTAGCCAATAGATTGGGAGCAGAAAATGTAATTGCTTCTGATATTAGAGAGGGAAACCATGGAGAAGTTCAATTTGAGATACTCGATATTCTCGATGCAGAAAAACTAAAGCAAATCATTGAAAAAAATAATGTTGGTACAGTATATTTATTGGCTGCTTTGTTATCGGCTACTGCCGAACAAAATCCAATGTTTGCATGGAAACTGAATATGGAAGGGTTGTTCAATGTTCTGGATTTAGCAAAATATAAAATAATTGACAAGGTATTTTGGCCGAGTTCGATAGCTGTTTTTGGGCCTACAACACCAAGGGATAACACACCTCAAACAACCGTTATGGAACCAACAACTGTTTACGGAATAAGTAAGCAGGCCGGTGAAAGATGGTGCGAATATTACCACAATAAATACGGAGTAGATGTGCGAAGCATTCGTTACCCAGGTTTAATTAGTTACAAAGCAGAACCAGGTGGAGGAACTACGGATTATGCAGTTGCCATTTATTATAAAGCTTTACAAGAAGGGAAATACGAATGTTATCTACAAAACGATACGTATTTACCAATGATGTATATGGAAGATGCCATAAAAGCGACTATAGATTTAATGTATGCTGACGAAGATAAAATCAAAATTCGTTCGAGTTATAACTTGGCAGGGATTAGTTTTTCTCCAGTGGAAATAGCCGAAGAAATCAAAAAGCACATACCTGATTTTAGTATCAGTTACACTCCAGATTTCCGTCAAGCCATTGCCAATTCATGGCCAAAAAGCATTGACGACTCCCGTGCCCAAGAAGATTGGGGGTGGAAAGAGAAATACGATTTAACTTCTATGACAGAAGAGATGTTGAAAGGACTGAAGGAGAAATTGAAGTAGTAAATTACTGATTCCAAATAAATTTACCTTTCCAAACTAAGGAAAGCTCGAAACCGCCCTGGTACACAGAGGCAGTTCTCAGTCTAGATATATTAATGTCGTAGCTTGCTCCAATTTGGAGTTTTTGTACCCAATCAAATTTTACAATGGCAACAACTGCATCTTTATGTCTGTATATCCCTCCAAACTCCAAAAAAGAGGATGTGTAGTAACCGGTGTAGCTAGATTGTAGTCCTAAGTTCATTTTGTATGTTCCTCCAAATGCAATTACTCTGCTAGCTCCCTGCGCAGATAAATAAAGGGTAGGAACAACGAAATCACCTCGGTATTTGTTCACTGGAATTTCTGATTTTCCATGAAATAAAATCCTCATGGCTCTGCTGTTATCATTTCCGCCAGAAGAAAGAGAAGTTGAGCTTAATTGTGTGGCGTTCAAAATACTGATTCCTAGGTTTGTTTCATTTTTTTTTCGGCCAATAAATCGTGCTAAAAAACCTGCATTCAAATCAAAGTAGCTTGATTTTGTATTGAAAACATTTTCGCCAGTAGGTAAGTTTTTATCATAATTTGTCCCATCGTATTGGTTGTCCCACTTCAAGTTATCGAAATTTGCGCTCACTTGCCCATATATAAATCCCAAACCTACAGAAAAATCCATGTCTCTGCTCACCGCAACGGATTGAGATAAAGAAACGAGAGCCTCGGTTCTTCCATAATTCGATTTGCCGGCTTTGTCACTATAAAATGAACCACCAATCCCTGTTGTTTTTATACCGTTGTCGTTCTTTTTTAGGGGCATGTCGTAGGAGGCATACATTGTTTTGTATGAGTTTCCTATGGTTGCCCATTGATTTCGGTAATTTAAATTTGCTCTATAATCTCCAAAATATGAACCAGAATTGGCTGGATTTATAACTACAGGAGCTTCGTACCATTGTGAAAAATGGATGCCTTGCCCCAACGATATTGAGCCCAAACCAAAGGTGAATAAAAATATGGATATGATTTTTCTCAAATTATTATCGAATCAATGTAATGTCCCCTTTTTTTAATATTTCCTCCCCAGAAATTAAAGTCATTTTCACAGAAAAGAAATAGACTCCTTCTTCTGCTTTTCTTCCTTTGAATGTTCCATCCCATCCTTTGCTCACATCATCCGATTCAAACAATAGATTCCCCCATCTGTCATAAACCAAAAACTCAAGTTTTTCTGCTTCGCTGGATCTAACATAAAGAAAATCGTTGACTCCATCTCCATTGGGAGAAAAGATGTCTGCAATAAAAAATGGAATCTCAGAAACGCATAAATCTCGTGTCAAAGTATCAAAACAAGGGCCGTTATTCTTTACAATTAAAGTTACGGTGTAGTTGCCTCCATCCTCGTAAGTGTATGTTTCGTTGTTGTTTATAATAGAATAGGGCAGAGGTGTAGATCCATCTCCAAAATCCCAAAATCCTTGAGTTACACCTATCGAGGCATCTGTCACAGTTAAAATTTTGTTTTCTGAACTAAGACATTTAGGGTAAGTATCTGGGTTCATACTAAAGTTTGCTTGCACAAATTCGTAACCAGGTAGTACCATGAAAGTATCTATACTACACCCAAAATCATTTGTTACAGATAAAAACACACTGTCGCTTACTATTCCTATTATTGTGTCGCCCATTGATAGGGGTTGTGTCCAATTGAAAGTAAAGATAGATTTTTGTGATAAGTCATAAGTTGCAAATCCCAGCTCACCGAAACAAGCAATAGGATTGGTAGTAAGACTAGGCACAATCGACAATACAGATACGGTTGAGGTATCAGAATCGGGATTTGAACAACCATCATTTACGGTTAAAATGTACTGTGTAGTAGTGCTTGGAGTTTCTGTTAAATTACCCGAAGTGGAACTGTTGTGACTCCAGGAATAAGTGTATGTTGGCGAAGGATTTCCACCTGTAGCTGATCCATTCAAGTTTACACTTTCTCCCAAACAAATTGTATCCGCTGAGGTTTGTAAATCAGCTACAATTGAATCTCTTACAAACACATATTTCTCATTATTTGTCAGACAAACACCCGAGCCAAAAGAGTAATAGATTTGATGTAACCCTGGGCCAGCAATGGCGGGATTAAAAGTGCCTGTAGTTTGGTTGTAATTTCCAGTTCCTGACCATATTCCACCGGCTGGTACGGCTGGGATTGAAATTGAATTAGTTACAAAACAAAAAGTATCAGGTAAGGTAATACGTGCGGCTACAAATTGATAAACAGTAACTGAAATTGTTTTATTACAAATGTTTCCTTGTGTTCGGTATGTTATGATATGAGAACCAACTCCTGCAACATTCGGATCAAACATTCCGGTTTGGTTATTAGTTATCCCTGGTCCTTGCCAAACCGCTCCATTCATATTGTTTGTTGGATCAAGCATAAATGCTGTTTGTGTATTACAAACGATTGTGTCACTAATAGATAAAGTATCTGGGTATATAGCGAAAACTACAGAATCTTGACATGTGTTTTTATCATAAAACAGAAGATGAAAACCTGTTCCCATAATTCTGGGGTAAATGTATTGAAATATTCCAAATGTTTGTGTTCCAGTTCCTGACCAAGTTCCATAGTTAGGTTCTTTGGTTAATCCAGGAATAGAATTGATTAAAACTGAATCTGAAGAGGGACACAAATAAACAGTATCAGGAATTACATTAGTCTGTATTACTTCCATCCGAATAGTATCAGAACATCCGCTGAAAGTATAAACGAGATCCGAGTTCCAGTTTGAAGTAAGAGTAGCGGGATTGAATAGGCCAGCAGAAGAAACGCCAGTTCCACTCCAAACTCCTAGTGCTGGCGAACCAGAAGGAAGGGTAAAGGCTGGTTGAGAAGGACATGAATTTGTATCCTGTCCTGCATTTACTGTTGTTACAACCATATTTACTGTATCCCTGCATCCTCTGTAAAAATATGAAACTAGGTTACTACCATTATTTGCTGTTGAAGGCGAGAAAGTTCCCAAGCTTGGAGAAATAATTCCCGTTCCTGACCAAGTTCCACCTACAGGTGAAAATGGAATGTTTACCGAAGCATTATTGCTGCACAATGTATCTGTGAAATAAGTCAAAGCGATTGTATCTACATTTATTAACATAGAATCGATACAGCCATTAACGGTGTAATATGCAAGAAAATTCCCAAAATTAGAGGGAGTAAATGTTGAAGAAATAGAATTGATACCTGTTCCTGTCCAAGTACCGCCAGATGGATTTCCATTAGTAAGATTTACGGGAATTCCACTTGCACACAAGTTTTGATCTGCCCCTGCGTCAGTCGCAGTAACAACTAAAACGATTGTGTCTTGGCAAGTGTTTAATTGATAGGTAATTAAATGTGAACCAGCCATTGCAATAGCAGGGTCAAAAGTCCCAAGGATTGGATCAGTAATTCCAGTTCCACTCCATATTCCTCCTGGTGTATTTGTGATTAAATTAAATGCTGAATCGTAACTACATTTCGGTGAAACGGGATTTATGGTGGGGTCAATGATTTTTATGTCAATGGTATCAATTAATATTAAGCTCGAAGAAAGTTCTGTAACTGTTACATAAAAAGTAGTGTCCCTCGTTGGACAAATGGAAAAAGGACCTGCGGAATTTGGAAGACCATTGCTCCAAACGTAATTGTAACCCGAGCATCCGCTGGCTATTGCTCGCACATTGGTGCAGTTCCCAGCACAAAGTGAATCATTGTAAACCGTTTTTAAAGAAAAAGGACAATCTGTTATTTGAAAAGTATCGCTTGATTGTATAGAAATTAATCCTTCACAAGAATCCAAAAAGTTTAAATTAAAGTTCAAAATGTAATCGCAGTTTCTAGTAAATCTGGGATTGATTCTTAATCTTACTGAGTCCAAAAAATTATTGGTGCAAGACAGGGGATATACGTTTGTAATGGAGAATGAGCCAGCAGAACTAGTTAAATTGAATGTAGAAGAGTCCAACAAATCACATCGTAGCGGTTTCGATAGCTTTACAATAAAGAATCGGTCGTTACACTGAGGGGGTTCCGAACTATTAACAGAAATTGCAATGTCCTTTTCGAACGTGTCTAACACTTTGATAGTGACAGAATCTAAATACGTTTTTCCTGAATTTGCTTCAGTTACAACAACAGAATAGGTGGTAGTGGAAGTTGGACAGACAGAATGAGGTCCGGCCGTTGCAGGTAATCCATTGCTCCAATTGTAGGTGTAAGTATTACAAGAGGAAGAGGTAAGGATTTCTAAATTCGCACAATCCCCAAAACACAATGAATCATTGGTTGTGGTTAAATTGGCAAGGAGATTACAGCTTGTAAAATCAAAAGTATCTAACAGCAAAAATGAGTAAACACTGTCGCAAATATCTGGAATATTAATTTCCATTTCAAGTTGGTATTCACAGTTGAATACAAAAGGATTGTCTAGCCATATTCTGGCAAACCTTGAGCTGTCATTTATACATCCAACCCTTGTTATATTCACAATATTGGGAGCATTGTATCCCAGTAAATTTGATGCAGTAGAAACGATAGAGTCACAATGTAAATTTCTGTCAAACTCTACCAAAAAAGATGTTGAATCACAAGCAGGAGGAGCCAAGTTACTCACATTCATTGTGGGCGATGTGATAGGAGGAGCATCAGAAAACCAAGTTGCAATCCATCCAGGGAACTCAAGTACACCATCAGATTTAAATGTAATTGTTAAACAGCCAGAATTAGCAGTTATAGTTGGTGGTAAAGAGGCATTCAGATTTCCAGAGTAAGTTGCAATTCTTGGAGAAAGAATATTGGGACCATCATAGAAAGTGACAGTATCAATTCCGACTTCAGTAAAAAAAGAAGAAAATGTGTAATAAATCGTTGCACCACTCCCAGGACATATAGAAAATGTATAGTCTTCGTTTGCAAGATATTGACCCGCAGGGAATGTTTTTAAATCAGAATCAGTATGAATTCCTTCACATTCAGCAACGGTTGTATCTTTCATAGGAAAAGTTTGTTGTGACAACAAACTTTTAATTCCTAGAAAGAGATAAAAACTCAATACCAGATATTTTTTTAACATAAAATTTTATTTGCTCACTTGAATTGAAGACGTTTCAATTTCGTTACTCCAATTTCCTGCTCTATCTCTCAGTTTTACCCTATATTTTGTCGATTCAGTCGAATCACTTCCCAAAACAAATATACTAGAAAGTCTTACTGTTAATTCTCCTTCTATTTGCAAAGTTTGTTCAGGAGGAGTAAGCGGTTTTACATGATATTCGTCTGCTTGAGGCAATCGGGAATCTTTTACGAATAAGGCATAAACATCTGGATCTTCGTGACCAATATCACCATCTCCATCTTTGTAAGTTAATTTTAACACGATATTTTGTGAAAATTCAGTTGTAGAGTTTGGAGTTAAACTTACAAATTCAATTTCTGGAATTTCGCTGTATTTTTCATCCTTTTTACATCCAAAAATACTCAGTGAAAGGAGAAACAGTATTAGTTTTAGAGGTATCTTGTTCATTTAAGATGTGTATAAAGTGAATAAATAAAGAGTTGGTCTTGAACTTCCATCACTTGGATTTTCTGCAGGAGTTGTGTGATCAGCATCTTGTACATAAACTCTCACGAATAAAAGGGTTCCAGGAGGATATCCACTCGCATCAAAATCAAACTTATGTGTAAAATTGGCTGGTACTCCCGAAAAGTCATTTGAAGTAAAACCACTCGTAACACTCATCGATTGACCCGGAATCGAATCAAAATCAAACATTGTGGTATCAATTTTAATTTCATTTACTGTTAAGTTGTTAGAACTAGTTAAGTCATCAGCAATCGAAAACCATAAATCAACATTCGTTCTAGGAATAATAATTGGTAGAATTCCTGCTCCCGTTGGTCTTGAATACATAGAACTAGTTGAGTTGTTATGAAAAGCTCCAAATCCCGTAACTACAGGATTAGGGTTCCCGA
>JAHEIE010000075.1 GCA_024639505.1 Crocinitomicaceae bacterium
GTTGGGTTTTGTTTTGGTCAAAATAGCCACACCGCTGTAACCCTTTTTCTCTGCCGAAAAAGAAAAGATATGATAGCCCATTTCGTTAAACAATTCAGTGTCAATTTGCTCGGGTTGAGCTTTCGTCTCTTGCAAACAAACAATATCTGGATTTACAGATTGTATCCATTTATCCCAATCTTTTTTGAGTGCAGCTCTTATTCCATTTACGTTGTATGAAATTATTTTTGTCATGCTATGTTTCTATATAAATCAATTATACTCTTAAAATCAGATTTTATCAACTATTCTTCTACATCAAAAATGAACTGACGCAAAAGAAAAAGATGTTTATTCATTAAAACCAATCATTTCCAAACCCTCTGAAAGGCCAAGGAATTGAGGCGAAAATGATAACTAAGGCAATTGCATAATAAATAAAAGTAAGTTTGTGTCGCTTAGCAGCTTCCACAATTTTTTTTCCCTTAATTCTGGCTACTGTGATTAAAACAATGGCGATTAGCATTCCTATCATATGTTCTACCGAAAAAAAACGCAAAGCTGCCACTTTCATAGTGCTTGGTGTAAAATTATGCCATCCTTTTGCAAAATAAAGAATGAATCCTAAAAGCAACTGAATGTGTGTAATGATGAAAGTCATCAAATTCAATTTATCATCTTGTTTTGAGTATTCTTTATTTCCTTTCCATTTTGTGAATGAAGTTATCAATACAATAAGAATAAGAGCCAAAAGTATGTATCTATTGGCAGAGTGCAAATGTCCTAATCCTGTTAACATAGAGTCGTAGTTTTTTGTGGTTAAATGTGATGCAAAATAACAAATCTTTGCGTTAAAAAACGAGATTGCGAGATTAAATTAAGATATTTGTATCAAATAAAATTTATCGCATGCAACCAAGAACAGCGCAAAACTCATTAGCCGTTTCCACACACATTGTATTACCTAACGACACTAACTTTCACAACAATTTGTTTGGAGGAATGCTCATGTCTTGGGTAGATATAATTGCCTCTGTAGCAGCCAGAAGACATTGCAACAAGCAAGTTGTTACTGCCTCTATCAATAGTATTTCCTTTGATCAACCGATCAGATTGGGCGACACTGTTACCTTGGAAGCCAAAGTCTCTAGAGCTTTTACCTCTTCTATGGAAATTTACATAGATGTTTGGGTTCAGAATTTAAGAACGGGAGTAAAACACAAGAGCAACGAAGCTATTTCTACTTTCGTGGCTCTTGATGATGAAGGAAAACCTTGTAAGGTACCAGAACTCATACCAGAAACTGATGAAGAAAGAGTTAGATACGATGGCGCTCTCAGAAGGAAACAACTCAGTTTGATTTTGGCAAAAAGAATGAAGCCAAAAGATGCAAATGAATTAAAAGCCTTATTTTTAGACCAAGATTAAATCCAAACTTATGAACGCTACAACTTGTTTTACAATTTTTGATACTGTAATAGACACTTATCACATCACAGATGATGTAGATGCTCCAATGAAAAATACGAGAGAAGGAATTGAAGGATTACTTTTTCACAAATCATGGATAGATACTGTTCAATGGCACTTGGAAGATATTATTCGTGATCCATACATCAATCCAGACGAAGCTTTGGTAATCAAACGAAGAATTGATGCTTCGAACCAAGACAGAACGGATATGGTAGAAAAGATTGACGATTGGTTTTGGAATTATTTTGGTGCAAAAAATGACCTTTCTTGCGGAAAAATAAATACAGAATCTCCTGCATGGGTTGTGGATAGATTGTCCATTTTGGCACTTAAAATTTACCACATGCAAGAGCAAGTGAACCGAACAGATTCTGATGCTGCACACAAAGAAAAAGTGGAACAGAAATTGTCCGTTTTAATGGAACAAAAAGAGGATTTATCCCTAGCATTCAATCAATTGATTGATGATGTAATGGAAGGTAGAAAATATATGAAAGTTTACAGACAAATGAAAATGTACAACGATGAGAGTCTGAATCCAGTGCTGTACAAGAAGTAAATCTGGTTTCGATAGATTTTTTATCATGAAAGAAAGCAAACACATATTGGTTATTCGTTTCTCAGCCATGGGAGATGTAGCTCTTACCATTCCCGCTTTACTTTCTGTGGCACACGAATATCCTAACCTCAAATTCACGGTAATTACTCGCCCCTTTTATGCCAGTTTTTTTCCTGAGCATCCACAAATAAATGCTGTTGGAATAAATTTGGAGCAACACAAAGGTTTTTTTGGATTGCGCAAATTAGCTAAGCAACTTCAGCAAGAACATCGGTTTGATGGTGTGATAGATTTACACAATGTAATTCGTTCAAAAATTATCACTTCTTATCTAAAATCCAAAGGGATTGAGAGAGTGACTTTTGATAAAAAAAGAAATGAAAAAAGATCTATTTTATCAGGGAAATCAGACAAACAACTTCCTCATATTATTGAGCAATACCTCAATACATTCAGAAAAGCAGGTTACAAATCTCCTTTACAGAAAGGACCTTGGCTACTTCCGACAGAAAAAAATGAATTGAACCAGTTTTTGTCCTCTCACAACTTAATAAGCAAGGAAGAAAAGTGGATTGGAATTGCTCCATTTGCTGCTCATGAACCAAAAATGTGGGGGCTTAATAACGTACAATCATTAGTTAATGATTTGGTTAAGAAGAACCACAAAGTATTTTTGTTTGGTGGTGGAAAGGAAGAAATCAAACAACTGGATGCTATACAAAATGAAGAAAACGGAGTGTATTCTGTAGCAGGAAAAATTCCATTTGACCAAGAATTGGCTTTGATGACAAAACTAGATGCTCTGGTTTGTATGGATTCTTCCAATATGCACTTTGGTTGTTTATTGGGTATAAAAGTAATTTCTATTTGGGGAGCTACTACTCCTCTTTTAGGGTTTTATCCATACGGAAATGAAGAATTTATGGTTCAAGTTCCTGAAAAAGATAGAGCTAAATTGACTTTAACAGGCTATGGAAATAAAACTGCAAAAAATGGTTATGACTGGAAAGAAAACATTTCTTCGAAAAATATTTTGAGGTTTATTTCTTAACATCACACTGAAAGGGTACTTTTATGCAAAACCCTCTCAATGAAATATTTTTTCTTGCTGGCTTTACTTTTGACTGTCCAGGCATATTCCCAACTTCCTCAATTCAAGTATTCAATGATTCATTCTGAGTGCAAAGGTGAAATCCCAGCGAAATTAAAAAATGGTGTACTCGCGAATGTAAGTATAGATTTAGCTAAGGATAAATCCGACTGGTATCTGAACAAAGATTTTTATCTACAAACTCAATACTACTTGAATTCACTTTTGAAAAGTGGTAAAGTTATATTTGGTGATAAGATGAATGATTATGTGAATCAAGTTGCCAAAGATGTTCTCATCAAAAGTGGAAACGATTCTATAATTAATAAAATTGAGATTTTTATTTTGAAATCGAACAAAGTAAATGCTGTCGCGATGCAGGATGGTAGTATTTTTATTACAGTTGGATTACTCGCACAAATAGAAAACGAAGCTCAATTAGCTTTTACTTTGGCTCACGAAATCTCTCATGTTATATTAAAACACAATTTAGAATCATACAATGAGGTAAAACAAGAAGTAAAAAATTACAAACAATCCTCAGAAAATGTGAATGATGTAATAGAAAGGTTGAGTGATTATTCGAAACAAAAAGAACTAGAAGCAGACAGCCTTGGGTATACAATTTTTAGTAAAGCCGGCTATGACAGCGATGAAGCAATCAAAATGTTATATGTTTTGCTTTACTCTCATTTACCCTTCGATGAGTTACCGTTTTCATCTACTTTCTTTAATAAAGAAAACTACACACTTCCTTCCGACTATTTGAGCCTTGAAACGATGGGAGAAATATCAAACAATATTGATATTGACGACACCTACTCAACTCACCCAAACATTCAAAACAGAATTGAGGGTATGGAAAAATTAGAGGGAAATCCGAGTGGCATCACCCAATATTCTGGTGACTCTTTGTTTACTTATATCAATACAAAAGCAAGATTCGAAAACCAATACCTTAATCTAATCTCCAAAAACTTTTTTAGGGTAGTGTATGAATCTTATTTGCTAAAATTACAATACCCAAACAACACCTATTTAGATGCATGTATTGCAAAAGGACTTTATGGTTTGTCTAAATTTAAAACCTATCCAGAAATTGCAACAAACAGCTCGTGGGAAAATGAAATTGAAGGAAACACAGAGTCCATCAAAAACATGTATAACAAAATGAGTCAGGAAGAATTGGCGACTTTGGCCATCAAAGCAATTTATGCATTGAAGGATCCAAACCTGAACTCTTATCTCTATGATTTGGTTTCGGATATGGTAGAAACTATGGAGTTTGACTACAATGATTTTATCGTTAAAGACAAACCAAAATCGGAAAAAACAATCCTAAAAGAGAAAAAAGAAAACGAAAGCTTTTTAGAATTAACGGATCAGGAGTACGAAAAACTGAGTAAAGTTGATAAAATCATTTATAAAAAGAAACTCAACAGAATCAACAATGAAAAAGAATTAGAAAAAATTAATTTAAGTACAGATGATTCGTATTTCCTATCTGGACTATACACAGAACTTACGGATACTACTTTGATCAATATGTTTGAAAAATCTATTTCGGTAAGAAAGAAGAACAAGGAGTTTGAAGAGTTTTACAACAGAATGAGTTATAAAAAGAAAGAAAGATACAACAGGAAACAAATCAAAAAAAATCTAAAAGAAAGCAAAGTAAACGCTGACTCGATTGTATTGATAGAACCATTTTACTATTCCGTGGACGACCGAAACTCAACTAAATTCAAAATTGAAGAATCCATTAAGAAAAAGGAAAGAATGGCGAAGGAAACAACTAGAATTCTGAAACAATATGACAAAACTGTATTGAATTTAAGCTATGTAAAATCTAATACACTTTCTACCGAAAGGCTAAATCAAGAATACGCTATCAAGGAATGGATGAACGAAAAGGAGGAAAATAGCGGTTATCACATTCTTCCTTTTAGCAAGCAAAAAGTGGATACCCTTTTTGAGCAATATGGTTATAAGTACATCTTAGAAACAGGAGTTTTTACTGCCAGAATAAAAAGTGATTGGTCTGTGGTTTGGAGTTCTATTTTAGTTTATCCAACGGTACCGCTGGCAATAGCTTATGCAATTACCCCAAAATACATCACCTACAAATATGCAACGCTATACGATACCAATGGAAACGAAGTATTGAGTAACGTATCGGAAGTAGTAAGAAAAGGAAATGGATCGTTAGACAGACTCTTTATCGAAGATTTTGTTAGAAAAATATCAGTAAAAAAATGAACAAACTAATACTAATCGGAGCATATTGCTCTCTCTCTATTTTTGGATTTTCTCAAAGTATTATCCACAATAAACTGACTGTGGAATTTGGAACTTCTATCGATGCTTTTGCATCTGCCGATAAATTTATGGATGAATTTTTCGATAATTCTTATAACAATTATAGAACTGAGCCCTATTTTGAAAGATTAAACCGACAGGCACTCGATTTGAGACTGAATATACAATACCGAATTGCTCGGAAGCTTAGTATTGAAATAGGAACTGCTACAAAAACCTATGAGAATAGGTTTAATTTCATTGTTTACAATGATTTTACAGGAAACTATGACAACACAAAGTTTAATTTTAGCCTTAAGAAACAAAGTATGAGCTTTGGACTGAATCTTTTCTTGGGAAATTCCTTAGCCCCACTTGGAACACATATTGGAGTTTTTTATGCAATTAATCAATTTACCCCAACGGATTTAGACGAACACTATGGGTTTTTACAAAGAACTAAAACTCCAACCTACACTGGAGAAGAAATACCAAAATACGTAATACATCATTTGGGGTTAAAAGTTGGCTCTGTGTCAGCTATTTCAAAAAAAACCACCATATTTTTGAAATATGGAGCTACTTTTTCTTTGCCTATGAATCAGTTTATAAAAGACGATAACGTAACGATGAATTCTTATGAATCTTATCAGATAGGAGTAGCTAATCATGATGAATTTGGACTATTTGATCAATTAATAAAGAAAGAATACGCAAACCTATATCTTGGATTAGGCTTTATGTTTTAATCAATAATCTAACTGAAGTCCTCCAACTTCTTGAAGTTGCATTTCTTCATGGTTTCTTATCATTTTCATGGCTTCGTCCACGTAATAATACAAATCATTTCCTGGCAAAACTCCGAGTTTGGTATGTCGTCTGTCTCTATTTTTTCCTAGTCGTACAACAATCATATTGTGATCTGGTATTACAGCAATGTATTGTCCCAAATGACCAATAAGGGAATAAAATGGTGTGTCATGGTTATAATCCAACCACAGAGAATATCCATAAATAGGCTGTTCTACCTGAGAAAAAGCACTCACATTTGGAGTTTTCATCAAAGCCACAAAACTGGAATCGATGAGTTGCTTTCCATTCCATTTTCCATTTTGTAATATCAATTGGCCAAACTTGGCAAAATCTCTCACATTGGAATACACGCAACAATAAGCCTTTTCCATCCCATCAGGATTATCCAAAGCCCAAAATCCTGGTGATTTCATTCCCATCGGTTTCCAAAATTTTTCGGACAAATAATCAGAAAGTGGCTCATCAACTGCTCTTCTTATAACAATTCCCAATAATTGAGTGACTCCAGATAAATATTCAAATTCTTTTCCCGATTCTTTCACAAATCCTCTGCTGAGTATTTGCTTTGTAATGTCTCTGCCATAATAGGCTTTTGCCGTGGGATTTAGAGGGAAATAGTAATTTTCGCTCCAATCGTATCCTGCGGTCATGGCTGATAAATCACCAACCGTGCACAATTCAGCAAGAGAATCGTCTTTTAATTCAGGTAAAAAGTCTGTGATAGGTTGATTCAAATTTTCTATTAACCCTTCCTCGATTGCTTTTCCAAGCAAAAGTGTCACCATTGTTTTTGATACAGAAAATGAGTTTGTTAAGCTCGTATCTGAATACCCATTAAAATAATGCTCATTCCAGATTTTACCATCTTTGACAATAAGAAACCCTGCAGATTGATAAGCTTCTAATTCAGCAAGTAAGGTGTCTGTTAGTGGAATCGAATTGTAATTGTCGCTCAATTCCCATTCCTGAATTTCTCCATTTGCAATCATTCGAGTGTCAAAATCTAATCTATCATCAATGTTTGCCGTTTTGTTGCCTTTGAGATAGGTTAACTGAACACCTCTAAAGATGTATTGATTGCCGGTAGCATAAATAAACACAACAGCTAAGCCGATTACAATAAAAAGTAGAATGGCAGTTCGTTTGAATAACTTGAAAATAAATTTCATAAAAAATGATTTCGGGTTTATCCAAATATAATGAATTAAAACAAAGAATAATCACATCAGAAATATTAACTCCAAAACGTGAACTGGATAGATATAGTTAACTATTTACTCAACCCCAGCAACCTAACATCAAAAACCAAAGAAGCCAACGGAGGAATTTTTCCGTGATCACCCATTAGTCCGTGAGCCAAGTAAAAAGGAATAATCATTTTTGCTCTGTCTCCTACTCTCATGTAAGCAACACCTTCATGAAGACCTTGTTCTACATTGTCCTTTTCAATTTGAAAAGGCCTAGGTCCAATTTCTTTTGAAGAATACAACTCGGTTCCATCGAGCAGCGAAATAGAATATTCTATCATGGCTTGCATTCCAGGTTCAGCTTTTTCACCTTTTCCAGTTTTGTAAATAAGGTAATGCAAACCCGATTCTGTTTGGGTCATGTCC
>JAHEIE010000008.1 GCA_024639505.1 Crocinitomicaceae bacterium
CGTTTTCAAAAAGTATTGGTAGAGCCTACAACTGTTGAGCAAACAATAGAAATATTGAACAACATCAAAAACCGGTACGAAGATCACCATTTGGTTACTTATACAAAGGAAGCCATTGACGCTTGTGTGAAATTAACTGCTCGTTACATGACCGATAGATTTTTGCCAGACAAAGCGATTGATGCAATGGACGAGGTTGGATCTAGGGTTCACATTACTAATATCAATGTGCCGCAAGCAATTATAGATGTTGAAAAAGCAATTGAAGATGTGAAGGAAAAAAAATCTTCGGTTGTAAAAAGACAGAAGTATGAAGAGGCAGCACAATTAAGAGACGAAGAAAGACAGCTACAAGAAAAGTTAGAAATAGAAAAGAAAAAGTGGGAAGAGGAAACTGAAAACGACCGAGAAGTTGTAACAGAAGACAATGTTGCCGAAGTAGTTTCTATGATGACTGGGATTCCTGTACAAAGAGTTGCAGAAAAGGAAACTGGCAGACTGAAAGAAATGGCTACCAATTTACAAGGAACAGTAATTGGCCAAGATGACGCAATCAAAAAGATAGTAAAAGCTATTCAGAGAAACAGAGCAGGACTAAAGGACCCAAACAAACCAATTGGTTCGTTTATATTTTTAGGACCGACTGGAGTAGGAAAAACTCAATTAGCAAAAGAGTTAGCTAAATATTTATTCGACACGGAAGAATCGTTAATTAGAATAGACATGAGTGAATACATGGAGAAATTCTCTGTCTCTAGATTAGTTGGAGCTCCTCCGGGATATGTAGGATATGAAGAAGGTGGTCAGCTTACTGAAAAAGTGAGAAGAAAGCCCTACTCTATTATTTTGCTTGATGAGATTGAAAAAGCGCATCCAGATGTTTTCAATTTATTACTTCAGGCCCTTGATGATGGTCAGTTGACTGATAGTTTGGGAAGAAAAATTGACTTCCGAAATACGGTAATCATTATGACTTCAAATATTGGAGCCAGACAATTGCAAGATTTTGGAACAGGAGTTGGATTTGGAACCAAAGCAAAAACAGATAGCGTAGACAAAGATACTCAGGCAGTGATTCAGTCTGCTTTGAAAAAAGCTTTTGCACCTGAATTCTTGAATAGAATTGATGACTTGATTCTGTTCAACTCATTGAGCAAGGAAGACATCCATAAAATTATTGACATTGAACTATCCAAACTATACAAGAGAATTGACGAACTTGGTTTCAATATTGAATTGACTGACAAAGCAAAAGATTTTATTGCAGAAAAGGGTTATGACGCCAAATATGGAGCAAGACCATTGAAACGATCTATTCAAAAATATTTGGAGGATCCATTGGCTGAGCAAATTATTCAACACGAAATTGGCGATGGAGACAAATTAGTGGTTGATTATGATGATAAAAAAGAAGAAATCGAAATCAAACCGAAAAAAGGAAGAAAAAAGAAGTCTACTGAAGAGTAAAATTCTTTAAATACTTATATTTGAAGCTCATTCAGAATTCACTGAATGGGCTTTTTTTTATTAAAAATAGAGAGAATTGAAAGTCTGTATTGCCGAAAAACCAAGTGTTGCCAGAGAAATTGCTGCCATTTTAGGAGCTGATTCTAAAAAGAATGGCTACTACGAAGGAAATGGCTATGCTGTAACTTATACTTTTGGGCATTTGTGCACACTTCTGGAGCCGAGCGATTATCATCCGCAATGGAAAAGCTGGGATTTGAATATTCTGCCTATGCTTCCCGAGCGATTTGATACCAAAGTAAACTCAAACGAAGGAGTAAGAAAACAGTTTGATGTAATTAAATCTTTGTTTGATAAAGCAAGTGTGGTTATAAACTGCGGGGATGCAGGAACTGAAGGAGAATTAATTCAACGGTGGGTAATTAACCAATGTGACTACAAAGGAGAGGTTCAACGATTGTGGATTTCTTCTCTGACTGAAGAAGCAATAAAAGAAGGTTTTAAGAATTTAAAACCCTCTTCAAACTACGATAATTTATATTATGCAGGGTTTTCAAGAGCAATTGGCGATTGGTTGTTGGGACTGAATGCTACTCGATTATTCACAGTGAAATATGGAGGTTACAAGCAAGTACTTTCTGTGGGAAGAGTCCAAACTCCTACTCTAGCTATGTTGGTAAACCGATACAAAGAGATTCAAAATTTTAAACCAGAACCTTATTGGGAACTACAAACAACTTACAGAGAAACACAGTTTAGTTACGAAGAAGGACGGTTTAAGGAGAAAGAAGAAGGTCAGAAACTTGCCGACAAAGTAAAGGAAGATGATTTTGAAATTGTTTCTGTAACAAAAAAGAAAGGGAAGGAATACGCTCCCAAATTATTTGATTTGACAGGATTGCAAGTGTATTGCAATACCAAATTTGGATTTTCGGCTGATGAAACTCTCAAAACTGTTCAGAAATTATACGAATTGAAAGTTGTGACTTATCCTAGAGTTGATACAACTTTTTTGCCTAATGATGTATATCCTAAAATTACAGGCATTTTATCGAAATTGAGTAATTATCAGACTCTTACTCAGCCACTTTTGGGTGATAAAATAAGAAAGTCAAAAAAGGTATTTGACGACAAAAAAGTAACCGATCACCACGCTATAATTCCTACTGGGATGCAAAGTCATTTGCAACACAACCAACAATTGGTTTACGATATTATCACACGCAGATTTATTGGGGTGTTTTATCCAGATTCGGATGTATCCAATTCAACTGTAATGGGAAAAGTAGCCGAAGTTCCTTTTAAAACAACTGGAAAAGAGATTTTGACAAAAGGTTGGCGAGTGGTGTTTGAAACTGAATCCAGTAAAGACAAGAATGACCAAGCTATTCTTCCAAATTTTGTAAAAGGAGAAAAAGGGCCGCACGAACCTTCATTTTTGGAAAAAGAAACAAAACCTCCAAGAAATTTCACGGAAGCTAGTTTGTTGCGTGCCATGGAAACAGCAGGGAAACAAGTAGACGATGATGAAATGAGGGAATTGATGAAGGAAAACGGTATTGGAAGACCTTCGACTCGAGCTAGTATTATCGAAACTTTATTTAGACGAAAATACATTGAAAGACAAAAGAAATTAGTAATTCCAACAGAAACAGGAATCAGCTTAATTGATTTGATTGATAATGAATTACTAAAATCAGCAGAACTTACTGGACGATGGGAAAAACGGCTAAAAGAAATAGAACGTGGCGATTTTAAGGCAGGTGAATTCATTCATAACATGAAAAAAATGGTGTATGAATTGGTAGCAGAAGTAAAATCGAATAACACTGTGAAGCGAATCACATCCAATGTTCCTGAGATTAAAAAAACTGAGAATAAAGCTACGAAAATAAGTAAGTCTGCAGGGAAAGGAAAGAAAGAATTAGTTGGAAAAACTTGCATAAAATGCAAAGCGGGTAAATTTATAAAGGGAGGTTCTGCCTATGGCTGTTCAAATTACAAAAACGGTTGTAAATTCATTCTTCCTTTTAAAATTCATGGGAAGAAAATATCTGAAAATCAATTGGTAAGACTGCTTGATAAAGGAAGTACAACTAATCTAAAAGGATTTACTTCAAACAATCAAAAAGTAGATGGAGTGCTAAAATTTGACGAGAATTTTAATTTAAAACTAGAACCCAAAGCAGCTAAAGATAAATCTAAAAATACAGATTTAATTCGTTGCCCGAAATGTAAAAAAGGAATGGTAATAAAAGGGAAAACTGCTTATGGTTGTTCTGATTATAAAACGGGTTGTGATTTTGTTTTTCCTTTTCAAAAGATAAAGGAAAAAGCGAATGGAAAATCTCTTACAAAAGAATTGGTGTTGGAAATAATTTCTGAATAACGGAATTACTTCTTTTTGTTCTTTTTTACTTTTTTATCCAATTCCTCTATTTGCCCCATCAATTCCTTCACACTCAAACTTGTATCTTCACTAAAATCGACTGTTTGTCGGTATTCGTCTTGTTTTAATTCTAATACTTTAATTGGTTTACCTACAAATTTTTCTATTTCATCTAGCAATGGTTTTTCTTCATTAGCACAAAACGAAACTGCATCACCTTTTTCCTTTCCTCTTCCAGTTCTTCCAATCCTATGAACGTAATTTTCTGCAACATCTGGCAAGTCGTAATTTACAACGTAATCTACATTTGCAATGTCAATTCCCCTCGCAGATACATCAGTCGCAATCATTACATTTACTTTTCCGGTACGGAAAAAATTCATCACCGAACTTCTGTCTTTTTGAGCTTTATCTCCATGAATTGTCATCGATTCTATTTCGACTCTATCCATTGCTTTTTTCACCCTTTCGGCACGAACTTTTGTTCGCACAAACACCAATATTTTACTTTTTGGGTTCTCTTTAATTAATCTCTCTAAGAAAAATCGCTTGTCGTCCATTTTCACAAAGGCCACTGAGTGTTTGATATTCTTGGAAACTGGATCTTTTGGAGCAATTTGAATTCGAATTGCATTGCTTTTGATCAAATCATAAGCAGTTTTCTTGATTTTGGCACTAATCGTTGCCGAGAAAAAGAGGGTTTGCCTCACTTTGGGCATTCTTTCCATTACATCCACTATGTCTTTCTTGAATCCCAAATCCAGCATGTGATCGGCTTCATCCAACACTAAAGTCTGCACTTTATCCAAACTTAAAAATCGTTGGTGATGCAGGTCAAACATTCTTCCTGGTGTTGTAACTAATACATCTACACCTTTCAAAAGTTTAGCTATTTGTGATTCTTGATCAACTCCACCAAAAAGCGCCAAAGTATTTACTCTTGTTCCTTTTCCTAATTTGGTAAACACCTCACCTATTTGCTGTGCCAATTCTCTAGTAGGAACCATTACCAAAGCTCTAATTACAGATTCTTTGTGATTCCTCTTTTTCTTTTGAATGTCATTGATAATAGGAATTGCGAATGCAGCCGTTTTTCCAGTACCAGTTTGAGCTATTGCCAATAAATCTTCTCCTTTCATTATTGCAGGAATCGATTTATACTGAATATCCGTTGGTTTTTTAAACCCAATTTTTTCCAGATTATTAATAATTTCTGGCGTAAAGCTGTATTGACTAAATTTCATGGTGTAAAGATAAGGTTTATTACTGCTACCAACTAATTGGCATATAATCTTTCAGGAATTGTCCGTTCCAATGTTTTCCGGTATTTATTCCGTCAATCAAAGGATCTAGCACTCTGGCAGCACCATCTACTATATCAAGCGGTGGCTGAAAATCGTGTTCTTCCACTTTCTTTTGAGACAACTGAACTGGATCTTCGTCTGTTACCCAACCCGTATCCACAGCATTCATAAACACACCATCTTTTCCAAATTCACTTGCCGAAGTATGAGTCATCATATTCAAAGCTGCTTTTGCCATATTGGTATGCGGATGACGCGATATTTTGTGAAACGTATGAAATTTTCCTTCCATAGCTGAAACGTTGATAATGTGTTTTTTACCTGTGTTTTCTTCACGCATTAGATTAGATAATCTATTGCATAAAACGAAAGGAGCTACTGCATTTACAAGCTGTACTTCTACCATTTCTAAGGTTTCAATTTCCCCTAGTTTCAATCTCCAACTGTTTGTTTTTCGCAAATCTACTTGTTGCAAATCTGCATCTAATTTTCCTTCAGGAAAAACCTCTTTACTGGTAATAGCATTATCGAAACTGTACGGGATTTGCGATAATTTTGCCGAAGCACTTATTCCAATCCCCGGTCGATTGCTGTGCCAAGAAACAGGTAAATTCTTTTTATCCATTGTCTTTTCAGAGAATTGATTCAATTCATCCAAACAAGTTTTGTGATCTTTTAATAATTCTCTAGCTTTTTCGGGTAATTGATCAAATGGTGTTTCTTCCCACTCCATCATGTGCGAGTAAAAGCCTGCTGGTCTTCTCACCGTTTGTGCCGCATTGTTGATCAAAATATCCAACCTACTAAACTTAGATTCAATAAAATTGCAAAAAATCTCCACACTAGGAATGTGCCTTAAATCCAATCCGTGAATGTGTAATCTATCTTTCCATTCATGGTAATCGTCTTCTTTAGAAAAACGAATTGCTGAATCCACAGGAAAGCGAGTGGTTGCAACGACTTCGGCCCCCGAACGCAATAAAATTAAGGTAATGTGATATCCGATTTTTAATCTAGAACCTGTTACCACAGCAACTTGGCCAGTTAAATCTGCCGTTTGGAAACGTTTGGCATAATTGAAATCTCCACACGATTCGCACATCGTGTCATAAAAATGATGCAATTCGGTAAACTCTTCTTTACACACATAGCAATTTCTTGGACTTTCTAGTGCTCCTCTACTTATCGAATTTGGGTTTTCCAACATTTTTGGAGCTACAAAAACTGCATCTTCTCTTGCACTTCGTATTCCAGTGTTTTTTCGTGCGTGCTTTTCTCTTTCTCTTTTCTTTCTTTGTGCTGCTTTTTTAGCATTTTTCACCCTCAAATCTTGCTCTTCCTTTGTTGGTCGAGATAGTTTTCCCGCTGCCATCATCAATTCCTTACGCTTTTCTTTAGAAAGTTCAAAAATTTGATTGGTATCTTCCAATAAATTTTCAAGTGTGGCAATACACTGGTTTATTTCCTCTTCTGTCAGGATTTTTTTGCCTTCTGAATTCTTTTCTTCCATTACTTAGTCACTTCTTTTTGAACATTTTGATACACCTCTTCTAAGTCAGCAAATTCTCTGTAACCATTAGAAATCATATAAAATTGCTTCCTTAGTTTCACCACTACCGAAGGAAATCCTTTGATTCCCATCTCGGAAGACAGCTGAAAATCAGTTTTAGTTGCATATTTTGCTTCTTCACTTTCAAATAGTTCTTCAAATCGAGATTTATCCATTCCAAATTCGTCTGCAACCTCCAAGAAAGTTTCAAGTAAATTGATGTTTCTGTTTTTCACATAAAAAGCTATTTGAACAGCCTTAAAAAAAGCCAATTCCTTAGTTGGATCCATCATACGGCAAACTATCACAGCTCTTGAAGCTGGCTCAGTATCTAGCACAAAATCTTCGTTGGTAAACATATCGAAAGAAAATGGCTGTCCGGTTCTTTTTTCAATTTCTATCCAATGCGATTTAAGAAATTCCTCCATTTGATGAACCATTTCAACCCCATTAGGTCTCAAGCCACCTTGCACCATTCGAAGAGTTAGCTCAGGATGTTTTTCTATAAATTTATCCAATTCTGGAGCAAATCCATAACACCAAGAACATAGGGTGTCACCTATATATATTAAGGAATTTTCCTCGCTTTGTATCCAATCTAAATTCATGGTATAAAGGTATTACATTTTTTAATTCTATTCTGCTTGTAAATTCTATTTCAGATGAATTAAAACGGTTTTTAAACACCTTTTATATATATTTAGCCCTATGAAAAAATTACCCTTACACTTAAAAATTCTAATAGGAATGTTCCTTGGAGTAATCTTTGGAGTCATTATGATGCAAATTAATGGAGGAAAAGATTTTACTATTGATTGGATAAAACCGTTAGGAACCATCTTTGTGAACTTATTAAAATTGATTGCAATTCCTTTGATTGTTGCTTCATTACTAAAGGGAATTTCTGACTTAAAAGACATCTCTAAATTTGCGAAAATTGGAGGAAGATCAATCTTAATTTACATTGGTACAACGGTTGTTGCCATTTCCATTGGATTGGTAATAGTAAATATAGTTCAACCTGGATCAGGTATTTCGCCCGAAACTGTGGAACAACTAGAAGAAACTTACAAGGGGAATTCGGGAATCACCTCTAAACTTTCTACGGCTGCCTCGCAAAAAGAAAGTGGTCCTCTCGATTTTGTAGTTGATATGATTCCAAGTAACTTGTTTAAAGCCTTAGGTGACAACGGCAATATGCTTCAAGTCATTTTCTTTATTATATTTTTTGGAATATCGATGTTGCTGATTCCTGAAAAAAGTGCCAAACCAATCAAAGATTTTTTTGATGGATTGAACGATGTCGTACTCAAAATGGTTGATTTAATTATGATAACAGCACCAGTTGCAGTATTTGCTCTTCTGGCAACTGTTATTGTTTCGGCAGAAAGTTGGGAAATCATTCAAGCCTTAATCATTTATTCGCTTACCGTTATTGGCGGATTGCTTTTAATGATCGTGTTCTATCTACTATTAGTCTCTCTAATAGTAAAGAAAAATCCATTTTGGTTTTTGAAACAATTAGCTCCAGCACAATTACTCGCATTTACCACAAGCAGTTCTGCTGCCACTCTTCCCGTAACAATGGAACGTGTAGAAGAACATTTAGGTGTAGACAAAGAAGTTTCAAGTTTTGTACTTCCGGTTGGAGCCACAATAAACATGGATGGCACAAGTTTGTATCAAGCAGTTGCTGCTGTGTTTATTGCACAGGTACTGGGAGTAGATTTAACTACCTCAGATCAGTTGACAATTGTGTTAACAGCTCTGATGGCTTCTATTGGTTCGGCTGCGGTTCCTGGGGCTGGAATGGTTATGTTAGTTATTGTATTACAAGCAGTAGGTAAATTTTCGCCAGAACAAATTGCTATTGGGTTAACACTTATTTTTGCGGTAGACAGACCTCTTGATATGTTTAGGACTACCATAAATGTTACAGGAGATGCAACAGTATCAATGATAGTAGCAAAATCTTTAGGTAAAATTCACGACCCAAAACCAAAAGATTGGGATGATAATTTAGAGAATGTGTGACATTTTAGTGTAAAACCTAAAAAAGGATTTCATTTAAAATGAAATCCTTTTCTTTTTATTAACCCCGCAAGCGGGAATTATTAACTATCGTCACGAACCACCGTGACTTATTATTGGAGTGAAACTATTAAAACACTCCAAATGTTATTATTCTATCTAATTGTATAACGTAATCAATTGACGTTTTAGTGTATTCATGTATGCTAAATGCTCGATGTATTCCTTTACCAATCCTCGTTTCATTAATTCTATAGCTCTGTCTCGAGCTAATTCATATTTTATCTTTAAAGCATACATAATTCTCAGTTTTTAATAATCAATTATTATAATACAATAGACGTACCAGAGCGAAAAAAGTTTCACCGAAAACAAAAATTAACAACCTTTTAATAATTGTTACAATTTTTTCTTATTTTTAGACTCATTCATTATTAATTAATATCTAAAAACATGAAAAAATCATTATTTATAACGAACCTATTTCTTTTAGGTTCGCTCATGGGCTTTTCTCAACTCCCAGTTGATACAACGGCCCAAAACAAAAATGTAGTATTAGAAGAATACACGGGAATTTACTGTGTATATTGTCCTGATGGACATGCCAGGGCAAACGCCATCAAAGCAGGAAACCCCAATAGAGTTGTGTTAATAAATGTACATACTGGATCTTTCGCTGCTCCAACTGGAACAGACCCAGATTATAGAACAAGTTTTGGAACAGCACTAGCAGCTCAAACAGGATTAACAGGATATCCATCAGGAACTGTGAATCGCCATGTATTTTCTGGAACCACAACCGCAACGAGTAGAGCTGATTGGGCAACAAACTCAACTACCATTTTAGGACAAGCTTCTTATGCAAATATTGCTTTAGAAGGTTCTATTGATATCCAATCGAGAGTTCTGACAGTAAACACAGAAGTTTACATTACAGGAACTGCTCCTGCTTCTCTTAGATTAAACATTGCTTTAATGCAAAGTAACGTTGCAGGTCCTCAAACGGGTGGGGCTAACTTTAATGCCTCTCAAATAAATGCCAACGGAGATTACATGCACGGTCACATGTTAAGGCACTTAATAACTGGACAATGGGGAGATACAATTTCTACCACGGCTACAGGAACTAAAATTTCTAGAACTTATACTTACACAATTCCAGCAGATATTAATGGAGTTCCACTGGTATTAGGAGATTTAGAAATTGCTGGATTTATTGCCGAAGGAAATCAAGAAATTATTACAGGAGCGAATGGGCCAATATCGTTCGTTGCACCAGTAGGAGTAAGCATTATTGATTTATCATCTGCTAATGCTACTGTCAACCCTACTTCTTATTGTACAGCAAGTGTTGATCCTAAAGTAACTATTACTAATAATAGTACTGTTGCTGCTGACACTTTTGAAGTAAGTTACCAGTTAAATGGAGGAACACCTGTTACACAATCGGTATATACTTCACTTGCTGCATCTGCCTCTACTACTATTACTTTCCCTTCGGTTACTTTACCTAACGGAGCAAACAAAATTACATTTGATTGTAATGTAAGCAATGCTAACACTTTATTAGAGGTTGCTACTGGAAATAATGCATCAGCAAATTCCGAAATTGTAACAGTTTCCAGCGTTGCTCTTACTGGAGCTATAGCAGAGCAGTTTGAAGGTTATACATATGCTACTGAAGCACCTGCTAATTCTTTCGCAATCAATCCCGATGGTGTTGCTGCATTTATATTAAACACTTCAAATGTGTCAACAACTGCCCCTCCAATTGGTGGTTTTGGTAATTCTGATGGTGCCTTCAGATGGAGATATTTTTCAATTGCAGATGGCGAAGCTTCTAGTATTTTGTACGACAAACTTTCTTTTGCAGGAAATACAAATTCTGAAATTGAATTTGACATATCTTATGCTAAATACAATGCTTCTTCCAACGATGCTTTGGAAGTAGAAATTTCTACCGATTGCGGTGCTACTTGGACTTCTGTATATTCTAAATCTGGTACAAGTCTTTCAACTGCACCGGCAGCAACAACTCAGTTCTATCCAACTTCTGAAACCGATTGGAGAACAGAAACAATTGATTTATCTTCTTACGATGGACAATCTTCTGTATTAATTAAGTTTACTGGAACTAGTAACTATGGTAATAACTTATACCTAGATAACATTAGAATTGTTGATGCTGTAACTTCTAGTATAAATGAGAATGAATCTTCAACTTCTCTTAACATCTACCCTAACCCATCTAATGGAATGGTGAACCTTGAATACATTTCAAGAAACTTGGGTGATATAACTATCAATATTATAAATACATTAGGAGCAAATGTTTATACAACTAACGCTGTAAGCAATGGATCATTGAACAAGTCTATTGATTTGTCTCAAATGACAAAAGGAATCTATTTTGTGAATGTTGTTTCAGAAAATGGAACTACTACTAAAAAGATGATTATTCAATAAGAATAAACCAATTCAAGAAAAGCCCTGCCAAATTTGGTGGGGCTTTTTTTTGCACAAAATTTTTACAGATAAAATTCAGCTTAAACACTTATTATCTCTCATTAGAAAAGAGAAATAGATTGTATTATTCTGTGAGAAGGATTATCTTTAACGACATTTTTAATAAAACCAATGAGAAAAACAGCATTAACAAGTACACACATAGATTTAGGAGCCAAAATGGTTGAATTTGCTAGCTATTACATGCCATTGCAATACGAAGGATTAGGAATAGAACACGAAACGGTAAGAAATGCAGTTGGTGTTTTTGATGTTTCGCACATGGGAGAATTTTTGATTTCTGGACCCAATGCTCTCGAATTGATTCAAAAGGTGAGTTCGAATGATGCTACAAAACTAGAAATTGGAAAAGCTCAATATAGCTGTTTGCCAAATGACAAAGGTGGAATTGTGGATGATTTGATTATTTACAAAATCAAAGAAGAACAATATTTATTGGTTGTGAATGCATCCAACATGGAAAAAGATTGGGATTGGATTTCTTCTCACAATTCGATGGGAGCCGAAATGAAAGACTTGTCTATGGATTATTCTTTGTTAGCTATTCAAGGTCCAAAAGCAGTGGAAGCAATGCAATCGCTTACTGAAGTGAACCTGTCGGAAATTAAATTTTATAACTTTGAAGTTGCGCCATTTGCAGGAATAGAAAACGTAATCATATCGGCTACTGGTTACACCGGTTCTGGAGGTTTTGAAATTTATTGTAAGAACAGTGAAGCCAAACAAGTGTGGGACAAAGTTCTTAAAGCTGGTGCTGATTTTGGTATAAAACCAATAGGACTTGCTGCAAGAGATACATTAAGACTTGAAAAAGGGTATTGCTTGTACGGAAATGAAATCAATGACACTACATCCCCATTGGAAGCTGGACTAGGATGGGTGACTAAATTTACTAAAGATTTCATCAATGCGGATAACCTAAAAGCACAAAAAGAAGCTGGTGTAACCAGAAAACTTGTAGGATTTGAAATGATTGAAAAAGGAATACCAAGACATGACTACCCTATTGTAGATTCAGATGGTAATGAAATTGGAATTGTAACTTCTGGAACAATGTCACCAAGCCTAAGCAAAGGAATTGGAATGGGATATGTACCTACTGAATTAAGTAAACCAGATTCCGAAATAATGGTTCAGATTAGAAATAAACAGGTGAAAGCGAAGGTTGTGAAAATGCCATTTTTATAAAAAATAATTCATTCAATGAATAAAATAATAACAAATAGCTCTTTGATTCTTCTTGGAGCTATTTTTTTGTGTTCATTTTTATTCAAACAAGACGATTTAATTGGACAATGGAGAAATGAACGCTATGGATTTGAGATTAGAATATTCAAACAAAACGAGCTATACTTTGGTCATGTAACCGATGCAGGGAATGAGAACGGAAACGAAAAAATAAAAAAAGGTCCAATGGAAGTTTTAAAGAATTTTAAACAAACTTCGGATTCTACTTATTGTTGTGGACAACTGTTCATCCCTAAATTTAATACGAGTATTCCTGCAAATATAAATCTTACTAACTCTCAAAACTTAACAGTAATTGGCTATCTATTTGGAATAAAAACAACTTCCCATTGGAAAAAGATCAAATAAACTGAGTGTTCTAAAACAAAATTTGGATATCAAATTGAATCATCGTAATATTGCAATGAACAAACTTTTTGAACAACATGGGAGTAGCTAAAACAGAAATTTTTACTGACCAACAAAATGAAATTGCACTTTTCGCAAAAGCCTTAGGACATCCTGCGCGAGTCTCAATTCTTGAACATTTGTTTCGGATTGACTCCTGTGTTTGTGGCGATTTGGTAAACGAAATTGGACTTGCACAAGCTACTATTTCTCAGCATTTAAAAGAATTAAAAAATCTAGGTTTAATTCAAGGAAGCGTAGAAGGAACATCAGTTTGCTATTGTATCAATAAAGAGAATTGGACGAAAATGAAGTCATTGTTATCCACTTTTTTGGATCAAGATATACAAAACACTTCTTCTTGTTGTTAGAGACTAATAAATTATTTTAATCCAATAAATTGATAATCAATGAATAATCCATTAGTACAAAAACTTGAAGATTTTGTAGAAAAAAATTGTAGAGCAGAAATTTCGGTCGAAAGAGAAACAGTTTTGACTCCGCTTATTTCTTTCATTCAAAACAAAATTGATAGCCAATCTGAAATCAGACTCAACTTTATTTGCACGCACAATTCAAGGCGAAGTCATTTTTCGCAAATTTGGGCACAAACAATGGCATACTATTTTGGAGTAAATAATTTATTTACCTACTCGGCAGGAACAGAAACTACTGCTTTTTTTCCAAAAGTAATTGAAACATTGACCGTACAGGGTTTTGAAATTAATCAAATTTCAGAATCTGCAAATCCGATTTACGCGATACAATACGCTCACAATCAGCATCCAATCATTGGTTTTTCAAAAACAATGGACGACAACTTTAATCCTTCTTCGGACTTTGCAGCTATCATGACCTGCGATTCGGCTAATGAAGCGTGCCCTTTTGTACCTGGTGCAGAAAAGAGAATTCCAATTACCTACAAGGACCCAAAAGAGTATGACGAAAGTCCTATGCAATCAGAAAAATATCGAGAAAAAAGCATTGAAATAGCACAAGAGATGCATTACGTTTTTAAACAATTAACACTAAAATAATGACAGCAAAAAAATTAAGCTTCTTAGACAAAAACCTAACCCTTTGGATATTTATAGCAATGGGAATTGGAGTTTCTCTGGGTTATTTTATTCCGAGTTTTCCTATCATTATTGATTCTTTTAGTGTTGGCACTACAAATATTCCCATTGCCATTGGTCTTATACTGATGATGTATCCACCACTTGCCAAAGTAAATTATGCTTTATTGCCCAAAGTTTTTAAAAACATAAAAATCGTAACAATCTCTCTGATATTGAACTGGATAATTGGACCCGTATTGATGTTTGTTTTGGCTATCACGTTTCTGCAAGATTACCCAGAATATATGGTTGGGCTTATTTTAATAGGGTTAGCGCGTTGTATTGCTATGGTTTTGGTTTGGAATGACTTGGCTGAGGGAAGCAGCGAGTATGGAGCCGGTTTGGTTGCTTTGAACAGTGTTTTTCAAGTTTTTGCATACAGTTTCTACGCTTGGCTTTTTATTACAGTACTTCCTCCCTATTTTGGATTTGAAGGAGCTATCATTGATATTTCCATTTATACCATTGCCGAAAGTGTTGCAATTTATTTAGGACTTCCTTTTTTACTTGGGATTTTGAGTAGACAGATTTTGATAAAACGCAAAGGGGAAGACTGGTATACCAATCAATTTATTCCTACAATTTCGCCTCTTACCCTTATAGCTTTGCTTTTTACTATTATAGTTATGTTTTCTTTGAAAGGTGAATTGATTGTAGAAATTCCGCAAGACGTTTTGATTATTGCCGTTCCTCTTCTTCTGTATTTCGCCATTATGTTTGTCATAGGATTTTTTGTAACCAGAGCTACTGGAGCCGAATATGACAAAACTACCTCGGTTGCATTTACTGCAGCTGGAAATAATTTTGAATTGGCCATTGCAGTTGCTATTGCAGTTTTTGGTATCAATTCAGGGCAAGCTTTTGCTGGAGTTATAGGTCCATTGGTAGAAGTACCAGCTTTAATTTTACTCGTAAGAGTTTCATTTTGGTTGAGAAAAAAATATTACAAATAGTTTAAATCTGACTTTCAATTTCCTCTATCACATCAAGACTTTTTTCGTAAATTTCTTCATTGTTTTGGTTGGATAGTGGAGCATATTTTGCCATTTCGGATTGTTCCAATACTTCAACAAATGAATCGGTTGTCTCCTTTCCCACTCCTTTGCTACTCAAAGTTTGGCGGATAGTTTGTTTTGTCATTTTGGAAGTTTCAATTCCTAGTTTTTCATTCACATATTTGTTGAGCCCTACCAAAATTTCATTGTAAAATTGAGATACTTCATTCTTTTCCAAATGTAATTTTGCAATGGATAACTTTTCTGAAAGTTTTTTCCTTGCATTTTTCCTGCGTTCTTCCTCTGTTTCTTCTTTTCCCTTTCGTTTGGAAATAAACAAAAACAACACGATACCAAGTCCCAATACTCCCAGCGTTGCCAATCCAATCCACAATGAGTTTAAATCCAAAGAGATAGTGTTAGCATCAGATTGTCTCTCTTCCTCTGTTTCACTCGAATCGTCAACCATTTCTGCACTTCCATCAGGATTAGTCACCACAATTTCCTGAGCAGGATGAAGAATGGTTTTGTAACTTTTAGATTCCAAATCAAAATAGGTGAATGATACTTCGGGTAGTGAAAACTTTCCCGATTTACGAGGAATAAGTAAATAATTGAATGATTTACCTCCTTTTACACCGCTTTCACTCACAGATAATTTGTTGTCTATTTCTGGGTCATAAACTTCCAATTCTTTGGGAAAATCTATCTCGAGCTGGCTTAATTGTTTCAAATTTCCTTTGCCCGAAATATGAATTGTATAATCAATTGGTTCATTCACAACAAATGAATCTGAGGCCATTTTTACATCCATGGAATAGCTTCCAACTTGATTCACAAAACTAGATGGGGCATTTTTTGGTAAGGGATTCACCTTAATTACTGGCGCATTGCTTTTCACTTCCTTGGTCAATGGTGAGCTAAAAGGAGAAGTTTGAATTCGAGCCTTTATTCCAAAAGAATTGAGTTTCAATTCACCAGATTTTTGAGGAAACAACAGTTCCTTTTTTAAAGTGAATACTTGATATCGAACACCATCAAGGATTTCATTTGTCGGTTTAATTTGCTCGGGAGTTTTTATGTTTTCTGTCCAGAAATCCTCCTGCGTTGGGAAATCATAATTTTCTATTCCAAAATTGAAATCTCTTGCATACACTTTGTAAGTTACCAAAAAACCTTCTCCTTTCATCACATTTCCTTTCGATACCGAGATTTTAGCAAATAAATCTTTGTCTGTAATTTCTATTTGTCTCGGACGAGATTGGGGCATTCCTCTCATCATTTCGTCCATCATACCAAAGGGATCAAAACTACTTCTTCTCCTTTGTCTTGCCTGACTTTCTTCCACTACTTCCACTTCAACTGATTTGGATTCATAAGTAGCTTTTTCAACTTTTATTTTAGCTCCTTCCACTTCAAAAACACCAGTTTTTATTGGCTGAAGTACCAGTGTATACTGAAATGTTTGAGTCTGTGTCATTTGACCATTCACAATATTCACACTTGAATTTGAACCTCTTGACACACCTCCAACTTGCTTGAAATTTTTGTATTTCGGGGCAATGAATTGTCCTTGTTTTGAAGACGAATATGTTACCTGAAACCTGTCTGTAACCCCAACTTTTTTAGCAGCAACCGAAGTTGTAAAGTTCACTTCTTGGCTCATTCCCATTATTGAAAAAAGGAGAAATACACCCATTAATAAAAATATATGTTTCATTTTCATCATTTTTCTATCTGTTACCAATCCTTATCTTTTTCTGTGTAATCGCCATTGCCTTTCCCTCCCAATTTTCCGTTCTTGTCTTTGGATTTATTCACTTTTATCAATACTTGTCTTTCATCTGCCTGTAGTGCATCCAAATTTTGCTTCGCATTTTTTAGACTTACATTTTCCTTTTTTTGAGGGCTGTTCTTCTTACTTCCATCTTCTTCTTTGTTCTTTTCTCTATTGTCTTTATTCTCTTTCCCATCTTCCTCTTTATTCTTTTCTCTATTCTCTTTACTCTTTTTCCCTTCCTCTTCCTTCTCCTCTTTAGATTTGGATAACTCCTGCATCATTTGCTCCAATTCCTCTTGCTTTTGTTTAAGTTTTTCTTGCTCCTCACCTGCCGATTGCTGTTCTTTTTTATCTCCTTTTTCCAAAGCTTTTTCTTGCTTTTCTTGAACTTTCTCTTGTTCTTCTTGTATTCTTTCTCTTTGATTATTTATTTCCTCTTTTTGAGATTGCTCTTCTCCTTTTTCTCCCTCTTTTTTTTCTTTTTCAAGTTGTTGCTTTTCTTTTTCTATCTCTTGTTTTTGCTTCTCTAATTGTTGTTCTTGCCTATCAAGTTGTTGTTTATCAATGTCTTTCTTTTGCTCTTGCAATTCTTTCTTTTGCTGTTCAGCATTTCTCTGTTCCTCTTTATTTTGTTCCTGCTGCCGCTTGTTTTGTTCTTGTTTTTGCTTTAGCTCCTCTTCTTTCTTTTTAAGCTCTTCCTGCTTTTTTTGTTTTTCGGATTTTGGTTTTTGAGAATCCTCATTTTGCTTTTTTTCTTTCTCCAATTCCTCTAGCTTTTTCTTCAACTCCTCTTGTTTCTTCTTTAAATCTTCTTGCTTTTTTTCTAAGTCCGATTTCTTTTTCTCAGCCTCTTTTTCTTTCTTATCCAGCTCTTCTTTTTGCTTTTCTTCTTTTTGTTTCTGGATATTTTCTTTCTCTTTTTTAGCCTGTTTCTTTTCTTCTTTCTTGTTCTGCTTATCTAGCTCATCTATTTTTTTGTCTAGTTCATCAATTTTATTTTGCAAATCATCAAGGCTCTCCTCTTGCGCTTTCAATTTAATCATAGCTACCGACAAATTGTAGCGTGCTTGGTCATCTTTCGGGTTATTTCTCAGCGCATTTTTATACGATTTTATTGCCTCTTTCAAGTTCTCTTGACTGAGATAAGCATTGCCCATGTTGTAATTTGCATTTGCTCTATTTAGTTTTGTTGATGCTGACATTCGGGCGTCTTCAAAAGATGAAATCGCTTTTTTAAAAAATAAAACCTGAACAGAATCCTTTGTTTTTTCTGCAATTCGATAATACGAATTTCCTTTATTAAACTCTGCCGGTAAGTAATTACTCTCTATTTTTAAAGCCGAGTCATAGAAAGAAATTGCATTATTAAATTGCCCTTGATTGTAGGCTTTGTTGCCTTTTTGTAAGTCTATCTTGTGTTGTTGTGAAAATGAAAAACTACTCACAAAAAGACACAGAAAAATTATTCCAAGTATTCTTGAAAGTTTAAATTGTATATGTTTAATTTCTATTTTCATTTATTTTTTAAATTACTAAAGAACAAAAAATGTTGCTGTCACCTGAACTTCATTCACTGTCAATTTTCAGGTTCCGAATCAAATCCAGAATGACTAGTTAATTTCTTTTATCTTATTAAGTTATATTTTCTCCAACATCTCTTATTTAAAAAACCTTACCTATCAACCCATTCAATAACAGCAACAACAATCCAATTCCCAAAAACCATTGAAATCGGTCTTCGTACTCTAAAAATGTTTTTTGTTTGAATTTTGACTTTTCAATTTTATCAATATTAGTAAGAATGGTTTCTGTGTCCACTTTCGTTTTATTGGCTCTGACGTATGTTCCATTTCCTTTTCTGGCAATCTCCTCTAGCATATTTTCATTCAGCTTGGTAAGCACAGTATTGCCATTTCTATCTTTATGAAAATCATTTCTATTTTCGCTTTTAGGAATTGGAACAGCCCTATTAGTTCCCATCCCAATAGTATACACTTTCACACCTTTACTTTTGGCAGATTGTGCAGCTTTCAAAGCATTATCTTCATGATTTTCTCCATCCGTGAATACCAAAATAGCTTTGTTCGTTTTTTTTTCTTCAAATGAACTCATAGCCGTTTCAATTGCAGCACCAATTGCCGTTCCCTGCGTTGACATCATTCCAGGATTGATAGAAAGCATCTCCAGTTTAATGTATTCGTAATCATTGGTAATAGGAATATAATCATAGGCCGAACCGGCAAAAACTACAACTCCTACTCTGTCACCTTTTAACTGTCTCAATAGGTTTCTGATTGAAACCTTGGCCACTTCCAATCTATTCATGTTTGCCGCCAAATCCTTAGCCAACATACTGTTAGAAACATCCAAGCACACCATTATATCAATACCAGAAGTATTCATTTTCTTTTCCTCTTTTCCAAATTGTGGGTTTGCCCATGCAATTACCAAAAATGAAATACTATAAAGCAAAGCTGTGAATTTTAGAGTTCTTTTTGTTGAAGAAAAATACTGACTAATTTTACTTAAAGACTCTTCATTAGCATACTTTCTCAATCTCATATTAGTTCCAACTATAGAAATTAAAAATGTAATGAGTAATACTCGAACTCCTATCAATACCCACAAAAACTCTTTATTTTCCATTCGAAATTCTGGAACATTTTGAACAAAATAAGAATACGACATTCCTCCTACTACCCAGAATAAAACTTCTGATAGCATCAAAATAAGAACAATATGTTTCCAGTTTCCTTTCATTACTGTGTAAATCTTAAAACAAAGTTTTTGATTATAAATTCTAATCCCAATAAAATCAGAGCACCAATTACAAACCAGTGAAATGCTTCGGGTAAATCACGTTTATACTGTATCGTATTGATTTTCGATTTTTCTAGTTTGTCAATTTCTTCATAAATAGACTGAAGCTGTCTGATATTCTTTGCTCGGTAGTAATTTCCTCCAGTAATTTCGGCAATTTCTGTCAACATTTTTTCATCCAGTTTACTATCAATAAAACTATTACCAAATGGAAATCCACCGGGCATTCTCACTTTTCCTGTGGTTCCAATTCCCACTGTGTAAACTCTCATTCCAAGCTCTTTGGCATATCCAGAGGCAGTAATAGGATGAATTTTTCCGGTGTTATTTTCTCCATCCGTCAACAAAATAATTACTTTGCTTTTAGCCTCGCTATCTCTCAACCTATTGATTCCAGTGGCAATTCCCATTCCAATTGCCGTTCCACCTTCGAGTTTTCCACTTTCCAAATTCTCCAATCTTTTAAGTAAATTATCATGGTCGGTTGTCAAAGCACAAGCGGTGTAGCTTTCACCTTCGTACACCACTAGTCCTATTCTGTCGTTGGGTCTTTTTTCAATGAATTTTTTGGCAGCTTTTTTTGCAGCACCTAGTCTATTTGGTTTAAAATCAAGAGCTTTCATACTTTCTGAAATATCAATAGAAAGCACAATGTCAATTCCTTCAATAGATTTCTCGGTAATCGTGTCGTCATCCAATGGTTTCTGTGGACGAGCCAAGGCAATTATAATTAAAAACAAAGCCAACATTCTTAATACAAATGGAATCCACCTCAATAATTTGGATAAAAATCCATTTCTATCTCCAAACAAATACAACCCAGAATGATTGATTACAGGTTCTTTGGAACCTGATTTTCTTAATTGCAACCAAACTAATAGTGGCAATATTACAAACAAGTAAAACATCCAGGGGCTATGATATGTGAATTCCCAAAATCGCATTAATTCAATTCATTTTTGGTGGTATCTACAAATTTATAAGCGTCATTCAATACCGATTCGTTTTCCTCAGATGTAGGTTTTTCTTTCGCAAATTTCACTAAATCGGACAGAATCAATAACTTTTTAAGATTTTGCTTATTCTCTTCACCCATTTCTACAAACCTCAATGAATGAAGTATCTCCGAACTTGTTTTCTCGGCAGTTGGCACATTATATCGCTCAGTTATATAAAACTGAATAATCTCAGTTAATTCAACGTTGTATTCTTTTTGATTTCCGTTCTGCCAGAGCCTTTTCTCTTGTAATATTTTTAATTTTTCCTTTGCCAAAATGTGTGCAGGGACAATTGGCTTTTCTATTATTTTTAAATCTTTTGGTTGTTTTTTTCTTAAAAGAAACCATAAAATAAATCCAATGACAATCAATCCTAGTAATAAAATCCACCAATTGTTTTTCACCCATTTCCATCCCATTTTAAAATAATCAGAAGCTGTAAAGGAATCTTCTAGTATCGGTTTAATATCCTTTATCGGTTGAGTGGTATCTACTTTCATCAATGAAACATGCACAGATATAGGTCTCGAAATGAGTTTGTTTTCACCATAAAAAACAGTGAATGGCGGAATAATTTTAAAATCCAATTCAAAATTGGTAAGGGATAATTTTAATCGTTTCTGATTCTCAATGGTATCGTTTTTCAAAACTTCCAATACTTCAAACCCATTTCCAATACTGTCGCCCTCAAAAAACTGCAACGAAGAAGTTGATTTTTCAATTGGATAAGAAATTGAAAGTTGAACAGCTTCCCCAATCAGAATAGAATCTCTATCCACAGAAACTTCTATTTTTTGGGCATAAGAAATTGATAGCAATAAGGATGCTATTAAAGTGAGTGATATGGTTTTTAATTTATTATTCATTTTTGTTTGTCTTCCAACTTCGCGCTCCTAACTTCTAACTTCAATCACCTCTTTTTAAACAAATCAATCAAAGGTTTAACATAAGATTCATCTGTATTTACAGAAGTAAAATCCACTCCGCTCTTTCGCAACAATTCTTGAATTTCATCTTCTTCCTTTAGACTATTTATTTTATAATTCTTTCTTAATTTTTTGCTTCCAGTGTTCACCCATCTTGTTTCTCCTGTTTCAGAATCATTTAGATTTACAAAACCAACATTAGGCATTTCTTGTTCTCTTTTGTCTGTAACTTTCAAAGCCACCAAATCGTGACGACTATTAGTTATTTTCAGGGCTTTTTCAAGCTCTTTTTTATCTTTTGTTTTAAAATCTGTGAGTAAAAACCCAATACTTCTTTTCTTTATTGCGTTGGTATAATGCCTTAAAGCTTCGGATATATTAGTTTGATTGCTAGTTGGTTTTAGTTCAATTAGCTCTCTTATTATTCTCAAAATATGTTTTTTCCCTTTACCAGGAGGAATGAATAATTCCGTTTTGTCTGTAAAAAACAAAGCCCCAATTTTATCGTTATTTTGAATAGCAGAAAATGCAATTACTGCACATAATTCGGCAATTAACTCCCGCTTCAGTTGATCACCACTTCCCACGTATTGACTTCCCGAAACATCTACCAATAACATTACCGTTAATTCCCTTTCTTCCTCAAAAACCTTGACATGTGGAGTTCCAAAACGAGCCGTTACGTTCCAATCTATCGTTCTTATTTCATCTCCGTGTGCATACTCCCGAACCTCCGAAAAAGTCATTCCTCTCCCCTTGAATGCCGAATGGTATTCTCCAGAGAAAATCTGATTTGACAGACCTTTGGTCTTTATCTCAATCTTTCTGACTTTATTTAGTAGTTCTTTCGTCTCCATTTTAATTAGTTGTTAGATAATAGAAACTAGATTAATAGACTCTAAAATCTATTATTTAAGTTCTAAAATCTTACTTACGGCACCTGCACTTTATTCAAAATCGTATCAATTATCTGTTCCACAGTAATATTTTCTGCTTCGGCTTCGTAGCTTAATCCTATTCTGTGTCGCAATACATCTTTACAAATAGCTCTGATATCTTCTGGAATTACATATCCTCTATGATTGATAAACGCATAAGCTTTTGCAGCCAATGCCAAACTGATACTTGCTCTAGGTGAACCTCCAAACTCAATGAGAGATTCTAATTCTTCCATTCCGTTTTCTTTTGGATTTCGGGTAGCTCCTACAATATCAACAATATATTGCTCTATTTTTTCGTCCATGTACACTTCACGAACTACTTCTCGAGCCTGTAATATTTGAGCTGGATTTATTACTGCATTTGGTTTTGGAAAGGGTTTGGAAGAAATATTACTTCTGATAATTAATTTTTCTTCTTCCTTTTTTGGATAATCCAACACTACTTTCAACATAAATCTATCAACTTGCGCTTCCGGCAATGGGTAAGTTCCTTCTTGTTCTATTGGGTTTTGTGTTGCTAGAACCAAAAATGGCTCTGGTAATTTGTAGGTTTCATCTCCAATCGTAATCTGGCGTTCTTGCATGGCTTCAAGCAAGGCACTTTGTACTTTTGCTGGTGCTCTATTAATCTCATCTGCCAATATAAAATTAGAGAAAATCGGTCCTTTTTTAATTGTAAAATCTTCTTTTTTCTGATTGTAAATCATGGTTCCAATCAAATCTGCTGGCAATAAATCGGGTGTAAATTGTATCCTACTAAAGTCTACCGAAACGGCTCTTGAGAGAGTGTTTATCGCTAATGTTTTTGCCAATCCTGGAACCCCTTCCAGCAAAACATGTCCATTAGAAAGTAATCCAATTAATAATCTCTCGACCATTTGTTCTTGACCAATAATTATCTTTCCAATTTCTTTGGTCAAGACAGATACAAATTCGCTTTCTTTTTTTATCCTTTCATTCAGTTGTTGAATATCTGTTGAATTAGATTCTACTTGATCTTGTTGTATTGTTGATTGATCTTCCATACTGTTATATTTTGGTACACAAAAAAAATAAATTTAGACTAAAAAGTCTTAAATCGAAGTGTTAAAAAAAGTTAAGATAACTCCATTTACTCATTTCAAATTTATAGTTAATTTCATTGCGACAACAAGAATTTGAAAAGAGTTTTGAAATAGTTTTAAAACACATCAATCTTAGAAATAATTAACATCGAATGTTCTTGTTATTGGCTTTTTTTTTCTTAATTTGAAATTCAAACAAAAAGGAATATGTTTTTAGAGAAAAAAGATTTTGAATCTCTCACTACAAGAAAGGATATTTATGCCTTGGCAGAGGAAAAAGATTTCAAGATTGACAAGTACAAATGGGATTTGAGCTATGAAAAGCAATTAAAAAAGCTACAAGCCGAATTGGTAAATCTACAAAAGTGGATATATGATAATAACCTGAGGGTTGCAGTCCTTTTTGAAGGCAGGGATGCAGCGGGAAAAGGAGGGTCTATCAAAAGATTTACAGAGCATTTGAACCCAAGAGCCATGAGAGTGGTGGCATTGAGCAAACCTACAGAAATGGAAAAAGGCCAATGGTACTTTAGACGTTACATTAAGGAATTACCCAACCCAGGTGAAATTGTATTTTTTGACAGAAGTTGGTACAACAGAGCTGTAGTAGAACCAGTAATGGGTTTTTGTAGCAATGATCAATATAATCAGTTTATGGTTCAGGTTCCCGAATTTGAACATATGCTTTACGAAGATGGTGTGACTGTAATCAAATTTTGGTTTTCTATTACGAAAGAAGAACAGGCAAAACGCTTTGCTTCGCGATTAGAAAATCCACTGAAAAGATGGAAATTTAGCCCTGTAGATAAAGAAGGACAGCGCTTGTGGGATGAATACACAAAGTACAAAGAGCTGATGTTTTCTAAAACTCACACTGATTTTAGCCCATGGATAATTGTAAAGACAAACGACAAAAGAACGGCAAGATTAGAAAGCATGAGGTATTTATTGTCGCAGTTTGATTACGAAGGAAAGAATGAGGCGAAAGCAAATTTATTGCCAGATCCTAATGTTGTTGCTCGTTATTACAGACATTTAAAACAATTTGATTGATGGAACTTACGGAGAAAGACATTGAGCTATTGAATAGCAAAATTGGGTTGAAAAAATTACTTGCCTACAATCCCTTAGACATTCCTAAAGCCTTGAAGGCGATAAAATACGAGGTGAAACTGAGGTCGCTTCAGGAACAACTTATAGGACTGCAGGAGAGAGTCATAGAAAACAACGAAAAAATTGTAATTCTTTTTGAAGGTCGTGATTCGGCTGGAAAAGGGGGGGCAATTAGAAGAATGACTGCACGATTAAATCCGAGACATTTTAGAATTGTGGCTTTACCAAAACCTACTGTGGAAGAAAAAGGACAGTGGTATTTTCAGCGGTATGTAAATCATTTGCCAAATCCTGGTGAAATTGTTTTCTTTGACCGAAGCTGGTACAATCGAGCTGTGGTAGAACCTGCCATGAAATTTTGTACCGAAAAACAATACCAAGAGTTTATGATGCAGGTAAATTCATTCGAAAAAATGTTTACTGATTCAGGAATTAAATTAATAAAACTCTACTTTTCGATCACCAAAGACGAGCAGACACGAAGGTTTGACGATTTAAGAACTGATTCTTTGAAAAAATGGAAATTGTCGCCAGTGGATTTGCGTGCACATGAATTATGGGACGAATTCACAAAATACAAGAAAGAAATGTTTGCAAAAACAAATACCGAGCAATGCCCTTGGAAAATAATAGAAGCAAACAAAAAAACAACCGCTAGAATCGAAGCAATTGAATACGTTCTAGAACAAACAAACATTACACAATGAGTAAAGAAGTAACATTTGACACCATAATAAACCATGTAAAAACATTCCATGAATCGTTTGGAATTAACAACGAAGAAGCTCCTAAAACAGAAGTTGGAGACAAAGTAATTGACCTGAGATTTGAGTTGATGCGCGAAGAAAATGAGGAATACTTGGAAGCAGCAAAAAACAATGATTTGGTGGAAGTGGCAGATGCACTTGGAGATATGTTGTACATCTTATGCGGTACAATTCTATCGCACGGAATGCAGCACAAAATAACCGAAGTATTCGAAGAAATTCAAAGCAGTAATATGAGTAAACTGGGAGCCGATGGCAAACCAATTTACCGTGAAGATGGAAAAGTGATGAAAGGCCCAAATTACTTTAAGCCAGACATCAAAAAGATAGTTCTATGATAATTCTATTATTTTTGATTCATTAAATATTCTGCAACCTCAATAATGCTCTTGGCGTTTTGAGGTGCTTCAGTCAAAACGTCCAGGTTTCTTGAAACAAATAAACTAACAGGTATACCAAAAGATCCTTCCAAGTTTAAATTTTCAGTTTTATAAAGAGTTTCTTTGATATAATTTTTAATTATTCTTCTGTGAGAGAAAGCAAAACCATTAACACTTTTCTTTAGTCCATATATTTTGCATGATATTCCTTCAATTTTTAATTGATTGTCAACTGAAATTATAATAACGTTAAAGTTATTCTTTGAGGAGCATAATTTACTGTATTCTTTCTTCAATATTTCTTGAGAAACACTGCACCAACTTGCAGAAAAAATCAAAAGATTCACATCCTTATCCAATTTTGAACGTAGCAACTCTTTCGTCAAAATGTTTCTATCATCAACATGAGTTGAATAAAAAATAGTTGAACTACACACAATAAACAATGTCATTATAAATATACCTACTGCGTATTTTGATGTTTTTCTCATATTTAAAAATAAAATGGGGCTTTTACAATTAAGCCCCATAAGCCTGATTTAATCAATTTTGTGAACAATAATATATTTAAAATCCTCTTGTTCCCATACTTTATATTTTCCTGCCTTTATTTCAAATGGATGAGTTAGGCTCAGTTGATTTAAAAAGTCTGAATTATCAATCAAGTAATCATCCGATAAAAAATTAATTTCATCAGAATAAAAAATATTATTGATTTCAGCATTTGATTTATTTACTTTCAAAATAATTAAATTACTGTTTGTTTTTCCAAATTCTGCATGTAAAATATAGTCCTCCAAATCAGTATATTCATTTTGTGTTCCAATGTCGTTTCCGTTAAAACTAATTCCGGCAATACAAGTTCCAAGCCCCGTACATGTTGTTATTGTCTCAGTTGTTCCATCTGGCATAGTTTTAGTTAATGTAGATTTTTGACCTTCTGTATTTTTGACAACTACATAAACAACTGCAATGAGATAAAATAAAGGAGGTATTTCACTACGCTCGATTTCTGAATTAGAACTGTTTAGTATTTCATTTGATTTAGAACATGATGACATTAAAATAGATGTCGTCATTATTGTTAATAGTGTGAATGCTTTTAAAGTTTTCATAGTAAAAATGTTATGTATTAGAATTAATACTGGTTAAAAAATAATTTATTTTTTACTACACTATATTTGGAATACTAAATTATGTCTTTTATTTTTCTAGATTAAGTAAGACAAAACTCAATCTTGATTTGTAAATATGATTTTTAGTCTCAAATTGAGAGTAAAATTCTAAAAGTTGATCAATGTATTGTTGCAACTTTATTAATCCAAGAAATTAATAATAATAATAATAAGAATAAACGGTTACTCTATTTAATTGTTTTAAATGACAATTAAACCCTTTAAAATACATAAATACATTTACCAATTGACAAATTAAATAATCAGTCGAGAAGAAAGAAAAGTAATGAAAGGCCCAAATTATTTTAAGCCAAACATCAAAAAGATAATAAATTCCTAAAAGAAATAATTGATTCCCACTCGCCAAGCAGAAAAATCCTCTCTTGGTGAGTTTATCAAATTACCATTTTTCACTTTCCATCTGTTTTTAGATACATCGTAATGATAAGAAGCTATGATTTGTAGGTCTTCGAACAACAAAAGAAGAAAATTCACAACCTAATTTATAAATTAAAAAAAAGTGAAGGAAACGGGTTGATTTAGAACTTCAAAACAATTAATTTCTTTATTTTTACCAACTATGAAACCAGATTTTACAAAACTCCCTTATGCTTCAGCGAGCAAAACAATTTCGAATGATTCTGACGTAAAAACAGACATTAAGAATTGGAATACAAACGAAGGAATAGAACTTAAATCGCATTACACAGAAAAAGATTCGGCAGAGTTGAATCATCTTGATTTTGTTGCAGGAATTGCTCCAAATTTAAGAGGACCTTATTCAACAATGTACGCAATAAGACCTTGGACAATAAGACAATATGCTGGATTTAGTACAGCCGAAGAATCCAATGCTTTTTACAGAAGAAACTTAGCCGCAGGGCAAAAAGGATTGTCTGTAGCCTTTGATTTGGCAACACATCGAGGTTACGATAGCGATCACGAGCGTGTGGTTGGAGATGTAGGGAAAGCAGGAGTTGCTATTGATTCGGTATTGGATATGAAAACGCTTTTTGACCAAATTCCTTTGGATAAAATGTCGGTTTCGATGACAATGAATGGTGCGGTAATTCCAATTATGGCTTTTTATATAGTTGCTGCCGAAGAACAAGGTGTGAAACCAGAACTGTTATCTGGAACGATACAAAATGATATTTTGAAGGAATTTATGGTAAGAAATACTTACATCTATCCGCCATTGCCTTCCATGAGAATTATCTCCGATATATTTGAATACACTTCGGAGAAAATGCCAAAATTCAATTCCATTTCTATTTCGGGGTATCACATACAAGAAGCCGGAGGAACTGCCGATATTGAGCTTGCTTACACCCTAGCCGATGGTTTAGAGTACATTAGAACTGGATTGAAAGCTGGACTAAAAATTGATGAATTTGCACCAAGACTTTCTTTCTTTTGGGGAATTGGGATGAACCATTTTATGGAAATTGCTAAAATGAGAGCTGCACGAATGTTGTGGGCAAAATTGATAAAGCAATTTAATCCAGAAAACCCTAAATCGATGGCACTGAGAACACATTGCCAAACTTCGGGATGGAGCTTGACAGAACAAGATCCTTATAACAATGTAGCCCGAACGTACATTGAAGCAATGGCAGCCGCTTTTGGCGGAACTCAATCGCTACACACCAATGCACTAGACGAGGCAATTGCTTTGCCAACAGATGCATCGGCACAAATTGCAAGAAATACCCAATTGGTAATTCAAGAAGAAACGGAAATTACCAAAGCTGTAGATCCTTGGGGTGGTTCGCATTACGTAGAATCATTGACCAAAGAAATTGCTAATAAAGCCTGGAAACTGATTCAAGAAGTAGAAGAATTGGGTGGAATGGCAAAAGCTATTGAAACGGGAGTACCCAAAATGAGAATTGAAGAATCGGCTGCTCGTAAACAAGCAAAAATTGACAGTGGAAAAGATGTAATTGTAGGAGTGAATGCCTACCAAACGGATGAGGAAAGTGAGTTGGAAATACTGGATGTAGACAATACTAAGGTAAGACTAGAGCAAATTGAAAGATTGACGTCATTAAAAAAAGAAAGAAATTCAGATCATGTAACGATGCTTTTGGCAGAAATTACTGAAGCTGCAAAAACTGGAAAAGGAAATTTATTAGAAATTGCAGTAAGAGCTGCAAGAGAAAGAGCAACCTTAGGCGAAATATCAGACGCAATGGAAGAAGCTTTTGGACGATACAAAGCCACTATACGAACTATTTCGGGAGTATATTCCTCAGAATCTATGAAAGACAAAGACTTTACAACAGCCCAAGAAAAAGCAGATGAATTTGCTGAACTAGAGGGAAGAAGACCAAGAATAATGATTGCCAAAATGGGGCAAGATGGACACGATAGAGGTGCTAAAGTTATTTCTACTTCCTTTGCCGACATTGGATTTGATGTAGACATTGGTCCTTTGTTTCAAACCCCAAAAGAGGCAGCGAAACAAGCTATTGAGAACGATGTACATATTCTAGGAGTTTCGTCTTTGGCTGCAGGTCACAAAACACTTGTACCTCAGGTAATTGCCGAACTGAAAGAGCTATGTAGAGAAGACATTATGGTTATTGCCGGAGGAGTAATTCCGAAACAAGATTATGATTTCCTATTCGATGCAGGAGTATCGGGAATTTTTGGCCCAGGAACTAAAATTGCTACAGCTGCCATCGATATTTTGAACAAATTAATTGCAAGCGTATAGATTAAAGATTTTAGATTTTAGATTTTAGCAAAAAACAGATTTCAGACTCAAACAATAATTAGGTTTCATACTTTTTATGAGATGAATTATGAAGAGCCTTTAAGTAATGTGCGAGAAACTTCCCTGTTGTGTTATCTTTGCATCAAAATACAGTTGAAAAATATGGCAGAGAGAAAGAAACAAGAATCGAGATTGCATCCAGAAAGTAGGTTTCATGGAAGGTATGACCTAAAAAAGCTGCAAGAATCGTGTCCAGAATTATCGGAATATGTGTTTGTGAATGATTTTGGTTCAGAAACCGTAAATTTTCATGATCCAAAGGCTGTAAAAGTATTGAACAAGGCTTTGCTTTCTTTCCATTATGAGATAAAAAACTGGGACATTCCAGAGAACTACCTCTGCCCTCCTATTCCTGGAAGAGCTGATTATATTTATCATGTTGCCGAATTATTAGGTGCAAATAATTACCGAAAAGTTCCGAAAATAAAATGCCTAGACATTGGTGTGGGTTCAAGTTGTATTTATCCAATTATTGGAAGTAACGAATACGATTGGGATTTTATTGGAGCAGATGTTGACCCTAATGCTTTGGAATCTGCTCAGAATATTTTGAACGAAAACCCAGACCTAAAAGCTAAAGTGGAATTGAGATTTCAATCCAATTCTTCCCATATTTTTAAAGGAATTATCAAATCAGACGATCGAGTAGATTTAACTATATGCAATCCACCTTTCCATGGATCGGCTCAAGAAGCCAGAAAAGTTTCTAGAAAAAAAATAAGAAACCTAACTCACTATACAAACAAAGACAAAACACTAAACTTTGGCGGACAGCCTAACGAATTGTGGACAGAAGGTGGCGAAGTAGCTTTTATCCAAAATATGATTCGAGAAAGCAAAGAAGTTTCAGGGAAGTGTTACTTTTTTTCTACGCTGGTTTCCAAAAAAGAACACATGGAAGCGCTTACCGAAACACTTAAAGAAGAGAATGTGTTTTACCACAAAACATTGGCAATGGGACAGGGTAATAAATGGAGTCGTGTTTTGGTATGGACTTTCTTAAATCATGACGAACAACTGAAATGGAAAAAAGCCAAATGGAATTTTGGACCACCAGCAACTTCCTAAAATGAGTTCAAAACCTACTCTTTTATCCTCTCCCCTTCAGGGATTTACTGATTTTCGTTTCAGAAATGCGTTTCATTATTATTTTGGTGGAATTGATACTTTTTATTCGCCCTACATCCGATTGAATGGAAAATTGGTGATAAAAGGTGCTTACGAACGAGATATACTTCCCGAAAATAATTCGACATTAAATGTAATTCCTCAGGTTATGACCAACGATGCCGATGAATTTTTATTTGTTGTGAAATTCATTCGGCAATTTGGATACAAAGAACTCAATTGGAATTTAGGCTGCCCATATCCTATGGTAACAAAACAAGGAATGGGATCGGGATTGGTAAAAAACACAGAACAAATTCGTCATATTTTACAAAGAGTTCACAATGAAACGGATATTGTAGTTTCGATGAAAATGCGAATGGGATATGACGATGCTAGTGAAATTCTGGACACATTGCCCATGCTAGACGAATTCCCAATAAAAAACATTGCCATCCATGCCCGAATTGGTAAACAACTGTACAAAGGTGGAGTTGATTTGGAAGGATTTCAGAGGTGCGTGGATAAAGCCAAACATACTTTGTATTACAACGGTGACATTACAACTGTGGATTCTTTCAGAAAAATAAGAAATCAATTTCCTTCTATCGAACACTTTATGATTGGACGTGGTTTAATTAGCGATCCATTTCTTCCGCAAATGATTCAGAACGATTCGATAGATTATCCGGAAAATCGTTGGCAGATTTTCAAAGAATTCCACGATAGAGTTTACAAAGAATATGATGAATATTTGAGCGGTCCCACTCCTATCAAAATGAAAATGAGAGGATTTTGGGAGTTTTTTGCTCTTTCATTTGACAATCCGCAAAAAACTTTCAAAAAAATTAAGAAAGCAAATAATGCTGTGCAATACAATCAAGCAACACGAGAAATATTCCGAGAAGTATTGAGGAAATAATCTAATTGTTTTCGTATTCCTTCTTCCTCTTTTTCATGGCCTTTTTCATAGCCAATTGTTCAGGAGTGTAAATCGCTTTTTTTTGTGCTTTAAATTTCTTTTCAGCAGCTTTTTTTTCTTCTTTGGGCAGAGCTTTTAAATTAGCTGCTTTTTTTGCTTTTTTCAAGTCTTCCAGTTTCTTTATTTGCTCTTTAGACAAAGTAGCTTTAAAATCCGCTTTCATGTCTTTCAGCTCTTGTTTTTCAACTTGTGTCAATTGCTGTTTTTTAGATTTTGTTTCTTGCGCCATCGCTCCTGTTCCCAGTGAGAAAATTGCAATAGTGAGGATCAGTATTTTTTTCATTTTATAAGTATTAATTTGGTCTGTACAAGGTAAGACGAGTTTTTTGAAATCAATCCTTTTGTTATATTGAAATTTTGATAGAAAATTAAAATATTTTTATTAAAATGATCTCTCAATAAATTAAACTGAATTATTTGAAAATTGAATAAACTCTTCGATAACTTAATTGCTTCAATCTACTTCATTAGTCTAACAAACAATTTTTATAAATTATTACCTCTGAATTAGAATTTAAAATTAGTGAAAAGTTCAAGATTGAATTGAAATAAAAAAATACATAAATTTAATTACCACTCCAAATCATTAAATTTTACAATCTAACAAACAAAAATCGCCTTTTAAATTTAAAAAAAACTACTGGTTATTTAAATTTCTGATAAATGAAAATATTTTTATCCTATATATTCTGTAAATTTATAGAATAATGATAACATTATATATAACAATTAAGGTAATAATGGATTAGTGATAATAACATATAGATTTGTAATGTTTAATTTCATCTTAATTAAGAAAAGAAAGATTTCAAATCTAATTATAACAAAATGGAAGGGTTTTGATTACAAAGTAAAAAAAGAAGCTACTGTATTCAAGACACCTTATTTAAAACAACTTAATAATTGTAAGTTTATCACTATTAATTTTTATTGAATTTTTAAAATGAATGGAATTATGAAATTCAAGCTTAAACTTTGATATTAATTCCCCATTGTAAATCCCAAAAACTCCGTTATTGCGGTGTCTTTGTATTTTTCACCTTTATATACATCAGTAATTTCAAAAATTAATTTATCTCTATTTTTTATATCCTTTTTCAATAAAATCTCACTTATATCAAATTCCTGCCATTGTTTTTTATCTAACAAATTAACTATACATAAAGGTTCTTGATTTAGATAAACAATAAATTGCTTGACTCTAGAATTTGATTTCCATGATACATCTGTTTTGCAATAACCATTTGCCATTAAAAACTTCCCGTAAATTTGATAAACGGCTCCAAATTTTGCATTTGGATCATTATCAAATTCTTTTTCAAAATTCATTTCGAAGGTCAGTTTAACACCTATTCCATATTCAGTTTCTCCCTCAACCCAAGCTGTATTAGTGTTTAAATCTGAAATATTCGACATTCTATAATTTACTTTTCCTTGAGATGATAAAGTGCTGGAAGAAATAGAATTCCCTATTTGACTTAGCCACTCTAAGGCAGGATCATAATCATCAGATGGATTTATGTCACCTACTAAATAATCTGATAGTTGTGCATTGTATACCTTTAAATTCAAATGCGAATTTAGTTTCTTACTGGGTTGTTTTTTTGCCTCGCTATTTTCTATAATTAATTTTTCTACATTAAATTGAAGTGCTTTAATAGAATCTTTTAACTCTATTATTCTTTTATTCAACAATTCATTTGAAAAAATCAAGTTGTTGGAGAGTAACTTCTGTTTATTCAGAGAATCCCTTGAAATAAATATAGTTTCATTTAAAAGTTTATTAGCCAAGTTTAAATTAATGTTTTCAATGTTCTTTTGCTTTAATTTTGTATTTAATTCTGCTTTCTTTTCCTCATCATAAATTTTAGTTTTATTCTGTTTTTCAATTGTTTCATTTAGGTTATTTTTAGTCTTTAGATTTTCCACTCTTTCAAATTCAAGCAATTTATAAATGCTATCAATTTTAGATTCTAAACTCAATATTTGCTGTTTTTTTGATTGTGCATTCAATGAAATATTGAATCCAATTATAAGTAATAGAGTTAATGATGTATTTATGTTTTTTCTCATAATTTAGGTAATTGATAAAATGAATATAACACTAAGATAATCATCATTCTATGGATTTGAAAGAAAAAGAAAGTATTATTTCTATGACATTATAATTTTTTTTTTAAAATAATTTCTTAAACGAAATGATTTTCAATGAATTCTAATTTAAGTTTTTAGAATTAGTATTTTCCTCAAATTTATTATGTATTGTAATTATTGCTAAACCAAAAATCACAGCCACTAAAATTAAAACTGTACTTATTAACCCTTGTACACCGAAGGAAATTCGAATCAATATAGTTGAAACCACAAATCCGGAATTTCTCATTATTTTATTAAATTGATCGGTATAAAAAAATGAAATCAATAATAAAACTACATCTACTAAAATTAAGACAGTAAAAAATTCATCAAAAAACAGATTATTAATTGTATCAAAACCAGGGAAATTATTTGCATTAAATGAAAGCCCAGATAGCCAATTAAACAATGTAATTATTGCCATTGAAATAAAAATTGGGACTAAGAATATAGCAATTATTTTCTTCCTACGTATAAATCTATCAAATTGAGATTTATTTCCACTTAATACCTTTGTTCTTTTTGAACCTTGTTTAACGAATAAATAAATCAAATAGAAAAGTATGATTGAAGCCATTAAATCATAAGTAAATTGTAAATCTCCTTTTATATGAAACCATTCTGATGATAATTTAAGATTAGCTAAATCTTTAAATAATTTCCTTATAATAATCAATGTAATTATTTCATATTGCTTGGTAATGTATGTTGTAAAGGAGCGAGGTAAATAATAAATCAATAAATAAACTTCATAAATGAGTATAAATGAAAAGGGAGTATATATTGCAGATATTGGATTTTTAAATAACCCGGATGTTGAAAATAAATTAATGACATTCTCCTTTGTTAAAAAAATTAATAACAAATGAATAAAAAAGCCAATTAAAGCTATGTACAAAATAATCTTTTCTATTCGTTTTTTTGAATGATCTGAAAAAAAAAACACTTCAAGTTTATGCAATAAATTCATTTTTTTATCATTTAAAAACAGTTATTATTTATAGCGTAGTTATTAATTGTCTTTTACAATTTACGGTTTTTTTTCTTTAAATGATAGGTCATCTCCATAAGTGCTGTGGATACTGAATAGTAAATCATTTAACTACCCCTGTTTTATATAAAATATACGGCTTTAGAAATCAAAATACTATGATTTAACTCGTTCTTTTAATTTAATTTTTATTGATTTCGTTTTGAAAACAAACAGGATGTTGTATATTGTACAATAACTAAATATATATTTATGAAAACAAAATTATTATTACTAAGTCTTTTGGTAGTTTCTTTGGGATATAGCCAAAGTCTTCCAATTAATTTTGAGAGTTCAACAGTGACCTCCTCAAATTTCATTAATTTTGATGGTGGGACATCTGTTGTTGTAGCTAATCCTAGTAGCACTGGAATTAATTTAAGCGATTCTGTGGGAAGAATGATAAGAGATAGTGGACAAATATGGGCAGGAAGCAAAATCACCTTATCTTCGAATCTTAGTTTTTCTGTACTTACTAAAATATCAATGAAAGTGTATACTTCAGCTCCTATTGGTACATTGGTTAAGTTCAAATTAGAAAGTAGCACAGGAAGTGGCTCGGCAGAAGTAAATGCAGTTACAACGGTTACTGGTGCTTGGGAAACTTTAGAATGGATTTTTGCAGGAACTCCAAATACATTTAACGAGATAGTTTTAATGTTCGATTTTGGTAATTTAGGAAACGGTTCAGCAAGCTCAACATTTTATTTCGATGATATAGCTCAAGTTGTTGGTCCACCAGCCCCTTCTTTACTCTCTCTTCCTTTAACTTTCCAAACAGGTGAAGTAAGTTCTGATTTTCTCGATTTCTCAGGCGCAGTGGGTTCCGTTATACCTAATCCTTATGTTACTGGAATTAATACAAGTTCAACTGTTGGAGAAATAATTCGTTACGGAGGAGATATTTGGGCAGGAAGTAAAATTTTACTTGCCACACCAATTAGTTTTGCTACAAACTGGATAATCTCCATGAAAATTTATACAACTGCACCCATAGGGACAAGACTTAAACTAGAATTAGAGGGTGCATCAGGAATTATAACTTTAGATGCCCTAACAACACAATCAGGTGCTTGGGAAACCATCACTTGGAATTTTCACAACCAAACTGGTACATTTGATAGAATGGCTTTTTTATTTGATTTTGGTGTTGTTGGGAATGGAACAGCTTCATCTACTTTTCTGTTTGATGATGTTGAACAACTTTCCGGTCCAGCTCTTCCAACTCCTCTTCCTGCAACACTCCCGATAGATTTTGAATCAAGTGTTGTCTCCTCTGATTTTCGAAATTTCTTTGGAGGGTATTCAACGGTAATTCCAAACCCTCAAATGATTGGAACAAACACCAGTTCTACAGTTGGTAAATTTGTAAGAAGTGGAGGTCAATCTTGGGCTCAAAGCAAATTAATTTTGAGCGATAGTATGGATTTTTCGACTAAGAGTTCTATTTCAATGAAAGTTTATACAGACGCGCCAATAGGAACATTATTAAAATTAAAAGTGGAAAGTACAGGTTCAGGAGCGGCTAATGAAAAAAATGTATTGACAACTGTATCTGGAGCTTGGGAAACTTATGAATGGGATTTTGCTGGTGACCCACCGGTCTACAATGTTTTAACCTTTATGTTAGGTTACGGAACACCGAATACAGCATCTCCCACAGCGACATACTTTATAGATGATATTCAACAAACAGTTCCTGGCGGAACATTAAGCTTGGATAATTTAACGGAAAATTTAACCATACAGGTTTATCCAAACCCTTCAGCAGAGATAATATATATTAATTCATTCAAAGAGGAAATTTCAACAATTGCTCTTTATGATATACTTGGTCAGCAAGTAGCTAATGAATCGCCTAATAGCCAGAAAGGTAGAATAAACGTATCAGAACTTCCTAATGGTATATATATTGCGAATATATCAATGAAGAATAGCTCTAAAACAAAAAGTATTAAACTCTTTGTAGAGCACTAAATAATGAAATAATCAAAGTGTTTATTACAAAAAAAGTCATCCTAAAATAGGATGACTTTTTTTTGTCTAACTTGAACCACAATAAATTAGTTTCTAATTTTTAATTACTATCAACTTAAGTTTGAGGTAATATTTTGAGGCACTAAACTATATTTATTGCTTTAGTTTACAGCTATTATTGGATAAAAAAATAGCAACGATTACTCGTTGCTATTTAAGTTTTTAGAATTTGAATTTGAAAATCAATTACATCCCATGGTTCCTGAACCTGGATAAGTGTTGTAATTAAGTGTGGGAGACAAGGTACTATAGTTAGCCTCTATTCCCCAATAATCACCGGAGTAAGTCATGTCACCTCCAGAAACATTCATATTTCCATTTTTGGAGAAATAAAATCCACCATTATTAGCATTACCAAAACTAAACACCATGGCAAAAGCCTCGGAATTTGGAAAGGTGGAAAGATTTGTCCAATCAATTGCAGGATAAGATCCTGTTGCATTAAAATCATAGACCAAATAATAAGCTAGCCCCTTAAAAAAGTTTCCAAAATTAGAACTACTAGAATTGGCTAAAAGACTAAAATCTGCATCTAGTCCCATAACTACTGATATTCCATCAGAAGGTAGCGTTCCTGTTGCTCCAGCAAACATTGCTGCATAAGCACTAGCGTCTACTGCTAAACAAAGAGTTTGTACATTTAACGTTGTGTTTCCAGCTGTAATGCTATGCGTTGGAGCGCCACTACCCCATCCTACACTATTTGAAGAGACATAAACGGTTAAACCTCCTGCTTGACCATAAATTGTATTGATTGTAGGATTTGCAAAGCTCCATGAACGATTGCACACAATTGTTTTATCTTTCAAATTAAATTCAACTACCCTATCGTTTACCTCGTCAATCACATTGATTGTCATGGGTATATTTTTCATGTTATTGGTTAAAATATCAAATTCACTTGACGATAATTCCTCTCCTGGAGAGTTTAAAGTGAAAGGGTCATTAGATTTCGAACATGCTCCAATTAAAATG
>JAHEIE010000010.1 GCA_024639505.1 Crocinitomicaceae bacterium
CTTTCCTATTTGGAGTGGCAATTCCATAGGGTGACATATTGTTGTAACCTGCGAAATAGGGTAGGAGTCGTTCACTGATTTTAAATGAATTTTCTGTATTTCCACTAATTACATCCGTATAGCTAATAGGTCTTCCTAAAGCATTATTTGTGATTTGTTGATAAAGACCTGGGAATCGAGAATAATCTATTCGTCTCGTTTGTGCTCCTGAGGAGAGAAAATCAGCGCCAACGTCTTTGTAACCAAGTTGAATTTTTAGATTTTTATTTTTCAGGTGAGAAACTAAAGCTATGTCATAAAACCAATCTTCAATAGATTCAGGAGCACGGTTATCGTTGTAGTTGCTGTAACTTGTGCTTGATATTCCTGCTTCAGATTTCATTCCAATGTCGGTTGTTTTATTTATGTCTTTAGTGTAAAGCATATCAAAAGTTTGGACATTATTTTTGTACTGAATACTATCTTGTATGGTTTCGGAAAGATCAAATACGTTGACTGAATTAAATCCAAAAGTTAGATGGTCACTTTGTTTTATTTTGATAGTTCCTCCTCCATAAAGCCGCTCTGGTTCGACAATTCCATCGGTAGGTCTCTGTCTTGTAATAAATCCTTTAACGTCAATCTCTTTAAGGAATTCACCAAATTCTAATCCGAAATTCATTTTTGCACCTTGCATTCTCCAGGTGTTATCATCATTATAAAACATATCATAATGAACGATTTCCCTTCTCAAATCAAAAACATCTCCTTCATTTATCACTCCTTCTTCAAGAGTATTGTGTAGGGTGTAAGGCGTCATTTTCAAGTCAATATCCCCAATTTCATATTTCACAATATTACCAGCGACACCTTTCAGTGATAGCTGTCGAACATCAAAGGTGACTCCACCTCCCCAAAAACCACCTAGTTCGTTTCTTATCCTAAACATACCAATTACTTCAGTATTTGAATTAGGACTAAGACTAAACCCTAGATCCAATAATGTATGTCCATAATTGGATTTACGAGTCGTGACTGAATCTAAAGATTCGTCTAGGTTCAAATTGTTTGATAGAAAATAGCCTCGTGCAGCACCGTTTATTTGGAATTTTTTTTGTTGACCAATTGTAAAATTGGCTAATATTATCAATAAAAAAGTAAGTGTTTTTCTTTTCATTAGAAAATTATTTTTAGTTCAATAGTAGTTTCATGACCTTTAAATTGATCAAGTTCAAAATTTCTGTCGTCCAAGGAGAAGTAACGATGCCTTAAATATATTGCAGTGTTTTTAGCTAACATGTAATCAACCCCAAACCCTAATCCAATTCCTTCTTGGTTTCGAGGTTTACTCGATTCTATATTAATTTCTGTTGAATAATTTGCTATGGCTCGTTCCCAACCTAAATATTGCGAAACTACAACTTTAGGGTGGATTCTGTAATAACTCTCTAATTGGTGGGAATAAAATCGAAGATAGGCTTCTTCTGTAAAAACTGTGACAGGAGAAAATTTAGTTTGAACTGAATTGTATGACCCTAAATAAAATAAATGCCATGGATTTCCAAAAAGGTTTAATTTATACTTTACTTGTGCCTCTATATTATTGAAAAATTTATCATTTACTACCTCACCTTTGTTGTCTAAGTCGTTTAAATTAATTGTTTGAAAAACATTTCTGAATAGAACAGATGTGGTGTTGTAGGGTCCAACATTTGATGGAAAGCTAAATCTCCAAAATCGAGACATAGTTAATCCATTGACTGCATGACCATATGAAATGTTATTGTTTTCGTTAATAATTTCTTTAGCAACACCGTTTCCAATTGAAACAGTAGCATCCTTTATTTTAAATTCAGTATTAATATTTAAACCTTGTCTGTTATTGGCCATTTGACCCATGCCTAGCATAGCACTTCCATTCTGCTGAAGCACTCCATTTGCACCTATAACTTGATTAGTGCCCACGGAAGCTGAAGTAGCCTCATTTACTGATGTATTTACAAATTCTGCGTTATTATTGACCACATTAGGACTAATTCTATAGTAGTGAAGTTCGAGTGGGATTTTAGTTAGTCTTTTTTTTAGGTTCAATTTAAGAGATATCATTTCACCATTACCTAGATCTTTAAATTCGTCTTGATAATGTCCACCTCCAACTTCTCCAAGAATTGAAAATGATTTTAAATCAAAAAAGAATTCACTCGTTAGAATGTTGTTCGATATAACTTTTGTGGCTAATTCATCGGAATAAGTTTTTCTGTTGAAACTATTTATGCTGATTCTATGTTTTTTAAAAGTTTTTGTAATACTCCCTGCTATTACATTATTAGGAATAGTGTTGTCATAAAACTTTATAAAATTATCGTTTGTACTGTCATTAGAGACGTTTGATAAGTCTCTGAAGGCCGAACCAGCATTTTGGGTTTTTCCATACATCATGTTTAAAGTTAAACCCAGCGGTAATTCTGTTAAATCTAGAATGAATCCTTGCACAGCTTGCTGAGACCATCTTGTATCCTGCGAAATAGCTCCATTTTTATAATAATCCTCATACCTTTTATTTATATCTTTAAACTGGGGATCCCAAGGGTTGCGGTCAAAAATACTATAACGGTTATAACCTGCGAAAGATTTCATTGTGAAGGCAGTCATGCTATGCCAATGAATTCCTCCAGCTCTTACTGACATGTTTCCAAATTTAGTTTTGAAATTTCCGTAGAGATTAATTCCTAATTGCAAATTGTGATAGTAATCAAAGTTTCCATTATTTTGATTCCAGACAACCAAATCTGTACCAAAAGAGGTTCCTTTTGATGGACTTCCTGTCAAATTTAAAGTTAGTTCTGGAAGTTGTGATGCATCACCTACTATTATTGACCTATTAGGTAAATAAAGTGGTTGATCATTAAGTACACTGTACGTATATGGGTTTGTAAATAATCTATGCTGAGCAAAAAATCGATAATTTCCACTAACACTAAATGATTCAAGTGGAGCAGGTTTCACAATAGTATCTTGAGCAGATAAGTGAAAAGTGAAGAATAAAAATAAATAGGGGTAAAGTGATTTCATATTACCAGAAAATTGTATAAAGTACTATTAACATTATTATTACAGCATACGAAAGAACATTGTAAGTTTTGTCGGTTTTGAAAAAACCTTTTTCAATTTCAATTCCTTTAACATCATCTTTACCTTTATTTTGATTTAATGAAATACCAATCATTATTAAGCAAGTTGATAAAAATGTTATTGACATTTGATGCATGAACGGAAGGTTAGGGAAGAGTGGATTGTTTTCCCAGATTTGAGGACCGAATTTTAGATAAAAAGCAATAGGGATAGAAACTAAAGCACCAATAATTGCTGCTCTGGCAGTAGTTTTTTTCCAAAATAATCCTAGAATAAAAATAGCTAAAATACCCGGGCTCACAAGTCCTGTATACTCTTGGATGAACTGAAATACTTGATCAATTCCTCCTAGGATTGGAGCTAAAACTGCTGCAATAACAAGAGCTATTACTCCTGTTAATCTTCCTACTGTTACTAATTGTTTTTCGGATGCATTCTTATTAATTAGGGGTTTATATAAATCCATAGTAAAAATGGTAGCTGTACTATTTAACATTGAAGCTAAAGATGAAACAATTGCCGCGGCCAAAGCAGCTAATACTAATCCTTTAAGTCCAACAGGCACAAATGTAGAAACCAGCCAAGGATATGCTTTATCATTTTGATGATTTCCTGAAGCATCTAAAAATTCACTGGCAATATCTGGATTTTCAGAATACATTACGTAGGCTATAATTCCTGGAATTATAACAATAAGCGGAACAATCATTTTTAAAATTGCAGCAAACACAATTCCTTTTTGTGATTCTTTTAGACTTTTTGCAGCAAAAGTTCTCTGAATAATATATTGGTTGAATCCCCAATAGTAAATGTTAGCAATCCAAATACCGCCTACCAAGACTGCGATTCCAGGTAAATTATTATATTCTTTATGACCTTTTTCTAATATCATGTCAAATTTCTCCGGAGCTTTTGAGAAAATATATTCCATACCACCCCACAAGGAATGGTCTGGCGAAACATGATAAAGTGCAATCCCGGTCGTAATTAATCCTCCTATTATTAGTATTGCAACTTGAATTACATCAGTCCAAGCTACAGAGGATAGCCCTCCCCATACTGAGTAAGCAGTAGTAAATAAAGCTAAAACTATTATACTAGAAAGAATTAATGAGCCGTCTCCATTTCCAATAATTGTATCCATTGCTGTTGCTCCTAGGAACATCACGGCAGTTAAGTTTACAAATACGAATAAGGCAATCCAAAAAATTGCTATAATTGATTTAACTCTTGCATTGTATCTTTTTTCTAGAAATTGCGGAATAGTGTAAAGACCTTTCTCAATAAAAATAGGTAGAAAGTATTTACCCACGATAATAAGTGTAAGTGCAGCCATCCATTCATACGAAGCAATTGCAAGCCCTACAGCAAAACCAGAACCCGACATTCCAATGAATTGCTCAGCAGATATGTTTGCAGCAATTAATGAAGCTCCAACTGCCCACCAAGGTAACGACTTACTTGCTAAGAAATAGTCACTGGAGTTTACTTCATTTGTTTTTTTTCTTGAGACAAAAAGTCCAACGGATAGTATTAATACTGAGTAAATTACTAAAACGAATATGTCCAGAGTTTCTAAATTCATATAAAAAGTTTAATAGGTAATTGGCTTACTACTTATTGTAGATAGGACACTAAGTTAATAAAATTTTTATACTTCGAAACTAAATCCTTGTTTTTTCAACAATTCATATCGGTCAATATCAAAAGTATATAATTTGGCAGGACGGTGAGAAACATTGGACTGCAGTGTGTCTGTTTCTCTCAAAAATTTCTTTTGAAGAATTTTTTTTCTGAAATTTCTGGTATCCAATTTTATGTTTAAAATTGCCTCGTAAAGTGTTTGAAGCTCAGTTAGGGTAAACTTATGATTGATAAGTTCAAAACCTATTGGCCTTGTTCTAATTGAGTCTTGAAGTTTTTTGAAACATTTGTCTAAAATTAAGTTGTGGTCAAAGGCAAGTTTGAGCTCATTTGCATCTTCAATTTTCCACCATTTGGCTTTTGAAGCAAATGAAGAAGGATTGACTTCATATTTATTAATATTAACTAAGGTGAAATAACTAGTTGTGATAACTCTACCTAAAGGATGCCTATTGATATCACCAAAAGTTTCAACTTGCTCGAAAAATAAATCGCTTAATCCTGTAAGTTTTTTTAGAATAAAATTGACTGAGTCGTCTAAATCTTCTTTTGGATCTAATAAATCTCCAGGAAGTGCCCATTGATTTTTAAAAGGGATTTCGTTCCTTTCGATTAGCAATATTTTAAGATCTGTTCCATCAAACCCAAAGACTACGCAATCAATTGATAAGGCAAATGTAAAATAGTGTAATAATTCTTTGTTCAATTTTTTTTTTACAAAGATAAAAAAGTTCCGAAATTAAAAAAAACTGGGTAAGAATCACCAGCTTCCAATTTATTAGAAAATTATGGTTCTGTCGCATTAAATTCATTATCGATAGTAAATTTAATTTTTTACTTTGTTAAGCAACTAACCTACAGGATCGCTTTAGTACTCGATACAAACGAATAAAGTTTTTAAAAGCACTCTTTTCAAAATAGCGCCATGAAGAATTTATTTAACAGGAGAGTTTTACCTATGACTTTGGTCTTAAAAAATTCGTCATTATAACCTGCGATGAATAGAGATAAAAAAATAAATCTCGTTCTATGGAAATTAGATTCAAAGGTTAGGTTTTTGTGCAATGCTCAACTTGTCAATTTTATCTCCGTTTATGATTATGGTTTGTTTTGGGTCATTATTACTATTCTTATATTTCACAGAGTTGTTGTTTTCAATGAACCGCCATTGATTTTTTTGTCTTAGTTCATCAAAGTCACCAATGAGATTTTCAAAGAACCCAACTTTGAAAGAGCTGTCAATAAAGTCTATTCGAACAGAATCGTATGTGATTGGATGTCCAAGTAAAAACTGGTCTATATCTCGTTGCTTCATAATTATCTGCTTTTAATGTTAAACCTTAGCAGGATAGATAACACTCTGTATGTCATATACTCTAAATGTTGATTTGAATTTAATAAATCAATTACACTTTTTATCCCAAATAACTGATTAATTAACCAATGTGTTTATTTTTAATTGATTCCCCATGTCTACTGTTATTTGTTGGAACAGTTTGTTGTTAAGAGTATATGGAAAATATCGGTTCGAAAAAATCTATAAAAGCAAAGGCTCATAACTATTTACAGATTATCTTGTTTCCATATATCTGTTTCTTAAACGAGGTATGTCTTTTAACAAAGAAATTTACTCTTAATAGTTACTGCATAATTTGCGTTGATTTTTGATGAATGAGAGCTATATATTTTTTTTTGGTTGTGGAAAGAAACTTTCTTCAATAAAATTTGGGAGCAGTTTCTCACTGCTCCCCGTCATAGCAAACCTTAGGTCGCTGGTGCTTGTTTTCAACGAGTGCCAAAACTTATCGTTGCGTTTTTAACGTGGGTTATGAAATGATAAATCCTGAAAGGTTCCGATTCTATTAAGTTTTAACGAAAGTTTGATGCAAAAAAAATGCTCATCCTACAGGACAAGCATTTATTTGTGAGCGCGAAAGGATTCGAACCTTTGACCGCCTCCTTAGAAGGGAGGTGCTCTATCCAGCTGAGCTACGCGCCCGATATTTTAAAGTCAGACGAATCTAATTTTTATCAGGTTATGTTACTTAAACGAACAGTTGTTTGTTTGAGTGGTGCAAAGATAGTAGTCCTATTTAATTTTCCAAAGTTTTATGAGATACTTTTTGTAAATTTTTCCAAACTTGAGAAACACCTGTCGGCAAGTCTGTTTAATTCATTCGAAATGAGAACCGTTTTCATGTTTTTTCTATTTCCAAATTCTATGTCGGATATAGAGTCACCCACCATTACTGATTTAGTAAAATCTATTTCAGGGAAGTCGTTCCTAGCTAACTCTGCCATTCCCGAATTTGGTTTTCTGAGCTCACTGTTTTCTGATGCCAGATTTGGAGCATAATACACTTTGTCAATCTTTCCATTTGCCTTTTCAATGTCTTTGCACATAGCCAAATGAATAGATTCTAGCTCTTGTCTTGAAATAATTCCTTTTCCGATACATTGTTGATTGGTTACAATTACAATTCTCCCAAAAATTTTAGAAAGGGTTTTTATCGAATCGAGAACCCCAGGGATAAATTCAAAGAGTGCTTCGCTTGTTACATAGCCACCTTTTATTTGTTTGTTAATCACACCGTCTCTGTCAAGAAATAGGGTCCAGGTTGCATCAATTTCCCAATCTTTGTAAGATTTAAAATCTTGCTGAGCTTGTTCGTAATCCTCAGGAATTCCTATATCTAAAAAGTAACTTGTGGAAGGATAACCATAAAAATTAAAGTTGTTGAATTGTGATTCTAAAAACTCTTTTTCAAAAGAATAGGCTTTAGGAAATTTTAAACTGCCGAATTTTAATTTATTAAGAATGTACACACCGCCATTTATATGACCTTCCTGCTGATGTTGTTTTTCTTCAAAATCTATTATTTTTTGGTTGTCGTCCATTTTTACAACTCCATATCGGTCAAAATTCTTTAGTTTTTTGAGAGCAACAGAAAAATCAGCTTGTTTTTGTAAGTGTGAATCAAAGAATTCTTTGAGGTCAATGGTAAATATAGAATCCCCATTTAATACCAGAATATCATTAGTCTTCGTATGGGAAATTGCTTGAGAAATTGCCCCTCCAGTTCCTAGAGGTTCATTTTCTTTAATGTACTCCAGATTAAGTCCTTGGTAGGAATTACCGTAGTAGTTTTTTATCAATTCTGATAGGTGACCCACAGCCAAATATGCAGTTTTGATTTCGTGCTTTAATAAAAGATTAAATTGATAGGACAAAAAAGGAATTCCATTGATAGGAGCCATAGATTTAGGGAGTTTTGAAACTATGGATTGCAGTCTAGTTCCTTTTCCTCCGGCTAATATTAAAGCTTCTTCTATCATTTGTTTTGCGCAAATAAGTCTTCTTCTACCAATTGGCAAATAATGTGTCCAATTAATATATGTGCTTCTTGAATTCTTGGAGTATCCTCGCAGGGAACTGGAATCAAAAAATCACACAATTCTTTCATTTTCCCACCTGTTTTTCCGGATAATCCAACTATCTGCATTCCTTGTTCTTTGGCTTGGATCATCGCATTCAGTACATTTTGGGAGTTTCCAGATGTAGAAATAGCAACCAAAATATCGCCTTTTCTTCCTTTTGCTTTTACGATACGGGCATAAATTTCTTGGTACGAGTAATCGTTGCCAACGGCCGTGAGGTAAGAGGTGTTTACATGCAAAGCCTCAGAATTTAGTGGTTCTCTGTCAAAATAGAATTTACCAGACAATTCTGCCGCCAAATGTTGAGCATCTGCTGCACTTCCTCCGTTTCCACAGAAAAGCACTTTTCCATCGTTTTTGTAGCAATTCACAATGGAATCAGTAACGGTTTGAATTGTTTGAATCAATTCACCATCTTCCAAAATTTGCTTTTTTACCTTAATTGATTGCTCTATTATGTGGTTTATTTTCATCTCAATTTATTTTTGAAGAAAAGAATTGTAAATCACCTTTTCTATTCTTGTTCGGATGTCGTTCTTGACCAATTTCCAATTTTCTGCATCGGGATATACTCTATTTGATAAAAATATATAAACTAAATCATGCTCAGGATCCGCCCAAGCTCTTGTACCTGTAAATCCAGAGTGGCCATAACTTTTCATTGAAACAGCATCGCAAGTTGGCCCGTTTTCCAGATCCGTTGTAGGTTTATCAAAACCAATTCCTCTTCTGTTTTTTGTAACAGAATTGAGGTATGGCGCAGTTGTAAATTCTAGAATTGTAGAATCGCCAAAATAGGTATCCCCACCATAAACTCCACCATTCAAAAATAATTGCATAATTGTAGCAAGTTCTGTAGAATTTGAGAATAATCCTGCATGTCCGCCAATTCCACCCATCATGGCAGCCGCCTGATCATGGACGTAACCCTGTATGAGTTGTTTCCTGAAAATGTTATCTTTTTCTGTAGGTGTGATTTGATTTTTATCAAATTTAGTTAATGGATTGTATGTAGTAAATTGCAACCCCAAAGGCTTGTAATAAAGACTATCAGCTATCAAGTCTAAACTTCGGTTAAATTTAGTTTCAATAATTTCTTTCAAAAAATAATAACCTAAATCACTATATCGGTAATTTTTAGAAGAAAGTAATTCAGTACTAACAATTCGAGTAAGAATTGCTTTGTTGTAGTTTTTAAAAATGAAAATATCCTTTGCAACTTCCGAGTTGTAGAATTCTGATTTTTTATCCGAATAAAAGCGCTTGTTTAAGTTTCCGTTTTCATCTAATGTGGCTGAATAAAAAGGAATCCAAGGCTTGAACTTAGCTTGGTGAGTCAACATTTCTTTCAAAATAACAGACTCATAATCAGTTCCTTTTACATACTCGGGCAAGTAATCGCCCAAAGTTTTATTCAAATCTATCTCGCCATTCTCCACCATTTTCATTAGGATTGCAGTAGTAGCGGCAACTTTTGTGATAGAAGCAAGGTCGTACAGTGTTTCGTTCCCTACTTTTTTAGAACCAGCAGAGTAAGTGTAGTTTCCAAAATTCTCCTGATAAATTATTTTACCTTCTTTGGCTACCAACACTTGACAACCAGGAAAGGCTCCGTCTTTTATTGCTTCTCTTGCAATCCAGCCTATTCCTGCTAGTTTTTTACTAGGAATTCCCAATTCTTCCGGCATCGCATACTTGAATCGAATAGGTTCTGTTTCTATTCCAGTTTCCACAGGAAATACAGAAGAACCAGTGACAGGAAGTTTACCTTTTGCTCCAATTCCTCCAAATATTAGTTGACCAACAAGATCTTGTGTGTACTCATTGTCTTCGTATGATACAATGATGGTTTCAATGTTTTTTGCATCGCCCAATTTAGCAAGAGCATAGGCATTTGTTGGGTAGTTAAGAATTACATGGTGATTCTTGGCAATGGAATTGATGATTAAAATGTCATTTTTGAATACTCCATAGCTGCCATTCATTTTGGTTCCGTGCAGGCTTACAATCACTTTGTCATAACCTTTTAGTTTTTTCAACAAAGCATTTATGTTTTCTTGCGAAGCTTTTTTAGAAATACCAAAATGTGCCACTTTGGTGTATCTACTCAACCCATTTTGAAATGAATTTGGAGATTTTTCTCCTATCACAACAGAAGCTATTTTTGTTGTGTCTAATCTTTTTATAGGAATCAAGTCAGTTTTGTTTTTAACTAAAGTAAGAGCATTTTCAAATAGAAGTTTATTCGTTAACTGAGAAGATTTTGGATTCAAATCAGACTTTAGGTTTTTGTCGAAAATTGTGTCAGTTGAAATATTCATCCACTGCTTAGCGTACAATATTTTCTTAACACTCTTCCACACTCGTTCTTTTGTTATTTCACCGTTTTTTATTGCTTTTTTTACTTCCTTAATAGCTGTAGGAACATCTTCAGAAAAAAGAAGAATGTCATTTCCTGCAATGAGTGCTTTCACATCCACAACGCCAGGTTTGTAATAAGAACTTACTCCTTTCATATTCAAAGCATCAGTAAAAATCAATCCTTCAAAACCCATTTCGGTTTGTAATAAATCTGTCACCACTTTTTTGGAAAGAGTGGTGGCTGTATTGGGAGTGCTATCCAGTGCAGGAATAAACAAATGAGCTACCATCATGCTACCAATTCCTTCTTTTATAAGTTGTTTGAATGGATAGAATTCAACAGAATCGAGCCTTTTGTATTTGTGAGTAATTACGGGCAAAGCTTTGTGTGAATCTTTATCCGTGTCGCCATGCCCGGGGAAATGTTTGGCGCAAGCTAATACTCCGTTGTCTTGCATTCCTTGCATGTAAGCAATTCCTTTTTTTGTTACATTTTCTCTTTGCTCACCAAATGAACGGTAGTTAATAACCGGGTTTTTTCTATTGTTATTTACATCAATTACTGGAGCAAAGTTCACATGAATCCCAATGCGTTTGCAGTGAAGAGCCATTTCTTTTCCCATGTCGTAAATTAGTGAATCGTGCTGAATTGCACCCAAAGTCATTTGTTTTGGAAACTTAAAGGTATTTTGCAATCTCATTGGAAGTCCCCATTCTCCATCAATGGCAATCATCAAAGGAGTTTTGGCTTGAGATTGGTACAAATTGGTTAATTCTATTTCTTTTTCGGGTGTTCCTTGCATAAAAATAAGCCCCCCAAGATTGTAAGTAGAAACTAGGTTCGAAATATAATTTTCATGCTCTTTTCCTTTGTTAGAATAGGCAGCAACCATAAACAATTGAGCAATTCTTTGATCTTCTGTTAGAGTATCAAACACAGAATCGGCCCAAGCATGATTCTGAGTAAGAAATTCGGGTGCTGTTTTTTTATTTTCCAAAATAGCTTCTGGAGCATTTGAAGTAGTGCTAAGCAAAAAGCTAGAAATTGCCGCAACGGATAGGTAAAATAATGATTTCATAATAGACTTCAAAAATAAAATACAATGGAAGAATATGAGCAGTTCTCGTTCTTTTTTATCCCCATTTTAATTAACAAAATAACAATCAACAAAATTGTGCCACTTTCAATTTATATTAAAATGAAATTACCTTTTAGCTTACTCTTAACATATGCGCCAAAAAAACCTAGAAATAAAGAGTTTACTTTTAAGAGTAAAAAAAGCAGTTTTCTGCTATCTAAAAGACTCTAATCTATCGGAGTCAAACTTCAATAATAAAAATATCATAATACTGAATGAAAGCAGGGAAGAGCCTCCGTAGCTAAAGAAAGGCAATGGAATACCAATGATTGGAGCAAGACCCAACACCATGCCAATATTGATAGCGAAATGAATAAAAAAGATACTTGCAATGGAATACGCAAATACACGATTAAATGTAGAACGCTGCCTTTCGGCAATTGATATTATTTTTAAAATAAGAACCATGTACATGGAAAACAAAATAAATCCTCCAAGAAAACCCCATTCTTCTGCCACGGTACAAAAAATAAAATCAGTGCTTTGCTCAGGAACTTGGCTGTAGGTATCATTGGCTAAGGTTGCATTTTTGTATCCTTTTCCTAAAAATTTCCCTGATCCAATGGCAGATAATGCCTGATGCGAATTATATCCAACTCCCCGAGGATCTTGTTTCAATCCCAAAATAATTTCTATTCTTACTCTTTGGTAGTGGTTTTCTGGAATTTTTTCAAAACCATATTTCATCATGGGTACGAGCACAATTGCAGCTAATGTCACCAAAATAATACGAATGTATTTGTTCTTTCTGTATCGTTGATAGGTTGTAACATTCACACCCATAGTTACCAAAATAGCTACAACAATTAGTGTAAAAATAAAAATGTAATGAGCGTGAACCAAAAAGCCGAAAAATGGAGTGATTGTGTCTTTTATCAATAATGAAACCACTCCTACAATTACCAGCAAAAGTCCGTAAAGCAAAACGTTTCCAATGATTCCTTCTCTATAAAGAACCAATATAAACCCCAAGAATACCAATACAGTTCCCAAATCTGGTTGGCGGAGGATAAGAAAAACTGGCATAAAAATGATAATGGAAAGCCAAACTCTGGTTTGCTGTCGCAATAATATGGTGTTGGTGTTAGAAATGAAAAGTGCGACCATCAAACTCACGGATATTTTGGCAAATTCGGCAGGTTGAATTCCAAAACTTCCTACTCCAAACCAAGCTTTAGCTCCATTTCTTTCTGTACCAATGAGCAATACCAAAACCAATAAAAGCATAGTAAAGGCATAAAAAACAGGAATAGATTTCTTAATGAATTCTTTGTCCAAAAGAAGAATTACTATCCCAATACAACTACTTATTCCAAACCACATGATTTGTTTTCCGTAGGATTTACTCAAAGAAAATATAGATGAATAATTCTCGTCATACGTAGTGGAGAAGATGCTAAAAATTCCCAAAATTACGAGCAGGAAATATATTCCAAGTAGCTGTTTGTCTATATTTTTAAAAATATGATTCATTCTATGGAATTAGATTTGCATCAATGATCCTTTTTTCTTTGGCAGGATTGCTAATGCTGTCATTCAAGTATTTTTCTATCATCAAACTTGCAACTGGAGCAGCCCAAGTTCCACCAAATCCCGCATTTTCGATGTACACTGCAATAGCAATTTTTGGATTGTGTTTAGGAGCAAAAGCAATAAATACAGAGTGATCTTTTCCTCTGGAATTTTCTACCGTTCCTGTTTTTCCGCACAATTCTATTCCTTCTATTCTGGCTCTGCTTGCGGTTCCGCCAGCTCCTTCTACCACTTGTTGCATGGCATCTGCTATGAGTTCAAATTTTTCAGAACCTATCTTTGTATACTGTTTTGATTGGTATAAATTATCAAGAGTACTTCCCTTAATACTTTTTATAAAATGAGGAAAATAAAAGTAACCTCTGTTTGCTATAATGCAAGCAAGGTTTGCCATTTGATATGGAGTTACCAACATTTCGCCTTGTCCAATAGCCAAGGAGTTACATGTTCTGAAATTCCATCGCATGTTGTTCTTATACATTTTGTCGTAGGTTGCAGGTGAAGGAATATTACCAATTGAGTAGCCAGGGAAATCAATATTCAAATTCATTCCTAATCCGAAGGAAGTAACATATTCGTTCCATATAGCTAATCCTTTTCTGGATTTTTCATGCATATCTTTCCCTTCATTCATGGTGCTCATTCGCTTGAATGTTTCATAAAAATAGGGGTTACAAGATACCTTGATTGCATCGGGTAAACCTTGAACTGGATTGTGGTTGTGACAACCCACAAGACCTTTGTCGCATTGTATTTTTGTTGTTTTGTCAATAATGCCTAGTTCCCAAGAAGATAAACCTTGCACCATCTTGAAAATTGAGCCTGGAGAGTAACGAGAAAGAAGTGCTCTGTTAAAAAGAGGCTTTAGAGAATCATTTCGATACAATCTATTCCAGTTTTTACTCATTGTGTCGCCACTTAGCAAATTAGGATCAAAGGATGGAGCCGATACCATACTCAGAATTTCGCCCGTAGAAGGTTCTATGGCAACTACACAGCCTATTTTGTTCTGCATGAGTTGTTCTCCATACTTTTGTAAAACCAAATCAATGGAACTCATCAAATTGTTACCCGATTTTGCTGTATCCGATTCGGTAAGTTGCTTCAAGTTTCCAAAAGCATCTCTTAAAAATTGATTTTTTCCTCTGCTTCCTCGCAAATCATCTTCGTAGAATTTTTCTAAACCAGAAATTCCAATTCGATCTCCACCACGGTAGTATGGTTTTTTCTTTACTATTTCTCCATCTACTTCTCGCACATAACCAAGCAAGTGAGCTGCGGCATGACCAGGATAAGTTCTGATAGATTTTTCTACCATCGCAAATCCAGGATATTTATACATCAAAGAAGTAAATTTTGCTACATTCTGTTCGGGAATTGTCTTCACCAAAACTTGCTGGAGTCTGCGGTATCTTTTTAGTTCTTTCAGCTTTGTTTTGAGGGAATCTTTTGTTATTAATATCAGATTACATAATTCTGTCGTGTCAAATTCTTGAATTTTGGAAGGAGTCAGCCTCAATTCATAAATTGTTTTGTTCGCTGCAAGTAATTTTCCGTTTCTATCAAAAATAAGACCTCTTTCTGGCTCAATAATTCTCTTGGTTTCAGAAATTTTGAGAGATTCTTCGTTCCATTTTGGGCTCAATACCTGAACAAACAAAAGCCTAAGCGAAAAAATTATCCCTATTGAAATTACAATAGCAAGAATAACAATTTTTCTACTTTCGAAAGATTGGTTTGGCATTTTTGTGTAGCTCTTTTTTGGGTGAATGAATAGAGATTCAAAGATACACGGTTTATTCCATTTTTTAGTTTACCAAAGAAGATAATTTATTTTTAGGTTTAAAAAAGCTAACTTTGTCTGTTAATTCCAGAATTTTTAACCATACTTATGAAGATAATTATCACCGGAGCAGGGGATGTAGGCTATCATCTTGCTAAAATGCTTTCGAGCGAATTGCAAGATATTTATGTGATAGATGAAGATGAATCTAGGTTGGATTACGTGCAATCTCATATTGATATTTTTCCTATTTTGGGTGATGCAAAATCTTTTGAGATATTATCAGAAGCCAAAGTAAATCAATGTGATTTGTTGATAGCTGTTACTTCATCCGAAGAGACAAATTTACTTGTTTCTATCATGGCCAAAAAGTATGGAGCTAAAAAGACCATTGCGAGAGTTAGTACTCTTGAGAATCTGTCGGATGATAGACAAGAAATGTTCAAGGATTTGGGTATAGATACTTTAATTTCTCCAGATATATTAGCAGCAGAAGAGATTGAAAGGCTGGTAAAAAAATCAGCTTTTACAGACAATATCGAATTTGAAGGAGGAAAACTGACTGTTTTTGGAATTGCAATTGGTGATAAATCAAAACTCCGAGATCAAACGGTTGGTGAAAGTTCTTATTTGAATCCAAACCTGTCATTTAAACCCATTGCTATTCATAGAAACGAAGGAACTATTATAGTAAATAGAGACACAACGATTAGAGAGCATGATATTGTGTATTTCATTTCAACTCCAGAATCTATTGATAAAATCACAGAATTTTGCGATCAAAAATGTTTTGAAATAAGAAACATTATGATTTTGGGAGGAAATAGATTGGGTGAATTAACAGCCAGAATATTTCAGGATAATTACAAAGTAATTGTGATAGAAGGAGATGAGAAAAAATGCGAAATGCTGGCCAATAACCTCAACAACACACTTATTTTGAATATTGATGGGAGAGATGTAGAAACAATGAAAGAGGAAGGTTTGGGAGATATGGATGCACTCATTTCTGTGACTCAAAATTCTGAAACAAATATCATTTCTTCGCTTGTGGCCAAAAATCATGGAGTAAGGAAGACAATTGCCCGAGTAGAAAATATTGATTACATCCACTTGTCTCAAAATATTGGGGTAGATACACTTATCAATAAAAAAGTAATTGCGGCAAGCAATATTTTTAAGCACATCAGAAAAGGACATGTAGATGCCATAGCAAACTTACATGGAGTAGATGCCGAAATTATTGAGTTTACGGTAAAGCCAAATTCTAAAGTGACTCAAAAAAGAATAAAGAATCTTAAGTTTCCAAAAACAGCAAATATTTCTGGAGTGATTCGTGGAGATGAAAGTTTAATTCCATTTGGAGATTTTCAATTGAACGAGGGCGACAAAGCCGTTGTGTTTTGTTTGACTCAATCTATTCACCAAATAGAAAGGTATTTTCAATAAAAAATGGGAGGGACTAATAAACTGATAAACTTTGGAGTAATTGGATACGTAATCGGATCTTTACTTCTTATCAATGGATTCTTGATGGCTTTGCCTTTAGGTTTTTCTTATTTCTACGGAGATGGAGCTCACTTTTCATTTTTAATGGCTAGTGGATTGACCTTCGCAGTTGGTTTATCTTTCCGTTACTTTTTAAGAAAATATAAAGAAGCTGAAATAAAACGGAGAGAGGGATTCATTATCGTTTCTTTTAGTTGGATTGCAATGACTCTGTTTGGAACTCTTCCTTATGTTTTGTCAGAATCTATCCCCAATTTTTCAAATGCTTTTTTCGAAACCATGTCAGGATTTTCAACTACTGGAGCGTCCATTTTGAATAATATTGAAGAAATGCCCGAGAGTATTTTGTTCTGGCGAAGCATGACCCAGTGGATAGGAGGAATGGGGATTATTGTACTTACCATTGCTATTTTACCACTTCTGGGAATTGGAGGAATGGAGCTTTTTGTAAACGAAGCACCCGGACCAACAAAAGATAAAATTCATCCAAGAATAAAAGAAACAGCCAAGCGATTGTGGGTTATTTATTTGTTTCTTACTCTGGCAGAAACCATTGTACTTATGTTTTGTGGGATGAACTTTTTTGATGCAATCAATCATTCATTAACCACAACCTCAACTGGTGGTTTCTCCACAAAACAAGCTAGTATCGCTCATTATGATTCTCCTCTTATAGAAATTGTAATTCTGATTTTTATGTTCATTGCTGGAACAAATTTTACTCTTATTTATTTTGGTTTCAAAGGTAAGATTTCCAAATTGTGGCAAAATGATGAATTCAAATGGTACCTGATGGCGGTTCTTGGTTTTATAGCGGTGTTAACCCCAGCGGTATTTTTGGATGTAGAAAACATGAATAATGGGTTTTCGCTTTTGGAGTCTTTTCGATTGGTTTCTTTCCAGGTAGTGAGTGTAATCACCACAACAGGATTTGCAAGTGGAATTTTTACTGAATGGGGAGTTTTTGCAACTTTCATCTTTTTTCTGTTGTTATTTTCGGGAGCATCTGCTGGTTCTACCAGTGGAGGAATGAAGATTGTAAGAATTGTTATTTTGATAAAAAATGGATTCTTGGAGTTCAAACGAAGAATTCATCCTAACGCTATTGTACCTGTTCACCTCAACGGAAAATCAATCAACAACAAAGTAATTTACAACCTACTTGCGTTTTTATTTCTGTACCTATTTATGTTTGTAATGGGCAGTATTATTATGGCAGCAATGCCAGGAGTAGATATTCTCACAGCAATTAGTTCTGTAGCCACATCGCTTGGTAACGTAGGCCCGGGTATTGCCTCAGTAGATCCCTCACAAAGTTTTGCTCACTTACCCGATGCTGGAAAATGGGTACTTTCTTTCCTTATGCTTTTTGGTAGGTTAGAGTTATTTACAGTTGCTGTGCTTTTTTCTCCGTATTTCTGGAGAGTGAATTAAGTTGAGTTAGTTAGTGTTTAGTTCGAAGGAGCGGTAGCGGATTCGAGTATCGAAGCCCAACTTCGAAGATTCATTTTTTCATTGTCATTCCTGCGAAGGCAGGAATCTATAAAAGGAGCAACTTTATAAAGTTACCTTTCGAGACATTTTATCCCGAAAAAAATCGGGATAAAACCCTCAGGATTCAGATTGTTGAAGTAAATTGCAACATACAATTAGCTTACCAGAACATGGATTACCTAAAAATTAACAGAGAATCTTGGAACAAACGAACAGAAGTTCATTATGAATCAGAATTTTATGACAACGAAACATTCAAAAAAAGGGGGAATTCTTTGAATGAAATAGAAATGGAGTTTTTGACAGAAATTCAAGGTAAAAAAGTACTACATCTTCAATGTCACTTTGGTCAAGACAGCATTTCGTTGAGTAAATTGGGAGCAATAGTTACAGGAGTAGATTTATCAGATTTAGCGATTGAAAAAGCCCAAAATCTGGCGAAAGAAATGGAAGTTGATACAAAGTTTATATGCTCAGATGTGTACAGTTTTCCTCAATTGCATAAAGAGCAATATGATTATGTCTTTGCTAGCTACGGCACAGTAGGCTGGTTGCCAGATTCCAATCAGTGGGCAGAGGTTATTTCTCATTTTCTTAAACCAGGAGGGAAGTTCGTTTTTGCCGAATTTCATCCAGTTGTTTGGATGTTTGACGATGCAGTAGACAAAGTGGTTTATCGATATTTTAATGCGGAACCAATTGTAGAAACAGACCTAGGAACATACACAGATACTAAAAAAGAAATAAAAGAAACTTGTGTGACTTGGAACCACAGTTTGTCTGAGATTTTTAATAGTTTAAAAAACAATGGATTGCCTGTAATTGAGTTTCGCGAATACGACTATTCACCTTATAATTGTTTCCAGGAGTTAGAAGAGTTTGAACCCAAAAAATTCCGATTCAAAAAGCATGGAGATAAACTACCTATGGTGTATGCTTTGGTAGCACAAAAAAAATAATATTCATTGTCATTCTTGCGAGGTCAGGAATCTATAATACGAGAATTAGCCTGATGAATAGGATTCCGGCCTTCGCAGGAATCACAAATTATTTAGAAATTAATTTTCTTATTGCCATAGCATACCCAAGATGAAGACCTTCGTGTACATTGTTAAATTTTACAGCTTCTTCAATATTGGTTAATGTTACATTAAAACTAGTGGTGTATTCTTTGTACTCCTGGAAAATGTCTGTCTGTATGTCCTCCTTCATTTTAGTAGGAAGTTCAAGAGCCAACTGCTTCAAATTCTCAATTTCCTCCTCAGAAACAATTTCTTCAGGTTTAGTTCCTATTCGATATTTGTGCACAAGTTCTTTATTCACATGCATTCTGCTTCCCGATAGGTTGTAGCACAGCAATTGCTGAGTAACAATAGAATGACCAAAATTCCAAATGATGTTATTATTCAGTCCTTGTGGGATGTAATTCAATTGTTCAGTTGTCAATGAGTTGACAACAGAAAGAAAGTTCTTTCTTGTTTCGATGAGGTGAGTTATTTCTGTCATTTTATTTGAAAAAAGTATTGGTTTGATAAGTAGGGCTTTAAGATTTTTTTCAACGTATGGTGTATGTGGCGTTGCCAGCTTTTGCTGGCTATGAACACATACACATTGTTATGCACTTTTATTCTTTATCTCAGTCCATTTATGTCATAACGTGATACAAAATTCCAGACCAATTCAGAAGCATTTTGACCTTGAAAGGTTGAATTAAACCAAACGTGGTCTCCTCCGATATATTTGTAATGTTCAACGGAAACTAAGCTGTCTCCTTGGTCATATATATAATGTTCAATTGTCATTCCTCCGTTATTGTCGCTGCTTACAGTTGGGTTTGTAGTCGTGTTATTGAAATTCATCCAATGGTCTAATGTACTTTGCGCAGAGTTCCAGCCACTTCCACCATTATAGGGCAGAACGCCATCAGAGGTTCCGTGAAGATGAACTACTGGCATTGGATGACTTGTTGGTCCAGTACAATCTAACATAACACCTGAAACAGAGGCTACCGCAGCAATTAAATCACTTTTATAGTTAGCAAGTCCATATGCCATCATACCACCGTTTGAGTATCCAGCAGCATAAATTCTTTCCATATCAATGTTATATTGCGATGAAATCTCATTAATCATTGATTCAACAAAACCAAAATCATCAGCATTACTTTTATTGTCTCCTCCCGATGGACAAGCATTCCAATGAGAAGAACCATCTGAACAACTACCTTGGGGATAGATTAAAATAAAAGTGTCAGCTTCTGCCAATGAGCGCATATCTGCTTCTTGCATATAATCTCTTGCACTACCACCAAACCCATGAAAATTTAACATTAATGGAACAGCAGATGTCCCATCATAGGAGTTAGGTATATACAATACATACTCTCTATTGATACCGTCATGAACTAAGGTTTGTGCATTAGTATTCGAATAGCAACTCTCTGAATTGTTATTATCATCTTTTTTACAACTACCAATGGTTATTGATAGGAGAACAAAAAACAAAATTGAATTTTTAGTCTTAATCATATCGCCTCTTTTTTAATTGTGCATAACAACCGAATAAAAAACACTTTAGTAATTTACGCAGCTCGTTCCACAAACTTAATCAATAACCATAACATTATGAATTTAATGTAATCTAACCCGTTACTTTTTTCTTCCTCCTGCATTACACAGATGAAAAAAAAGAAACAATCGATTGGCTTTTTCATATTTATTCACACTTTCTTAAAGTGAACATTAATTGTAAGAAGAAAACTACAAGCTTACCGAGAATATGAAAACAAGAATAAAGAGTTTGAGAAGAGGTGATAGAATTATATTTACGAATATATTGTACAAGCCTCAAGGAGCCAGAAATTCAATTCCTTACGGGAACGATGTTTCTTTCAGAGCTGGATGATTTATTTAAGGAGATTTAATCTCATCCCTTTTTTTACCAATTCTGCTGTGTTGTGAACATCAAATTTTTTAAGAATATTTTGTCGATGAGCATCCACCGTTCTTTTACTAATACTCAAGAGAGCTGAAATCTCTTTGTTTGTGCAACCTTTGCCTATCAATTCAAATATTTCAGTTTCTCTTTTTGTCAAGTTGGGAGCAGTTTCGGTGCTAGAAAATCCTAAACTTTCATTGATTAACTTCTCTTTCAGCCTCTTGTCGATATAGTTCTGACCGCTTAAAACTGTTTTTATTGCAAAAATTATTTCTTTTTTGTCCGTAGACTTCAATAAATAACCTTTTGCACCAGCATTTGTCATGTTGTTGAGGTAGGAAATTTCCTCGTGACTAGAAATTGCAATAATTGGTATTTCAGGATGTTTTTCGTTTACTATTTTACAAAGATCAATCCCACTAATATCGGGAAGCTCTATATCCATAAGTATAATATCTGGACTCTTTGTTTTTAAAAAATGAAGTAAATCTTCGCCATAACAATAGGTGCCATAAACACGGATGTTTTCAACTCCATCTATCATAGATTTTAGACCTTTCAAAATCATGATATGATCGTCAATTATGGTTACTTTAATTGTCATTGTAACTAATTTACGAAAAATTAGTGGTATTTCGCACAAGGCTTTGAGCCTAATATATGTAAAAACATGGTAAACAAGTATTTGGTTTTTTCAAACTAGGTACAAATACTTATTTTTTGGATAAGTAGGTTATGTGTGTTTTTTGCAATAATTTGTTTAAAAACCCACAAAATGGGTTGATATTTATTGAATTAAGATTGTAGTCAAAAGCTATTTTTCTTTGTTTTGTTTCAGCTATTAACTAAATCTAACAGAAGATGAGTTCAAATTATCAAGATTATTTCAAACAGCCTTTTTCACTTAATGCTTTTTTTCCGGTGCAAGTAACTACCAATGACGGAACACCAGCTTTTGATTTTCCCATTGCCAAAATTTCTTCCAATGTGGAAGAGATAAGCGTGGAGCAGAAAAAAATAATTTTAAAAGCATTGAACGAGAAAAAGAAATTTAAACTAAAAGGGATTACCGATATTTATCGTGAGGGAATTACGTTGTATTTTGATACATCAAAAAACAAACGACAAGAGTTACTTACAATAAGAGGTTTTGGCAAACTATCTAGTGATAAAGGTAAATTAGAAATAGATCAGGTAAGGAATACACAAGAAGTATTTGCCCAAGAAATTCTTAATACCCTAGTAGCATAATTTCAAAGTCCAAATTGTTTATTCGGTTTCTTTTATTTAGTATATTTAGAGCTATGACATTCAATTGGAACATAAAGTATTTGATTCAACTAAAAAGCATGCTATTGTTTTGCATTTTGTCAGGTGCTATGTTTTCACAATCTTTCAATTTAAGTGCAGATAGCATAAAACAAACACTGAATAAGAACATTTCGAATCCATTGTTCTATCAGGAATTAGAAACATCTTTTGATAAAATAGGAGAGGACTATAATTCGAAAAATAGTATTGTGTGCTACGCTTATATTTTATGTAATTATCGAAAAGAACAATACAATAAGGCAATTAAAGCCTTGTATTATTATGATAAAATAGAAAAACATTTGAGTAAATCTTTAAGAAAGGATTTATGTATGATTCAAGGAGACATCAATAAAATGAATTCAAATTTTATAATGTCATTGCAGTTTTTTTGGAAAGCAAATAAATTGTCTCATCAATTGCAAGATCAAAAAGGAGTGATGAATTCCTACCAAGAGATAGGTGTGATTTATAGAGATGTGGGAAACTATCAAAAAGCAGAGGAATATCTCAATAAAGCTGAAGAAATACAGAAGTTACATTCTATTAATTTGAACAACAAGTTTTGGCTGAATATTCATTTTTCTAAACTCAACTATTTGCAAGGGGAATATCAAAAATCTAGAAAATTTTTGAATTTTTCTCTCAATGAAAAAAAAACGGAGTACAAAAACGAGTTAAATTGTTACGTTTACAAGGAGTTTGCAAATTTATTTGAATTGCTTAATCAGCCAGATTCTGTTGAATATTATTTGTCTAAAATAATAAACGATTACGGAGATAGTATGCGATTTTCCTACATTGGTTTAGATGCGCTGAATCACATGGCAATTTTATCCATAGAAAAAGGTGATACTTCCAAGGCAATAAACGAATTCTGGGAGGTATTTCAAAATGCCAAAAAATCAGGAATAACCTCTTTTGCAATTGAATCCTCTGTGGCACTCCGAAAGTATCTCAATCCAAAGGATTTTCGATACAATGAGGTATCCGATTATTTCATCGAGAATTACGAAAACATGAGAGTGAATCATAGCGAATTTGAAAAGTATGCCATACAAATAGAAGATTTGTTGCAAGCCCAGGAAGAGATTCTTAGAAACGAAGAAAAACTAGCACGAAGGCAATTCTATTTTTGGGTGATGACTTCGGCTTTTCTTGTATTTGTAATTTTGTTTTCTTTTGCTTTTTATCAAATGAAAAAGAACAAACTCCAAAAGCTTAAATTAAAACTCCTAAATGAAAATTTATTCAATACCAATACAAAACTCGACAGATTTTCATCCGTTGTGGCACACGATATCAAAACTTCGGTATTGGGAATCAAGTACAATGCCCAAAGACTTTTGGAGGACATAGAAATCACCAAAACAAACAGTAGCGAATTGACAGAAGTGCTGGAAGAATGTAACAAAATGAATGAATTTATTGAGTTTTTATTGGTTTCTGCCAAAACAAAAAAACTCAGTTACATTCAGCACGAATCAATAAATCTTAAACAATTGATTTCGGAAATAGAAAAGAACATTACGAAAACTCATCAAAATGTTGATTATGAATTTGATACTCAAATAACCCACAAGGCACTGTATGGAAATTACCACGAGATAAAACAGTTGTTGAACAATTTAATAGAAAACAGTTTTAAGTACAGAGAGCCAAGTAGAAAATTGAAAATACAAGTAAAAATTGAATCAAATTCTAACAAAACAAATCTTTCTGTTTCGGACAATGGAATAGGGATTTCAAAAGAAAATCAGAACAAAGTGTTTAATCTTTTTGCTCAAGGGGATTCCGAGACATTTTTGCATGGAGTGGGATTAGGATTGAACATCTGCAAGAATATTGCGATTAACAACAATGGAAAAATCTGGTTGGAATCCCAAAAGAATGTAGGTACTACTTTTTTTGTAGAACTTCCAAATTCTTTAAATTAATGATACATTTGCAGGCAATTCAGTACTACTTCTATGCAGATATTCATTGTTGATAATTACGATTCATTCACCTACAATTTGGTTCATTATGTAGAGTCATTGGGAGCTGAGGTTACCGTGAAACGAAACGATGAATTTGATATGGAAGAACTCGAGAAGTATGATAAAATAATATTGTCTCCGGGGCCAGGACTTCCAAAATATGCAGGAAAACTTATTCAAGTAATAGAAACCTATTTTGCTACTAAGCCTATTCTAGGGGTTTGTTTAGGTCATCAAGCATTAGCCGAATTTTTTGGAGCCAAACTAATCAATTTGTCCGAAGTACATCATGGAGTTTCCTCCCAAATAGAAATAGATAATTCTCATTATTTATTCAAGGGAATGTCTGAGATTCAGGAGGTTGGTCGCTATCATTCCTGGGCAATAAAGGATTGGCCAAATACAATGCGAGAAATTGGCTACACTTCAGATGACTTTACAAACATGGCCTTTTCCCACAACCACTACAATTGCATCGGAATTCAGTTTCACCCCGAATCGGTATTGACACCAAATGGGCTTCAGATGATAGAGAATTGGCTTTTGAATTCGTAAAATTTTAAATTCTATTACCTTTACATCACAAAAATATTATTTTGATAAAAAGACTTTTTGATATACTTTCTTCTTTGGTTGGACTTGTGATTTTATGTCCAATTTTGTTCATCATTTCCCTTGTCGTTGTTTCAACAAGTAGAGGAGGAGTTTTTTATACTCAAATCCGAGTGGGCAAAAACAGCAAAGAGTTTAAGTTATTGAAATTTAGAACAATGAAACCTGATTCTGACAAGTCGGGGCAATTGACAATTGGCGATAATGATTCTAGAATAACGGGTGTAGGAACACTATTAAGAAAATTCAAATTGGATGAAATCCCGCAATTACTCAATGTAATTAAAGGAGAAATGAGCATTGTGGGACCAAGACCAGAAGTGCCAAAATATGTGAATTTGTATTCAAAGGAGCAATTAAAAGTGCTCTCTGTTCGCCCGGGATTAACCGATTTGGCTTCTATTGAATTTATCAATGAAAATGAAATCTTAGGAAATTCAGAAAATCCTGAAAAAGAATACGTTGAGGTAATAATGCCAACAAAACTGGAATTGAACATTCAGTATATTGAAAATCAAAGTTTTTTGGGTGACATTAAACTAATTTTTAGAACTTTCGGAAAGATTTTAGGGTAATTTTAACTCCTCCGTTATTCCAAACTTGATTTGGAATATAAAGATTTCCATTTTCCATAAATGAAAGATGTGAAATTGAGAATTAAAATCAACACAATATACGAATAAATTCACCAACAAATCTCTGTTATTCATTGTTAATTATCAATTAAAACGGTATTTTTAAAACTTGAATCCTTGCCTCACTAAAAATGAGAGAACAAACAAGTTAATTGATGGAAAAACAGGATATTACATTTAATAAAAACGAAGACTCCATGAAGCTTTTAATTTCCAAAATGGAAAGAAAGCTTGCCGCAATAAAGCTAGGTGGTGGACAGAAAAGTATAGATAAACATCATGCCAAAGGGAAACTTACAGCAAGAGAAAGAATAGAATTGTTACTCGATAAGGATTCTCCTCGACAAGAGATTGGTGCTTTTGTGGCTGATGGAATGTATGAAGAATACGGAGGTTGTCCAAGTGGAGGTGTAGTAATCAAAATTGGTTATGTTGCTGGAAAACAATGTATTGTTGTAGCAAATGATGCAACTGTAAAGGCTGGAGCTTGGTTTCCAATTGCAGCCAAAAAAAACTTGAGAGCACAAGAAATTGCCATGGAAAATCGATTGCCAATTATTTACTTGGTAGATAGCGCAGGAGTTTTTCTTCCGATGCAAGACGAGATTTTTCCTGATAAAGAACACTTTGGTAGAATTTTCAGAAACAACGCTCGAATGAGTTCGATGGGAATTGTGCAAATTGCTGCCGTTATGGGAAGTTGTGTTGCTGGAGGAGCTTATTTACCTATCATGAGTGACGAATCGTTGATTGTAGATAAAACGGGGTCTATTTTCTTGGCAGGAAGTTATTTGGTGAAAGCTGCCATTGGCGAATCCATTGACAACGAAACACTTGGCGGAGCAACTACTCACACAAGTATTTCGGGAGTATGCGATTACAAAAGCAAAGATGATGAAGATTGCCTTCAAACTATTCGTAATTTGATGGATAAAATTGGAGATTTTGATAAAGCAGGTTTTGACAGAAAAGAATCGGCAAAACCAAAATTAAAGGAAGAAGAAATTTACGGATTATTCCCAGAAGAAAGAACCAAGCCTTATGAAGTAAGAGATATCATTCACAGATTGGTTGATAATTCAGAGTTTGACGAATTTAAAGCTGATTACGGTCAAACGATTGTAACAGGATATGCCAGAATTGATGGTTGGGCAGTTGGAATTGTGGCAAATCAAAGAAAAATTGTGAAATCCAAGAAGACCGGAGTCCAGTTTGGAGGAGTTATTTATTCCGATTCGGCTGATAAAGCAGCCCGATTCATTATGAATTGTAACCAAAAGAAAATTCCCTTGGTGTTCTTGAAAGACGTAACAGGATTTATGGTTGGAAGTGCTTCAGAACATGGAGGAATCATAAAAGATGGAGCAAAATTAGTAAGTGCAATGGCTAATTCTGTAGTTCCTAAATTTACCATAATTATGGGGAATAGCTATGGAGCTGGTGATTATGCAATGTGTGGAAAAGCTTATGACCCAAGAATAATTGTAGGTTGGCCAACAGCTGAAATTGCTGTTATGGGAGGAGCTCAAGCAGCTAAAGTATTGGTTCAAATAGAAGTTGCTTCATTGAAGAAAAAGGGAGAAAAAATTACCGCAGCCAAAGAAAAAGAGATCTTTGATAATATTAAAAACAAATACGACAGCCAAATAAATCCTTACTATGCAGCTTCAAGATTATGGATTGATGCAATTATAGATCCTTTAGAAACAAGAAAAGTCATTTCAATGGGAATTGAAGCAGCAAATCATGCACCGATAACCGAAAGATATAATGTTGGGGCAATTCAGACGTGATTGGTTCAATAATTATTTAAAAAAGAACACCAAAACTTGTTATCTTGTCCCCAAGCTTTAGAATCAGGATCTCACCGAGAATATTTTACTAAAGTATTCTCTAGTAATATTTTAATTAATAGAGTTACTAAGTCATATTTTGATAAACTCAACATAAGAGGTCAGCATAGCTTATGAAATCGAAACAAACTAAAAAAACTAAATGATAACAATAATATCAGGTACAAACAGAAAGAATAGTAACTCAGCAAAAGTGGCTAGGTTATACCAAAACTTAATAAAAGAAAAAGGATTGGCAAGTCAAGTACTTGACTTGGCAGAGTTGTCAAGCGATTTTGTATCCAATATGTACAGTAATCACACTCAAGAGGTAGAGCAAGTAATTCAAAATTACGTTTCAGATATAAAACATTTTGTTTTTGTAATTCCTGAGTACAATGGATCTTTTACAGGAGCGATAAAATTATTTATGGATGGAATCTCACCGAAATATTTCAATCATAAATCGGCAATGCTGGTTGGTGTAGCTTCGGGAAGGGCAGGAAACATTGTGGGATTAAGTCAGTTTACTACGGTGTTAAATCACGTAAAAGTAGAAGTGTTTTCTAACAAAGTATTGCTATCAGGAATCGATGGCTTGTTGGATGAAAGCGGAAAAATGACCAACGATAATCAATTGAAAATAATTGAAAATCAAATTGATACATACAAAAGTATACATGGTTTATAAATAAAATTTGAGAATTTATTATTAGTAACAACAAACAACTAATAACTATTCACTAATTATTAGAAAAGAATATGAGAAAAAAGCTTGTAGCAGGAAACTGGAAAATGAATTTGTTGGATGAGGAAGTAATCAACTACATCGTAAATTTTAATTCGCGTAAAAATGAAATAGAAAGTGATGCAGAAATCATTATTTTACCAGCATCTATTTATTTGGATACCATGATAAGTATGCCAGATTGGGATATAAAAATTGGTGCTCAAAACTGTTCCCAGTTTAATAACGGAGCATATACAGGAGAAATTTCTGCAGCAATGTTGAGAGATTTTGATTACGACAGCGAAAATCTACATTATTGTTTGGTGGGGCATTCAGAAAGAAGAGCCTATTTTAAAGAATCGAACGAGGTATTGGCTCAAAAAGTAAATAGGTTGATAGAGAATCAATTGAAGCCAATTTTTTGCTGTGGAGAAGAGTTGGAACACCGAAAGAAAGAGAAACACTTTGATTTGGTAAAATCACAAATCTCCGAAGGGCTTTTTCATTTAAAAGAAGAAGAAATAAAACAAGTGGTAATTGCTTACGAACCTGTGTGGGCTATTGGAACAGGAGAAACTGCAACGAGCAATCAGGCTCAGGAAATGCATGCTTTCATCAGAACTATACTTGCAGAACAATTTAATCAAGACGTTGCTGATTCAATTTCAATTCTTTATGGAGGAAGTTGTAATTCAACCAATGCCAAAGAACTATTTGAACAACCAGATATCGATGGAGGATTGATAGGAGGAGCATCTTTGGAAGTAGAATCATTTATTCAAATCATTAACGCATTTTAATATGAATTACATTCACTGTCAATTTACACTTTCTGAACCAATTCCTTGGAGCGAAATTCTTATTACTTACCTTGCCGAGATAGAGTTTGAGAGTTTTGAGCAAACTGAAAATAGGGTAGAGGCTTATATCCAAAAACCTTTGTTTGATGAAAATAAGGTAAAGGAAGTTTTGTCCACGATTCAGACTGAATTAGAATTTTCGTTTACCGAAATAGAAGACGAAAATTGGAATGCTCAATGGGAAAGTAGTTTTTCGCCTATTTATATTGATAAAAATTGCATCATACGAGCTCCATTTCACGAAAAAGAGGATGGGTTCAAACAAGAAATTATTATCAATCCACAAATGTCTTTTGGAACGGGTCACCACCAAACTACTTATTTGATAATGAGCGAAATGTTTGGCATAGATTTTGAAAATAAATCGGTATTGGATATGGGGTCAGGAACAGGGATTTTGGCCATATTGGCTGAGAAACTTGGTTGTAAAGAAGCTGTGGCAATAGATATTGATGAATGGGCTTACAAAAATACGATTGATAATTTAGAGCTAAACGATTGTAAAATAATAAGAGTTGAAGAAGGCGGAGCGGAATTACTAATTGAGTTAGAAAAATACGATATCGTTTTGGCTAATATCAATCGAAATATTCTGACGAATGACATGCACAAATACATTGCTAGCATGAAACCAAATGCTACCATTTACATGAGTGGTTTTTATACTTCTGATGTGGATATCCTTACAGAAACGGCTAACAAAAATGGGCTAGAATATATAAATCAACAAGAACTCGAAGGATGGGCAATGGTTCAGTTTAAGAAACGTTAAGCTCTTGTAAAACCAATAAACCATGAAAAACTTTCTTACTTTATTCTTTGTCGTTTTCTTTTCATCTGTTTTTTCGCAGGTGAATGAATTTAGTTCAGTTTCTGCAGATTTTCCCGAAGAAGTGAAAAATTTCATCGAAGAATATGACAAATCATTGGCTAAAGAATATGCCAAGGATTTGGAAAAAATATGGGAAGTTTACCCAGAATCTCAAAGGCAACTTATTATTTCTTTGGCGAATAAAATGCTTAAGAAAAAAGTTAAGTTAAGGCCACATTTTCTTCATTATTTCTCGTCAATTGCTAGTTTTGGAGCAAGTTCTAATTACTCTTCTCAGGGATTTGACAATTGGTCGGGAGTTGTTGCCAAACTTCTAGAAGCAAGGAATACCAGAAGATTTGATGATTTTATAGAGTTTTCTGATCCATTTTTTAAGGAATTAATTCTTTCAAAAAGCACTTCGGTGACCTGGAGAATAAACGGAAGCTATTCTTTTTACGAAAAAAACGGAGGTTTTGTAAAGTTAAAAAATGCAAAAGTGGTTGCTTTTTCCAAAAACGATAGCTCTGTCATTTACAAAGCAAGCGGAGATTTTAATATCACGACTCAATCCTTTTTTGGAACTGCCGGAACCGTCACTTGGGAAAGAGTAGAATTCCCAAAAGATAAAACCTTTGCCCAGTTATCTTCCTACAGAATAAATATGAAAACCGCGGGATACGATGCCGATTCAGTCTTGTTGCATTCACCATATTTCAAAAACCCTGAGTTTGGAAAACTGCGCGAAAAAGTAGTTACATTTCGAGAAATTGGGGCCGTTCGATATCCAGAATTTACTTCCTATAATCAAGAAATCACTTTGAAAGAAATAGCTCCTAGCGTAGATTATACGGGAGAATTTACATTGGTTGGTGCAAGTTTTAAAGGAGGTGCAAGCGGAAGAAATACAGCAAGTATAACTATTTTGAGAAAAAATAAGCCGTTTGCAAAAATTGAATCAAAAAATGTAGATATTTTCCAAAATAAAATAAAAAGTAGAGAAGCGAAAGTCACATTTTTTTTAGCGAATTCCAATACCATTACTCAAAATCAGTGCGATGTAAATTATTCTATTGATGAAAAGGAATTGACGGTTTTTAAAAATGAAAAATCCAGTGTAGACTATCCATTCGTGAGTTCTTATCACCAAATGGCATTTCATGTAGGTAGAATTGTATGGAAAGAGGGAAGCGATTTTCTGGAATTAGGCTCTTTCGAATCTATGGGCGAAAGCATTGCAACTTTTGAGTCAGTTAATTATTTCAGTAGAGCTGAGTTTAATTCTTTTAGCTTAGGAAACACCAATTTATTAAAATCACTCCTCGAATTTCAAGGTGGTGGAGAGAATGACACTCCGCTGTCTATGTCCGATTTTGCATCTTACAACAAAGTGCTGTTAGACGATTTGTTACCTTATTTATCTAAAATGGCAAACAAAGGACTTATTGAATACTCGAAAGTTAAAAATGAAATTATTATAACAGCCAGAGCCGAACCTTATTTTATTTCTTCAAGCAAAGAGGGAGATTATGACGATGTATGGATACGTTCTAGTGCAAAAAGCAAAAACGGAACAATCGATTTAAAAAGTTTAAGCCTGACTATCGAAGGGATTAGAAATTTTGATTTGAGTAAAAAGCAATTCGTTCGAGTTTATCCAAAACAAGGGCAAATTATTGTAAACAAAAATAGAAGTTTGGTGTTTGATGGAGTCATCAATGCGGGAAGAACTGAATGTTTTGGTTCGAATTTGGAGTTTGATTATCAAGAATATACGCTTAATTTCTTGAAACTAGACTCATTGAGATTCAGAGTGTATTCTATGCATGATTCTATTCAGTCTGCTCAAGTTCGACTTTTATCCAAACTGAATAATGTGGAAGGGAAAATCGTGATCAATTCCACTTCCAACCTTTCTGGAATTAAAAAAGGATACGCTGAATATCCTATTTTGACGGTTAATAATTCTCCAAGGATTTACTACAATCAATCCGAAATTTTGGGTGGTATTTACGACACTACTAGTTTTTATTTTGAGGCAGTGCCTTTTGACATGGATAGTTTGTTGACATTTTCAAATGAAAGTTTAAAATTTGACGGTAGCATTTACACTTCAGAAATTTTCCCACCATTTGTTACTTCCGTTACTTTGATGAATGACTATGTTTTAGGTTTTGATCTAAAAAAGGTTTCTGAAAAAATATACAGTGGAAATGCAGATTATAGCGATAATCTTAAGTTAAATAAAGAAGGATTGATAGGAAAAGGTAGATTTGGTTTTATTACTTCCTCGGCTTATTCAAGTAAAATTACTTTTTTCCCTGATTCAATGGTGGCAAAAACAGGTCAGTACACGAATAAATCTCAAACTTTACCAAGTGTTCCAGAAATAATAGCAGACAATTGTCTCATTACTTTCCAACCTCAAAAAGGAATATGGAAAGCAAAAAACTTAGATGTGTTCATGAATATTTTTAGTGACGGAAAATCACAATTCGATGGTACTATTGCGCTTCAAAAAGAAGGTATGATGGGAACAGGAGATTTTTCTTCTGAGCGAATTCAAGTGAACTCCAAAGAATTTGAATTCTCCCAAAACGGATTGGAGGCCAACAAGGCTAATTTTACGCTAAATGGAGAAGAAGAAAATGATCCACCTGCTTTGGAAGCTGAAAACATGAAAATGGACCTAGATTTTGACAAACGAACCGGTAAATTTATTGCCAATTCGGGAATTGCAACAATTGATTTTCCGGCTAATAAGTTTACAGCAATAACCGATGAATTTGATTGGTTTATGGATAAAAATCAAATGGATTTTAAGAAGGTAATTGATACAGCTAATTTTCAAAATTACGATGAGAATAAAAACTTAAAACCTAATTTTATATCAACGCTCAAAGAACATCAAGGTCTAGGTTTTTTCTCAGGATTTGCTAGTTACTTTGTCGATAGCAATATCCTTTTATGTCAAGAAATTCCGTACATCGTAGTTGCTGATTCTTGGATAATTCCGGATGGTGGAAAACTGAAAATTAAAGAAAAAGCAGAGCTGAGAACCTTATATAATTCTCAAATTTTAGCCAATTTCACTAATAAATATCATCACTTTACCAAAGCAGAAATTAGTATTTTTTCAAGCAAAGAATATTTGGCCAATGGAAATTACATCGTTTCATCTGATCCTACCATTAATAGTAAGGTGTTTTTTGACAACATAGAACCTAATATAGAAGGGATAACTGAGGCAAAAGGAAAAATTTTAATGGATTCTAACTTTTACCTGAGTCCACAATTTAAATATTATGGAGATATTTTAATAAAAGGAAGTGACATTGGTGCAACCTACGATGGACTAACCAAAGTAATTACTAACTGTAAGGAGCTAGAACTAGATTGGATAGAATTTCAAGCAATCGTAGATACGAACAAAATAATCATTCCATTAGGAGAATCATTTGCTGATAAAGTTTCTGGACCCACGATTTATAACGATGGTGAGATTTCTTTCTACACTGCATTCCTTGCTGATAAGAAATTTGAAACTGACCAAGCGATAACTCCTTCTGAAGGATTTTTATCTTACAACAAAGACAAAGGTTTGTTTGAAATTGGAGCGAAGGAAAAACTAGTGAATAACAAAGCTGCAGGAAATTACATAAGTTTCGACAATGAAAACTGTAGTTTTAATTCCATTGGTACTTTGAATCTTTTCGGAGCCAATGATCAGTTTTCGCTAGAAGTTGTGGGAGAAATGAGTTACAATACATTAAGAGATACTGTTCTTAAAATGAACGTAACTATGAAAGTGGACTTTCCTTTTAATACATTGGTTACAAATCAAATGAGTACAGAAATAGTAAATACACCAATCATGCAGATGTTTGAATTGGAAAAAACCAACTACGATTTGTTTTTGAATAATACAGTTTCTCCCTCAAAATCAGAACAAATCAATAATGAATTATTCAATAAAGGACGAATTTCACGATTACCCGAAGAGCTAATGAGTGTAATCACGTTGTTTGACCTGAACTTTTATTGGAGCGAAGATTTACAGTCTTTTGTTTCTAATGGTAATGCAAATGTGGCAACAATTGGAGAAAATCAATTATACAAAAGGTGCAAGGTTTACGTTCAGATTCAAAAAAGAAGATCGGGTGATAAGTTTGCTCTTTTGATTGAACATAAAGAAAATTCATTTTATTATTTCGATTACTTCAATGGTGAATTATTAACTTATTCTACAGATAAAACCTATTTGGAATTATTGGAAGCAATACCAGCTAAAGAAAAGAAGATAAAAGGTGAGAAGGACCAACAAGAGTTTTATTTTGGTATTTCTTCCAAGTCCAAACCTTATATGTTTCTTGATAATTTTGTAAAGGAAGATGGTTTTGATGAGGACTAAAAATAACTAATATGACAGTAGAATTTATTGCGTGTATTCTCATATCTTACCTCTTTGGATCGATACCAACCGCAGTTTGGGTAGGGAAAATTTTCTACCAAAAAGACGTACGGGATTTTGGAAGTGGAAATGCAGGAGCTACCAATACTTTTCGAGTTTTGGGTGCCAAAGCAGGAATTCCAGTTCTTTTGTTTGATGTTATCAAAGGTTGGTTCTGTGCCTATGTTTTGGCTTGGCACTTTTATCCAAGTTTTTTATCAAACCCAGCAGTAAATACACAAATAACATTTGGGGTAGCTGCTATCATTGGTCATATTTATCCAGTTTTTGCTGGATTCAGAGGTGGAAAAGGTGTAGCAACAGCTTTGGGAATTATCATAGCACTTCATGTAGAAGCCTCGTTTTCATGTTTTGGAGTGTTCGTTATAATGTTGCTTTCAACCAGAATCGTATCGCTTTCATCCATGGTGGCTGCTGTCTCTTTTCCCTTGTTTGTAGGATTTGTTTTTCCAGAATCTTACAATTCATTAGTTGTATTTTCTATTGTAATGAGTCTTTTGATTGTTCTTACTCACACAAAAAACATACAACGATTACTCAAAGGTGAAGAGAAGAGAATATTTTAATCTTTACTTATCTATGCAATAGGAAATACGGTTGATTTTTTGATTTCATTGAGCACAAAAGTACTTCGTATCTGGCTTAAATTTGGCAAAGCAGCTAATTTTCCAGAAGAAAACAAATGGTACTCGTTCAAATCCTTGACCACAACTTTTAATAAAAAATCATTGGAACCTCCCATCAAATAACATTCTACAACTTCCGGGATGTTAGAAATAGCATCGTTAAATACATTTATTTGCTCTAGTTTTTGACTATCCAAAGTGACCGTACAAAACACAACCATGTTGGCATCTAGTTTATCTCTATTTACAACAGCTACATATTTGTCAATTACTCCAGATTTTTCTAATTTTTTAATCCTTTCGTAAACAGGTGTTTTTGTTAAATTCATTTTAGCCGCAATTTCTTTGATGTTCAGCTTAGAGTCATTTTGCAATAATTCCAGTATTTTTTTGTCAATTGGATCTAATTTCATTTTGGGAATTTTTCCTGAATATTATCATAAAAGTAATGAAATCATATTGATTTAACTGCATTGAGTATATTTTTCAGGAAAATAGTCTGGAATCGATTTCTAATTCAGAAATACAGAATTCTTGTTTTATTTTTGTGTAAACACAATTTAATACTCAGCAAAATGAAAGAAACAAAAGACTACAAGCCAGAAAGTTTAATGATGTCTCACGGTTATAAGCCTGAGTTATCAGAAGGTGCAATAAAGCAACCTATTTTTATGACATCCACTTTTGTTTTTAAATCAGCTGAGGAAGGAAAGGCATTTTTTGAGGTAGCTTATGGATTGAGAGAAAAAGAAGCGGATGAGAATTTAGGATTGATATATAGCCGAATAAATAATCCAAACTTAGAAATAGTTGAGAATAGATTGTCGTTGTGGGGAAACTGTGACGATAGCGCAATTTTTGAAAGTGGAATGTCAGCAATTACAACCGTTTTGTTGGAATTCCTGAAACCTGGTGATTTGCTGTTGTATAGCTCGCCAAATTATGGTGGAACGGATCATTTTATTCACCATTTTTTAGATAAAATAGGAGTAAACACAGTATGTTTTGATGCCAAAGATTCGAAAGATGAGGTAATCGAAAAAATAAAACAAACCGGTAAAGCAGATAAGTTGACTCATATATTTGTAGAAACTCCTGCAAATCCTACAAATGCATTGATTGATATTGCTATGTGCAAAGAAATAGCAAATGAATTTAGCGCAACAAATGATGAGAATGTAATTTTTACTGTAGACAATACTTACATGGGGCCAATTTGGTCTAATCCAATGGAGCTAGGAGCTGATTTAGTTGTGTATTCTGCAACAAAATACATTGGGGGTCACAGTGATTTGATTGCTGGAGCGGTTCTTGCCAATCAAGAATTAATGATTCGTGTAAAAACCTTGCGAACATTCTTGGGAAATATGGCAAATCCTCACACTTGTTGGTTGCTATCTCGTAGTTTAGAAACTCTTATGATAAGAATGGAAAAACAACAAAGTAATGCGATTGAAGTAGCTAATTTCTTGAGCACTCACCCAAAAGTGAAAGAGTTATTTTATTTAGGAAATTTAGATAAAAACTCCAAAACGTATGAAATTTACAAAAAGCAATATAATTCGCCAGGAGCCATGATTTCTTTTGAAGTGAAAGGAGGAGAAAAAGAAGCTTTTACTTTTTTGAATAACTTAAAAGTGATTAAGTTAGCTGTAAGCCTAGGAAGCACAGAAAGTTTGGCTCAGCATCCTGCAAGTATGACTCACATTGGACTTGCTCCCGAAGACAAGGTGAAATTTGGAATTTCGCCTAGCTTGGTTAGGTTGTCAGTAGGTGTGGAAAATGCACAAGATTTAATCGAGGAAATTGGATTAGCGCTAGATGCAATCTAATAAAAATGAATAATAGTTTACTTTGAATAATTGATTTTGTTCGAAGTAAACTGAAATTTTTAGTTACAAGAGGGTTTCTCTTCAATAAAACTGTATTTTTGGGTATGATAAACCCAATTTACGAAACAGCAAAACTAAACTCACTTTTTGAAGTGTTGGACTCGGCCAAATCGATTCTGATTTTTGGACACAAAAGTCCCGATGGAGATTCCATTGGTTCTACATTGGCATTGCACCATTATTTGGCAGCCAAAGGAATACAATCGCAGGTGATTCATCCCGATGGGTTTCCTAATTTTTTGAACTGGATGAAAGGAACAGAATCCATTATTTTGTTTGATAAACAGGCAGAAAAAGTAAAAGAATTGATAGCGAATGCTGACGTAATTTTTAATTTAGATTACAACGAACAATCGAGAGTAGGAAAGGAGTTGGGTCAGTTGCTGAAAGAAGCCAGCGCTACTAAAGTAATGATAGATCATCACCAACAGCCCGATAATTTTGCAGAATTTACTTTCTCGGATACTTCTTCTTGTTCCACATGCCAATTGGTGTACGAATTGATAGAAGCTAAAGGTGACTGTGAACTCATTCATCCAGAAATGGGAAGTTGTATCTATACAGGAATACTTACGGATACAGGTTCTTTCAGATTTTCGTCTGTCACCAGCAAAACGCACCAAATTGCAGGAGATTTAATACAAAGAGGAGTCGTTCATTCTCAAATTCACGAAGCAATTTTTGATGTGAATACTCCCGAAAGATTAACCTTGTTGGGTTACACACTGAACAATAAATTGGAAGTGTTACCCGAAATAAAAACAGCAATAATTAGTCTTACCAAAGAGGAATTACTTGCTCACAACACTCAGAAAGGATACACAGAAGGATTTGTGAATATGGCGCTTTCTATCCTTGGGATTGAAATTGCTGTTTTTGTAAAAGAAGACGATAAATTGGTGAAAATTTCGTTCCGATCCAATGGAGATATTCCTGTGAATGAGTTCTCCAAACAACATTTTGG
>JAHEIE010000041.1 GCA_024639505.1 Crocinitomicaceae bacterium
CTAAATGCAAAGGCTTATTTGTGTTTGGTGAAGAAAATTCTACAATGTAAGTTTTGTCCGTTTTTTCTGCAACTCCATAATTCTCAATATTCAAAATATCCTGAAACTTATTCAGCCAATAGTCCGAACTTATTTCTAGGTTCAAAAATCCCTTTACTACATTAAAACCAGTTACAAAAGATATTTCCTTTTTCAAAAATTCACCAATTACTTTCCCTGACTCTTCAGGATTTTTTTTTGTGATCCTCAACAATGGAAATACAACAAGTGTAACATCTCCCTCAAAGTCTGTTTTAGTTTTTTGAAGTTGAATTAAGTTGTCAGTAATCTCTGGATAGAGCTCCTTGAGTTTATTTCCTATTTGTTGTTGCATGAAAAAGAGTTGTATTTACAAGCCACAAAGATACGATTTGTAATCAAAACAGATAAGAATAAAACCAAAGGTTTTTTCATAAAAAAATCCCTTTTGCCAGAAGCAAAAGGGATTTTAAATTTTTCAATCGATAAAACCTTATCTAAACAATGTCAAAGGGAAGTTTTCTGTTACTTCCTTTCCTCCATAAAACCCTTGTAGCACTACAAAATAAGTTCCTTCTGAAAGTTTTGAACCATTTTGGTCTGTTCCATCCCAAGTGAATTTAGCATCTTCAGATTCAAAAACTATTTGTCCCCATCTGTTATAAACTCTCACATTCAAAGCGTCAAAGCATCTGTCATAAGCATCTTTTTTCAGGTAGAACAAATCATTTATTCCATCGTCATTTGGTGAGAATACGTTAGGTACGTTGTAAGAATACGGATCTCTTTTAATAGGAACAGAAACTCTTCTTGAGACAGTATCTTTACTTCCATCACATCCTAACGAATAACCTAGAGCCTCGATATAAAAACTATCTAAACTTAAAATCTCACACTGATTAACATCCCAACAAAATCTTGCTCCTACCTTTCCAACACCTTCAAATGTTGTTGAATTTATTTTTCTAACATTTGAAATTTGTGCTGTATCAACCAAACCTGTTGTTGCATCTTCCCATTCAAAAACATAAATGCCACCTGTTGGAGCTGGTAAATTTACAACAGCACCAAACTGAAATGCATTTGATGAAATTTGAAGAAAAAATGTGTCATTTCCATTAGGATCATTAGCCACAAGATCTATACACTTCTCTTCATCAAATTCGAAAATTGATCTTGCCGAAAAATTCTCTAACACTGGTTTTGAATTGTAATTACATCTCAAAGCAGCGTATTGAATGTCTCTTACAGTTTCTCCTATTTTTACGCCATTTCTATACTCAATTACTTTTACAGAAATTACATATTTACCTAACTGTGCAGGTCGAGCTGTTACAATTCCCGTAGAAGAATTGATTGTACATAAACTTCCAGGGCCTAAAATATTCGTTAAGTTAAATCCAGCATTCCACCCTAATAAATTAGGTGAACAACCAGTAAATGTGTTAATTGGATTAACTAAAAAATATGCCAAACTATCTCCATCTGCATCTGTGCAAGAAAAATCAATTTGTTTATCAAATCCAATACAAAAATACCCATCAGTCGGATAATCAACAAACAATGGAGTGCTATTTCCTCCTGCTAAAGCAGGATCCGGAAATTTAGTATATAATCCTAAATTATTCGCAGTGACATTAAGAATTGTATTTCTACAGCAAAGTGACCAAGTTGACATATATCCATTTGGATTATTCGCTAAAAAACTAATACTTCCTGTGTAAATGTGAGTTTCAACACAAAGACCAGGAGGAGTATAACATTCATCTCCAAAATTAATCTGATAAAAAGTGTCTCTAGTTGCCGTTACTGAGGTTACGTTAGCACAAGTAGATTGATCTAATATTGAAATAGAATAACTGCTACCAAGAGTTGCAGCTCCTGGCTCACAATACCTAAACAATCTCATAATTACATCATATGAATTCGCTCCCGTTTGAATGTACTGAATATCACCTCCCACTCCATGAGAGGACTTCCCTGTAAAAGATAAAGCAAGGAAAAATGTTGAAATCAAAAGTATTTTTTTCATTATATTTTATTTTTATAAGTTTATGTTACTAAATTATTATCATTATTTCATTTACACTCAATACTTTCATGAAAGAGTTGTTTTTATTCATAAACAAAAAAACAAATCTGTTCTGAACTTGAAATCAGGGGACTTCTTAATATAAGTTTACCTCTCTTTCGAGAGTTATTCCATAAGTTTCAGAAACCGATTGAATTATTCGAGAAGACAAATCATAGATATCTTTGCCAATAGCTCCACCGTAATTCACCAAAACCAATGCTTGATTTTTGTGAACGCCATAACTCCCAATAGTTTTTCCCTTCCATCCCATTTGATCTATTAACCAACCTGCGGCAATTTTTACAGTTCCATCTTTCTGGGGATAATTTGCAATTTGAGGAAATTGAGTTTTTAATGAATTAAATTGAGTACCGGAAATAACTGGATTTTTAAAAAAACTACCTGCATTACCTATAATTTTTGGGTCTGGCAATTTACTAGACCTTATGGCTATTACTGCTTCACTGATTGCACTAACAGATGGCTTCGAGACATTCATTTCTTTCAATTGAGATTCAATTGCACCATAACTAGTATTGAAGACGGGTTGCTTTTGAAGTTCGAAAGTTACCGAAGTTATTATGTATTTTCCTTTGTGAGAATTTTTAAAAATACTTTCTCTGTATCCAAACCTACATTCTTCTTTGCTAAAGGTTTCAATCTTTAAAGTTTCTAAATTTAACGCTTCAAGTGAATGAAATACGTCTTTTATTTCTACACCGTAAGCTCCAATATTCTGCATTGGACTTGCTCCAACATTACCAGGTATAAGCGATAGGTTTTCTATCCCGCCCCAATTTTTTGATACGCAAAACAATACAAATTCATGCCAATTTTCTCCTGCTCCAGCTTTAATAAAGACTTCTTTTTCAGTTTCTTTTACAATCTCTTTTCCAGAAATTTCGTTTTTTAAAACAAGCCCTTCAAAATCTTTAGTAAACAGCATATTACTTCCGCCTCCCAAAATCAATTTTTCTCTTTTAGAATGTTTTTCGGTACTCAAAATTTCTTTAAGTTCATCGATTGATGAGAACGCACAAAAAACTTCTGCCTGAACTGGCACTGCAAAAGTTGTAAACTCTTGAATAGATTTATTATATTCGAACTGAACCAATGTTTTTTGATTTTTAATGAAGTCGAAAAATACAATTTTTTTTATTGAATGAGACATCCTTCTGGTAATTTCATTCGTTTTATGCACCCGTATTAGTTCATGATGAAAATATACATTCGTTCCATATTAATTGTGCTTTGTTGCACCATACTATCTTTTGTTTCAAAAGGTCAGGATGAAGAACATATTTTTCTTTTCAAACAAAATAAAGGACAATGGGATTCTAAAGTAAATTTCAAAGCAGATATTTTGGATGGAGCTATGTTTTTGGAAAACACAGGGATTACCTATCATTTTGTGGATAAATCATTCATTCGTAAGAATCATGCCAATAAAAACGCAATTGCACCTGAGTCTGTTCACGGACATGTAATAAAAGTGAATTTTAATAAAGCGAACAAAAACCCCAGAATATATACCTCTAGAAAAGCTTCACACTACGAAAATTACTTTATTGGCAATGACTCAACCCAATGGGCTTCAAATATCGGGATTTTTAATGAGGTGACTTATTCCGAAATGTATCCTTTAATTGATTTTAAAATCTATGAGCATGAATCCAACATGAAATATGATTTTATTGTAAAACCTGGAGGAAACACAAAAAATATTTCGATGGAATACCAGGGAGCCGATCAAGTTTACATAGAAAATGATAATTTATATGTAACATCCTCCTTGACAGATATTATTGAAAACAAACCTTTCGCTTATCAAATTATTAATGGAAAAAAAATAAAAGTGCCTTGCTTTTTTAAACTAAAAAAAAATAAAGTGAAATTTGATTTCCCTGAAGGTTACAATAAAAACTATTCCTTAATCATTGACCCATTTCTTGTTTTTAGCACATATTCTGGCTCTACTTCCGATAATTTTGGATTTACTGCTACCTATGACACTTTGGGCCATACTTACGCTGGAGGAATTGTTTTTGGAACAGGATACCCTACTACCGTTGGAGCCTATGATTCTACCTTCAATGGGTTATCCTTAAATCCTGTGGATATAGGAATCACAAAATATAGCCTCAATGGAGGTAATCTTTTGTACTCAACTTACATTGGAGGTTCGGGAGATGATGCACCACATAGTTTAGTTACAAATGATGCGGGTGAACTTTATATATTTGGTAGTACTAGTTCTAATAATTTCCCAACAACTGCTGGTTGTTATGACAATACATTTAATGGAGGAACAAACATTAGTGCTTCTTTGGGAGGAACTGGCATGCAATATACCAATGGTTCTGACGCCATAATAATTAAATTGAATTCAATCGGAACTGCATTGTTGAGTTCAACGTATGTTGGTGGTTCTGGTAATGATGCAATTACTTTATTTGGTGGTCTAAATAGAAATTATGGAGATGAATTTAGAGGAGAAATAATATTGGATGCAAACGACAATTGTATTATAGCTACAAATACCACTTCAACGAATTTCCCTGTAGTTTCTGGGTTAACATCCCGAGGTGGAAGCTCAGATGCAATTGTTATGAAACTGAATTCCAATCTAACTTCATTATTATGGAGCACTCATTTAGGTGGAAACTCAGTAGATGCGGCCTACGGTGTTCAACAAGATGCGGCAGGAAATACTTTTGTAGTTGGAGGAACTACAAGTTCAAATTTAACCTCAGCGCAAAATACGAACTCTGGAGGAGTGGATGGATTCATAGCAAAATATAGTTCCACAAATGCTCTTTTAACTACAAGATACGTTGGAACATCATTATACGACCAAATTTATTTTGTTCAAATTGACGATTTTGATTCAGTATATATTTACGGGCAATCTTTGGGGAATATGCCAGTTACTGCGGGAAAATACAACAATTCTGGTAGCCATCAGTTTTTACAAAAATTCAACAATAATATTAATGTATTAAATTTTAGTACCGTTTTTGGAACTGGGAACTCAACTATAGACATTTCTCCTTCTGCCTTTCTTGTCAATGATTGTGGACTTATATATATGAGTGGCTGGGGAGGAACTGTGAATGGTTCTGGATCAACAACGACAGGTCTTCCTGTTTCTGCCGGAGCTTTTCAAACAACCACAACTGGAAGTGATTTTTACCTGATTGTATTAGATGAAAACGCAACCGGATTAAATTATGCTACTTTTTTTGGTGGAAATGTATCGGCTGAGCATGTGGATGGAGGCACAAGTAGGTTTGATAAAAAAGGAAATGTATACCAAGCAGTTTGTGCTGGATGTGGAGGAAACAATGATTTCCCAACCTCAACAGGAGCATATTCTACCACAAATGGAAGTTCAAATTGTAATTTAGGTGTATTTAAATTCAATATCAATGAAATTAAAGCAATAGCTAGTGTGCCATCAGTTATTATTTGTTATCCAAGCGCAGCTTCATTTGGAAATAACAGTAGAAACGGAAACACATTTCATTGGGATTTTGGAGATGGAAATACAAGTTCAGCTTTTGCGCCTACACATATTTATTCTTCAGCAGGATTGTACAACGTGATACTTACAGTTTCTGATTCAACAGGATGTATAAAATCCGACACGGCCTTAATAACCGTCAATGTGTTTGATCCTGCTTCTGCAATTATTACTGCAGACACATCTATTTGCCCTAATACCAATATACAATTAAATGCATCGGGAGGCTCAAGTTATGTTTGGAGTCCAGCTGCAACATTAAGTAATCCATTCGTTGCTAATCCAATTGCCTCACCTACGGGACCAACAACTTATCAAGTAATAGTAACTAACCCCTGCGGAATGGACACTTCTTATGTAAACATTGGAATTCATTCTGTTACTTCAACTACATCAAAAGACACGACAATTTGTAATGGTGATACTGCGCGACTTCTTGCTACTGGTGGTGGTAATTATTTTTGGACGCCTAATTCAAGGCTAATCAATCAAACTTCAGCCAGTCCCTCCGTATTTCCAAATTCAACTACACAGTATAATGTTTCCATAACTACTCCAGAAGGTTGTCCTACCCAAGATAGTATTCTTATTACCGTTATTGATATACCCCAACCTATAATATCGAATAATGATTCAATTTGTGCAGGTTCTTCAATTAGTTTGATAGCTTCGGGAGCCGATTCCTACCGTTGGTCACCTTTCACAAGTTTAAATACAAACACTGGTTCCAACGTAAATGCGAATCCAAGTAATACTACAACTTATTATGTTGATTTCACAAATATATGCGCAACATTGATTGATAGTGTTACGGTATTTGTGATAAAGCCAGAAGCTGTTTCTTCTCCTAACGACACAATATGTTTTAACCAAACAGCATTAATATGGGCTTCTGGAGGAGTTTCTTACAGCTGGTCTCCGAGCTCGGCAGTAAGTTCACCGTCTGGAGACACAACAATAGTTTCTCCAATTTTACCAACAACTTTCAAAGTGATTATTACAGACGCAAATGGATGTATTGATTCGGCTTTTACGACTATCAATTTTTCACCCATCCCTTCGATTTACGCTGGTGAAAATCAAATTATTAATTTTGGTGAAACTGCAAATCTTTTAGCTACGAGTTCCCCTGGCACATTTTATTGGAGTTTTCATACTAGTTTGTCGGATACAGTGAACAAAGCCACGACTGCACAACCATCTAACACGACTCAATATGTCGCTAATTTGGTAGATGATTTTGGCTGTTTGGTTTCGGATACAGTTGTCATATCTCTGGATGGTAGTTTGTATGTACCCAATTCGTTTTCACCCAATGACGATGGAAAAAATGATGTGTTTAGAGTTCAGGGTGAAGATATTACAAACTTTAGATTGTTTGTTTTCAATAGATGGGGAGAACAAATATTTGAATCTACTAGTATAGCAAAAGCTTGGGACGGAACACACAAAGGACAGCTTTGTAAAGTAGATAGTTATGTTTGGAAAATTATTTACTCGGATGCCAATACTTCCCGAAAGGAAATTTATGGACATGTAAACCTCATTAAATAATTACAGTTCTGGAATCTCTTGAAGATATTCGTATGAATTTGTATGGAAATCTATTTTACAAATAAAATGAGTCAACCCATTTGTAACTATCAAGTAAGGGACACGCAAAGTCATGTTGTAAGTAGCAATTTGAGAAAAAGTTGATTGTGAAATCTCAACCTCTGGAGCTTTACATTCTATCAATATAACTGGTTTTGCCTCTTTGTTATACACCAAAGCATCAAAGCGCTTTATGCGTTCATTTACCTTTATTTGTTTTTCAACTTTTATGTAGTTTTTTGAGTAACCATGGTTATTCAACAAAAAATGAACAAAATGTTGTCTGACCCACTCTTCTGGAGTCAAGACAACATTCTTTTTCCTAATCACATCATAAATAAATGTCTTTTCACCTGATTGGTGTAGTTGAACCTCGAATGGAGGCAAGTTCAATTCAGTTAACTTCAAAA
>JAHEIE010000043.1 GCA_024639505.1 Crocinitomicaceae bacterium
AGTAACTCCCAAAGGAGGAAACGTAGATTTGACAGTAAAATCTAACCTGACGAAAGAACTAAAAATAGACCAAAGTGTAGCTCACAACGGAGTGTGCCTTACTGTGGTAGAAATAGAAGGTGACACCTACACCGTTACAGCCATTGAGGAAACACTAAACAGAACCAACATTGGCGGATTGCAATCTGGCGATGCGATAAACTTAGAGCGATGCACCCAAATAGGAGCGAGGCTCGATGGACATATCGTACAAGGACATGTGGATACACTTGGGGTTTGCACCAAAATTGTGGAACTAGACGGAAGCTGGGAGTATTATTTCGAATACAACTCCAGCGATGTAACCGTAGAAAAAGGTTCGATTACCGTAAACGGAACAAGCCTTACCGTATGCGACTCGGGAGAAAATAATTTCTCGGTGGCAATTATTCCATATACGTATGACAATACGTTTTTCAAATACCTAAAAGTAGGCGATAAAGTAAACCTAGAGTTTGATATCGTTGGGAAATACGTGGCGAAATTGATGGGGAGGTAGGTGTGATGAATTCTTGTTGCCAGATTTACTTTGACTGTTCTTTTTGAAGCTCTTTGAGTTTTTTTAATTCTTCTTTTTTTACAACAAATGTATCCGACCATCTGTCGTGCCATCCGTGGCTGTATACATCTCCAATACACGAAAAGGCTTCAAATGGCACAAGTCTAACAAATGAACGCAAGGCAACTTGTCTTACGTTAGGTTTTTCTGCATATTCATTTATTACTACTGTTTGAGTGAAGTACTTCCCAGGTGTTTGTTGCCAATAATATTCACAAATGAAGTAAAGAAATGGATAAAGTAATAAGCCGCTAATGGAAGAGATAAATTCAATTGTTAAGCCAACAGTGTTTTCAAATCCAAAGGCTAAATTAAGAAGCCCTAACATATATTGAATACATACAACTAGCACTTGAATTACTAATATATCAATAAAAAAATGTCCGAATCTAGGTCCTGACTTTACAGTCCTTACAGTTCTTTTTCCAATATATTCTTCCTTTCCTCTAACTCTGTTACAAAATGCATCTTTTTTATAAGTTGTTCGAAATTTTAATTCGGTTAAATCTGTAATCTTAATCATTTGTTTTTTTATTAATTGTAATGGTTAATTTTTTTAATATAGGAATAAAAATATTACTTGTTGTATTCAAAAAGATATGGATTACCTGTGTAAAAATCACCATTGTCATATTTCTCAATTAATCCTATCTTAGTATCCTAAACAAAATTCATGTCGCAAGGAAAAAAATTCGGAACGTTTGCTGGTGTATTCACTCCCTCAATTCTCACTATTTTGGGTGTAATCATGTACATGCGTTTAAGTTGGGTAGTGGGTAATGCTGGGTTAGGCTTGGCAATCGCCATCATACTTATTGCTCATGTGGTTTCTATTTCCACGGGGTTGAGCGTTTCGTCAGTGGCTACCGATCGTAAAATAAAAGCCGGAGGAATTTATTTCATGCTTTCCCGAAGCCTTGGTTTGCCTATTGGTGGATCTATCGGAATTACTCTTTTTGTGGCAACTGCGCTGAGTATAGCTCTGTATCTCATTGGTTTTGCCGAAAGTGCTTTGGTGGTTCTTCAAGAACCTCTGGGGCTCGAAGATGTTGGTATCAATCACATCAGGTTGTTTGGATCAATTGCTCTATTTCTCATAGTCACATTGGCTTACATCAGTACAAGCATTGCCATTAAGTCTCAGTTTTTTATTTTGGGAGCTATCATTTTATCTGTCCTTTCTATTTTGTTTGGAACCCAAGAAGGCAAAGTATTTGATTTGTCGAGAGCGGGAGAAATAGAAACGAGTTTCTTTGTGTTGTTTGGAATATTTTTCCCAGCAGTTACAGGATTTACGGCAGGAGTTGCTATGTCGGGAGATTTGCAAGATCCCAAAAAATCAATTCCTTGGGGAACTATGTTGGCAGTGGGAGTTGGGCTGTTGGTGTATGTTGGGTTGGCAGTTTTTATTTATTATTCTATCGATTTGGATGTCCTTATTTCGGATAAAAATGCGCTCATAAAATTTGGATTTGTCCCAGTTTTGGTCATTGCAGGGATTTGGGGAGCTACGCTTTCGTCTGCTTTAGGAGGAATTTTGGGTGCACCCAGAATTTTGCAAGCCATGTCCGTGGATAGCATTACGCCAAAATTATTTGCAAAAGGAAAAGGAGCAGAGAACGAACCCAGAAATGCGCTTATTCTCACTTTTGTAATTGCACAAGCTGGAATTTTGATAGGAGAACTGGATGTAATTGCCGAAGTGGTAGCCATGTTTTATTTGTCGGCTTATTTATTTATCAATGTTTCTTGTTTTCTGGAGCAGTGGGCAAGTCCCGATTTCAGGCCAAGTTTCAAAATCCCGTTGCCTGTTTCGTTAGTCGGAGCCATTGTGACTTTTGTCCTCATGATTCAGTTGAATTTGTTGGCGGCTGTGGTGGCAATATTTGTCATGATGCTTATATTTATTTGGCTCACCCGAAAGCAATTGGTTCTGGGTTCGGGAGATGTGTGGCAGAGCGTTTGGTCTTCTATTGTGAAAGTAGGGTTAAAGAATTTGGATAAAAAATCGACTCACAAAAGAAATTGGAACCCTAATATTTTGCTCTTTAGTGGAGGAACTGAAACACGTAACAAACTGATTGAGTTCAGTAAAACGGTCGCAGGGGCCAAAGGAATGATTTCTAATTTTGATTTGATAGAAAACAAAACGGCTCAAGTATTGTTTCCAAAACACAAACAATCTATCAAGGATGATGAATTGTTTAGTCAAGGGATTTTTGCCCGAAAGCAAGAATGCAAAGATGTGTACGAAGGAATAGAAGTGATTTCTAGTACTTACGGGTTTTCGGGAGTAGAGCCTAATACAATTCTTACAAGTTGGGAGCAAAGCTCGGACGAGCCTACAAGATTTGCTCAACTGACCAATAAATTGTGCCAGCTTGATTACAATGTATTGTACCTCGATTACGATCAGCAGAGAGGATTTGGAAGAAAAAAATCCATTGATATTTGGTGGAATGATTTCAGCAACACTACCGAACTTACATTGAATCTGGCTAAGTTCATGAATAGCTCGCTCGATTGGCGACATGCCGAAATAAGAGTGTTGTACGTGAATGATAGTAACGATAAGAAAACTCAGCTCGAGGAAATTATCAATGAGTTACTTGCGAATTATCGAATCTCTGCCAAGTCCAAAATCATTAATAATGAGATCGAAAACAAAGAGCTTTACGAAATAATGAAGGTTGAGTCGTATCAATCTGATTTGGTGATTGTTGGAATTCCCGATGAGCTGGAAGATGAATCTGCTTTTGTTGAAAAAACGGATGAATTGGTCGGAATTTTGGGAACTACATTGCTTGTGAGGGCTTCTTCGCATTTTGAAGAAACCGAGGTAAAACTAACCGAAGAGGAAGAGCAAGTGGGAGAGCCTTTGATGAGCGAAACTATTGAGGAGAAACTGGAATTGTCTCCTAGCTTTTATGCGTATCCTTTGTTGCAGAATCTCTATGTTTTTAATACTCGAAACACTTTGCACTTGTCTGAATCTGTGTTTTCTAAAGTACATGCAAAGTATAAGTTTTTGTTGGATGAAATGGAACGATTACTTATTGAAAACAGCGAAAGCCTTGGGAAGCAATTTTCGTCCAATCAATCCTTGAACAAAGAAGCACTAAATCGTTCTTTTATTGATTATGTGCAAGGAATGTCAGCGAATTTGAACCAGTACAATTCAGAGTTTTTGCCAAAGGTGAATGAGAGTTTTTCTTCTTCTCTACAAAATATGTTTTCGCAAAACGAAGCGTATCAAACTCGATTGCCAAAAAGAATTATGCGGCAACTAAGTAAAGAGGATTTACTGCCAAAGCCATCTGATTCTAAATCGGAGAAAAGAGCAAAAAAATGGATTTCGTTTAAGAAGAAAAGACTTGGAATTTCGCCAAAGCGAAATATAAATTACAAAGAGAACGTAACGTATTTCTATCAGAATTTTTACCTCAAAGCCTTTTCTAAGTCCATGATGAAGTCGGGGATATTTGTGTATAAAAACACAACTCTGATTAATGAAGTGGCAGACGAAATAAAAAATAAATTTTCGGAGTTGAGAGAGAAAAAAAGAATCAACAAGGAAGAATTGATGGAAATGACTCAATTTATTTCGTTAGAAATTGCCAAAAAACGCGCTGTGTTGGATGAAAATTTCAAGGAGTTGACTCAGATTTTTCATAAAATGAATTCAGATTATGTTTTTTCTTTGAGTAAAAAATTGGAGCTACTGTCTATCAATAGTGAAGTAGAAGAAGCCATAGAAGAGAAGGGGCAGAAAGAATTTAAGAAACAAATAAAAGAGATAAATGGGTATCCGGCTTACTTTGCCCGAAACAATAAATTGATTCACAACGCAGTGTTACTTGATATTTCCTTGCATGAAATTCATCCAGAAATAGATTCGGTAATTCACGATACTACATTTACCATCAATAGGTTGAGTATAAAACCTAAGTTGTCGCAAATAGGACAATTGAAAGAGCTGAACGATTCTTTGCCCGAGAATGACGGCTTGACTAAAATGGAGCTAATCCGATTTTTAAATCGATTGCCTTTGTTTGCATTAGACATCGAGGAGTTGATTAATTCTACCATAAGAAAGGTGGAGAAAATTGTGTATAAACTCACAAGTTCATTGGAAATAATGGATGTGGAATCGATAAATAACTTGAACGAGGAACAGCAATCGGGTGTGAGAACAAATACCATTCAATTGCAAAGGTTGATTTTGTTTTCGGTGGAAAATAAGTTGATAAAAGCTCTGAATACTGAAACCGATAAATTGGAGAAGGAATTGAACGAATTGATTGGGGTATTCAAAAACAAAACGGTAACCTTGGAGACGATAGATTTTGAAAAAGAGAGCGAAACAGTGGCAGAAGCGCGTGCTGCGTTGCTCGATTCTGGGAGTCAACTGGAAGATGATATTCAAACTCGATTTAAAAAATACATTTCGCGAATAAAAGATGAGTTGGAGGAAACTTACAAATTATTGGATTATGATTTTATTGCTGGAAACAGTGCGGTAATCAATCAGTACATCAACAAAACAGGTGTGACAACTTCCAAAATCGCTCGTTTTTTCAATCAAACTAAGCGAGAAGTAAAAAAGAAAATTTCACAAACTTTATCTTTTGTAGATCAGCAACGAGACGAATATTTGGTAACTGAATTCAAGCTTAAGAACAAGGGAAGTGAGAACCTAAGCTCGGTTGTTTCTGGTTATGTAGAAAAGGTAAAAATGCCAAAATCAATCAAAGAAAAGCTACCTTTCTTTTATAAAAAATTGTTTTTGGGAGGACATTCTTCTCCTTTGAAAATTGAACACAGAAATGAAGAAATAGAGCAAGCGAAAAAAGCAATTCAGCTGTTAAACAGAAAATCGGGAGGAGCGATATTAATTCTTGGAGAGCAATTGGCTGGGAAGAAATATTTTTCGGATTACGTTGCTACTCGTTTGTTAAAAAGAACGGTTGTAACGCTCAATCCTATTATTGAAAACAAGTCTATTTCTAACTCATTTTTGCAGTCGGTTTCTACTGCTTTTGAGAATGAACTTTCCTTAGCCGAGAATTTAAAAAGTCATCAAGCTTGCACGGTGGTGCTGAACAATATAGAAAAATGGGGAACTCACAGTTCTATTTTGGAAGAAATAAAGGAATGTATTGATTTGTATGGTAAAAAGCACCATTTTATTCTCACTTGCTCCACTGTTTATTATTCTTTTCAAGCACCAATTAGCAATTTGGATAGTAGCATTATTTCATCCATTTTGTTGCTTCCGATAAGGAAAGAAGGTTTTGTAGAAACGCTAAAACTGAAACACCAAGCAGGAGGAATGAAATTTTTACTGAATGGCAAAAGAGAGATAGATTTAACGGAAAGAAAAGAAGAGTATTTGTATCAAAAATATCATTCTATTTACAGAGGGAATTTAGGCAGAGCCTTTTGTGCATGGGTAAATAATATTGAGTCTGTAGAAGGAAATGAAATACACATTAGAGAACCTAAAAACATCTTTTTTCCTGACATTTCGAATCCAGAATGGATTGTTGTGCTTAAATTATTAGTGCTACACAAAGAGATTAGTAAAAAGGAATTGGAATCTATTCTTTCCAATGATTTTAATTCAGTTTCTGTACTGAATCAGATGAAAAGAATCAGGTTGATTCAAGAAGTGAAAAACAATGTATTTGAACTGTCAGAGGAAGTTTATTTTGCAGTGAAATATTATTTAAAAGACAAAAAAATTATTGAATAATGAGTGAGTTTTTTAGCATAGATTTGACAAGGATTTCAATATTTACTTTGTTGGGATTATTAGTTTTTGGAGGAGTTATTTACTTCGTTTTAGGATTCATAAGGAATTATGGATTGTTACTCTTGGTGAAATCTCCAGTAAGACGAAAGCGAGTAGGAGTGTTGTTACCAGCCATTTCTACGGTCGTTTGGATTTTGTTTTCCTTGTATTGTTTCTACTCACTTATTTTACCATTTCCATTCATGGGAATTGTGCTCGGTGGGGTTTTTATTTATTTGGGAAGAGGCTATTTGGTTAACCTTATTCATGGATTATTCTTTCGTTTAAAAGGAGATATAGCAATAGGCCAGAAAATTTCTATGAAGGATAACTCAGGTGTTGTTTTTAAGCTCAATACATTTGAGGTAGAAATTCAGAATGAAGAAGGCGAAATTGTTCAAATCCCATACGGGAACATGGCTAGCAAAGAGTTGGTGAAAAATGATTTTTCTGCAGATTTCTCATCTTTTAAGTTTACGTTAGTGACCAAAAAAGAAATCACAGCAACTTATTTGAAAAGAAAATTGCTTTCTCAGCCCTGGATTTCGCAGGTTATTTCGCCCAAAATATCACAAGTGAAAGAAGAAAATGGATGGGTGACATATTCGGTAATTTCTTATCCAATAGACGAAAAATTCAACTTTTTTGTAGAAAGAGATTTAAAGGCTAGTATTGAAAATTAGCCGCTGATTGCGCCCAAAGTAAAAACCAAAGAGAGGAATGGAATTCCAAAAACAGCAGTATTCAATACTACGTAATAAAAGGGAGTTGGATTTTTGAAAAACACAGTCAGAAAAACGATAAGTACGCAGAATAGTGCAATCGGGTAATGAAAAGCTCTTTTTTTGTTTATATCCTGAAAGTAAACGTCTTCCACCCGATAGCCCAAATCAATTCCAAACAATTTTGTTGAAATGAGTTCGATGTTATCGCTAACGTAAAAGAACCCAGCTAATTCTCCACGAATTGAAGCAGTATGTTGATTCCCTTTTTTGTCGATTGTTACGATTTCGGATAAGATAAAACCAGGCTGAGCAGTCCCCACAACAATTCCTTCTATCAAACTAATTCGGTTAGTTTCTTTGTACTCCACAAACTCAGATTGAGCTGTAAGATGAAAATCTAAAAAGAGGAGCGCAGCA
>JAHEIE010000053.1 GCA_024639505.1 Crocinitomicaceae bacterium
TTTTCAAACTCAATTTTTCTTTCAAAATCCCTTCCACTTCATCTTGGTACTTCACGGCAGTTGCCAATTTGTTCTCCACAGCCTTTGCAGGACTAGAAATAGTCATGTTATCGGCAAAGGAATTTAAATCTGAAACAGAAACTCCTCTCGCTTTACTTATTTCTGCCACCCAATGATCCCAGAAAGAAAATAAATACTTCTCTGTTTGCTCTCTATTTGCATCACTCATTTTTTCTAAGAAATAAGGTTCCACAGCACTTTTAAATTTGTTGTTACTTCCTCTTATAATTTGCATTTCTACACCAACCTTATCAAGCATTTGCTTGAAAAACATCTTTTCGCTGGACAAACCACTCCATTCCATTGCACCAGTTGGATACACATATATTTCATCGGCTACAGATGCCAAATAATAACCACCTTGCGAATAGGCTTCTGAATAAGCTACAATAAACTTTTCTGATTTTTTGAAACGCTCAAGCGCATCATGTATTTCTTCTAGCCCACCTAAACCAACAGACAAAAATGAAGGCTCCAAATATATTCCCTTAATCTTGTCGTCTTCCGCAGCATAATCTATGGAACGTACAATGTCATTCAATCCCATCACATTCACAGCTTTTAAAGCCGTTGGTTCTAACTGAAAGTAACTCGTTTCGCTTATTGGCTGATCAAATTTAAGGTGCAACACAGAATTTCGTTCAACCGAAACAGGCTCTGGTCCTTCAAAAATAACGGAGCTAATTCCTATTATGATTAAAAATAAAATTAAACCAAAGACTATGTAGGCCAATCCCGAGGCCAAAAAGTATTTAAAAAACTGTTTCATGTTGTGTAAATTTATTAGTTGTCTGTAAAAGTAAGATTCAATTTGTTAATTTTACAGATAATTACACAAAAGGTACCCTAATAGTATGAATGGAAATCGGCAACAACTCATTTTTTCTTTTGGCGGCAACGAGCCCACAACCAAAAGTTGCTTTGCAAAATCCATTGCATTGTTGAGTATTCGTTTTGGAAATCCCACTCATATTTCATCCATTTATAAAACAGATGCTTGGGGATTTAAAACTGAAGCTCCTGCTTTTCTTAATCAAGTATTGGTATTTGAAAGTGACGAAGACGCTAACTCTATTTTAGCCTTCACTCAACAAATTGAAAAATCATTGGGTAGAAAAAACAAATCCTCTGACCAAAACTATTCCAATAGACCTATTGACATTGATATACTAACCTATGGTACAACCATTTTGAAAACAAAAAAACTAACAATTCCTCATCCTTTGATGCACAAGCGAAACTTTATTCTAGAACCACTGGCAGAAATATTCCCAAATTTTATTCATCCTACACTTAAAAAAACCTTGAAAGAATTACTTTTGTCGAATCCCGATGAGTTATCGGTAAAAGTTTACAACAAATAAGGAAATGCTAAAAAAATTCACAGTCATAGAAGGGAACATTGGTTCAGGAAAAACCACGTTGAGTAAAAAAATTTCAAGTGAATATGATGCTAACCTTATTTTAGAAGAATTTGAAGAAAACCCTTTTCTTTCCGATTTTCTCGAAGATCAAAAAGTAAATCCATTAGGAGTTGAACTACAATTTTTAATTGATAGATTTCATCAATTAAAAAGCCCCTTTTCAAACTCAAAGCCAACAGTTGCTGATTATTTTATAGAAAAAAGCTTGGTGTTTTCGAGTAATAATCTTTCTACTATCGAAAAAAACTTATTTGACAATTACTATTCAGTATTGTTTGAAAAAATAACAAAACCAGACCTTTTAGTATACCTTTCGGTAAATTCAGAAAGACTGCTCAAAAACATTAAAAAAAGAGGAAGGAAAATAGAGCAAGATATAACTCCTCAATACTTAGAAAGTATACATGAATCGTATTTAGACTATTTAAAAAACAAGAAAATTGAAAGCGTTTTGATTCTAGACGTTTCATCCTTGGATTTTGTTCAAAACCCAGAAGATTACGCATTGGTAAAAGAAACCATCCTCAATTATGACGAATTGAAAACCACCGAAATAGTTTTTTAACATAAAAATAAGTCCAGCAACACTAAGGAGTGTGCCAAACAATTAGTAAATTCGCCATAGATTTATCAAATATAAACCAACCTATACCATGAAAACAAAAAATTTATACGTAGCTGTCGCTACAATTATCGCGTCTGCAATTCTTGCTAGCTGTAGTGTTTTAAAAGATTTGGAATACGAAGTAAACCCTAATCCTATTGAAATGCACGGAGATAAAATGACCGTAAATATCGATGGAAAGTTTATCGAAAAAGGATTGAACAACAAGGCATTTGTTACGCTTACTCCAACTTTAGTAAACGATGCTGGTGAAGAATTAGAATTTGAACCAAAATCATTTAAAGGAGAAAAAGCTGCTGGAAACGGTGAGACTGTAGCTAAAGGAGGACATAGCTTTTCTTACTCAAGCACAAGAGATTACGACCCAAAGTTTGAAAACGCTAAATTGATTGTAAAATATGTTGCGACTAAAGGAGGCAAAGAAAAATTGAATGACAGAACTGAATCTATCGCTGACGCAACTGTTGTAACTCCATTGTGGTTGCAAAAAGACGACAAAGTAGCTATGGGTGAAGATAAATTGGTTAGATCTTTTGAAAAAACAACAAAAGCTGTAATCAATTACGACAAAGGAAACTCTACAGTAAAAAACAGTGAAACTAAGGATGCTGACATTAAGGCAATGACAGATTTCATTACTGCTGCCAATGAGAATGTGAAATTGGTTGTAAACAACATTGAAATTGTTTCTTACGCTTCGCCAGAAGGTGAAACTGAAAGAAACTCGAACTTGGCTGCTGATAGAGCTGCGAGTGCAAGTGCATTTTTAATGAAAGCGAACAAAAAACTTAAACTAAACATCAACGCTGAGCAAATTATCAAGTCGCCAAAAGGTGAAGACTGGGATGGATTGAAAGAATTAATTTCAAAAAGTAACCACGAAGACAAAAACATCATTATTTCTGTGGCTGAAATGGAAAGTGATCCAGCAAAAAGAGAAGAAGAAATCAAAGCTCTTTCTACAACTTACAAGTTTTTGGACAAAGACATTTTTCCACAACTTAGAAGATCTCAGATGGTAGTAAACTACACAGAAAACGGATTGACTGATGAAGAGTTGAAAGCTGCTGTTGCTAATAACCCACAATCGTTGAATGTTGAAGAAATGTTATTTACTGCAAACAGATTGATGAGTGATGACGACACTAAATTAGCTATCTACAGAGAGGTAATCAAAAAAGACGCTAACGACTGGAGAGGATTTACAAATGCTGGAACTATTCTTTACAAAAAAGGAAACACAACAGAAGCAAACGAAATGTTCACAAAAGCATTTAACGCTGAAAAAAACGCAATCACTAACAACAACATGGGAGTTGTGAAAAGACAAGCAGGAGAAATCACTGAAGCGATGGAATTGTTTAACAACGCTTCTGCTACTGGAGAAATCGCTGCTTACAACACAGGATTGATTAACATCAGAAAAGGAGAATACAGCAATGCAATTTCAAACATGGGTAACGAAAGTACTTTTAACAAAGCATTGGCTCAGGTATTGAATAAAGATTATACTTCTGCAACTTCTACTTTAGATAATTCTTCTGACGCTTCTTCAGCGAAAGGAATGTATTTAAAAGCCATTATTGCAGCAAGACAAGGAAACGAATCTGAAGTAATTTCAAACTTAACTTCTGCTATCGCAAAAGACAGTTCATTGAAAGCTAAAGCTAAAAAAGACAGAGAATTCATTAAGTATTTTGAAACTGCAGGTTTTGCAGGATTATAATTCTTAATCTAAGAAAAAGACAAAAAACGGTAATCCTCTGGGTTACCGTTTTTTTTATGCACTTTTGTAAGTAACCTACAAACCCACGTTAATCAATCTATGCTAGTTGATGTTATAATTCCCGCTTTTAACGAACAAAACTCTATTGGATCAGTTATTCAGGACATACCCAAAGAATTGGTTCGTGACATCATTGTTGTTGACAACAACTCGAGTGATGAAACAAGCATTAATGCAAAAAATGCCGGAGCTACAGTTCTGAAACAACCTTTGCAAGGTTATGGAAATGCCTGTCTCAAAGGAATTGCATTTACAAACAACAAAGAAATATTGCCAGATGTAATTGTGTTTTTAGATGCCGATTACTCCGATTTTCCTCAAGAAATGAACCTACTGCTAAACAAAATTTGGAAAGGAGCAGACATGGTAATAGGAAACCGTGTAAAAAACAAGAGAGAAAAAGGATCTATGACTATTCCTCAAATTTTTGGAAATTGGCTAGCTTGTAATTTAATGAAAGTAATGTATGGCTATCAATACAGAGATCTAGGTCCATTTAGAGCAATCAAATACGATAAGCTTCTGGAAATTGGCATGGTAGACAAAACCTACGGATGGACAGTTGAGATGCAAGTAAAAGCTTTGAAACAAAAATTTAATGTTCAGCAGGTAGATGTAAGCTACCGAAAAAGAATAGGACAGTCCAAAATATCAGGAACCATAAAAGGAAGTGTGCTAGCTGGCTACAAAATAATAACTACAATTTTTAAATACAAATAACCATGAGTTTAGCTCTTATCCTAATTTACAGCCTGTTTTCTCTGTTTGTAGTTTTCTACAGCATTGTTCAGCTGGGCCTGGTTGTTTCTTACCTCAAAAACAGAAAAAAAGTAACTTCTGAATTGTCTGAATTTGCGAAGAAACCTTATTTTCCAGCCGTTACAGTTCAATTGCCAGTATACAACGAAATGTATGTCATAGAAAGATTGATTGATGCTGTAGCACAATTCAATTACCCAAAAGACAAACTAGAGATTCAGGTTCTTGACGATTCTACGGATGAAACAGTTGAAATTATTGCCAAAAAAGTAGCCTTTTGGAAGGAAAAAGGTTTGGATATTTCGCAAGTGATCAGACTAGAAAGAATTGGATTCAAAGCTGGAGCATTGGAATATGGAATGAATCAATGCAAAGGCGAATACATCGCTATTTTTGATGCAGATTTTGTTCCTTCACCTGATTTTCTGATAGAAACCATCCCTTATTTTCAAGATAAAAAAATAGGTGTCGTACAAACGCGTTGGGAACACATCAACAAAGAATATTCCTTACTTACTCGTTTGCAAGCCTTTGCCCTCGATGCTCATTTTAGTGTAGAACAAGGAGGCCGAAATTTTGCAGGTCATTTCATCAATTTTAATGGAACTGCAGGAGTTTGGAGAAAACAAGCTATCATTGATGGAGGGGGTTGGAAAGCGGATACACTCACCGAAGATTTAGATCTAAGTTATCGCGCCCAACTAAAAGGTTGGAAATTCATATTTAAAGAAGAAATTGGCGCTCCGGCTGAACTTCCTGCAGAAATGAATACCTTAAAAGCCCAGCAATTTAGATGGACAAAGGGTGCAGCTGAATGCACTGTAAAAAACCTAGGAAAAGTGGTGAAACACAAAAACTATTCGTTCTGGACGAAAATAAATGCTATTTTTCACTTGATGAATAGCTTCCTATTCATTGCTATTTTTAGTATTGCCATGCTTAGTCTTCCACTTTTTGTCTTAAAACAATCACATCCAGAGCTGCAACCTTTTTTCAAGTTGGCTACTATTTCTCTGTTCAGTTTTGCCGTAATAGGAATATTATACTTCACTTCATTTTCCAAGAGTTACAAAAACAAAGGTGTTGCCTTTATTCATTTTATTTACTACTTCCCTCTATTTTTGAGCTTTTCAATGGGATTATCTCTGCACAATTCGTTGGCTGTACTGGAAGGATATACCGGAAAAAAATCTCCCTTTGTAAGAACACCAAAATTCTCTTTGACCCACAAATCAGGAAATTGGAAAGGGAAACAATACAGTAAAATAAAATTGAACTGGGTTACATTATTTGAAGGTTTACTTGCTACCTATTTTGCTATCGGTATGTATTTGTGTTTTGAATGGCAAGACTATGGAATGCTTCCATTATTTACTATGCTTACTCTTGGGTTTAGTGTGATATCAATGTATTCCATTAAACATTCATTAGTGCGTTAATTACAAGTTAAACTTAAAGCTACCAATTACAAAATTTGAGATTGTATCTTTCAACAAAAACAGAATATCAAAATAAATAGTAAACCCATGATATTTTCAAAATACATATTCAGAAAATTCTCAATGATTTGTTTCAAACATATTTCTCACTAACTTTGTTTCAAATAATCTATTGATGTTCGCTAAACAGTTAGTTCATTTATTAAAACACGAAATGAGCCTAGAAATGAAACAAAAACATTTCCTGAGTTCCATCGTGTTGTATATTGTTTCAACAATTTTTGTTTGTTCATTATCCTTCACTTCTATTTCCGAAACAAGTATTTGGAATGCTCTTTTCTGGATTATCATTTTGTTTTCTCTCACCAATGCAATTTCAAAATCATTTTTGAACGAAAACTCTGACAAACAGCTTTTCCTTTACACCTTAATCAATCCTCGTGTACTCATATTGGGTAAAATAGTGTACAACATGGTTTTATCAATCGCACTGGTCTTAATCAGTTTTGTTATTTACACGATTTTCATAAAATCCGATGGATTAACGGACTTGAACTACGGGTTGTTTTTCTTGGCTGTTTTGTTAGGGAGCATGAGCATATCAGCAACACTAACCATGGTAAGTGCTATCGCGTCTAAAACCAACAATAACATCGGAATTCTTTCCATTCTTGCCTTTCCCATTCTTATCCCTTCTATTCTATTATCTATTCAGTTTTCAAATTTGGCAATCAATGGCGGAACATTAGAAATGGGTGGTCAGTTCGTTGTGTTTTTGTCCCTTATTAACCTGCTAATTATTATACTTTCCTTTTTATTATTTCCTTACCTTTGGAGAGAATAAAGATTTTTTTTGAATGAACGCACTTAAAAAACATTGGTGGAAAGCTCTTGCAATAATTTTATTGCTCTACACAATCGGCTTTTCATTTCTGGTACCCCTTTCTCCTTCTGTAAAATCAGCCTCACCTAATTCGTTAGAAATTGGAGAAAACAATGTGGTTTTCACTGGGTACAATACTCATTTTCAAAAAAATGAAACGATTTCAATTTCTATAGAATACGACCGAAAAACATTAATTTGCGGAACAGAAGTCACAGTAATTAACGACAATCAGATTTCAGCAAATTTTCAAATTCCAGACTCTTTAGCCTCAAAAGTGCTACATATTAGGCTTCACACCACAAGATTTTCGTGTTTTTCACCTGAATTGCTAAGGGCATTTTCTATCACAGAAATCACAGACACCAACGAATATTGCCAATCTAGTGTCTTGAACAGCTCTGCACCTTTTGACATACCTAATAGATTGC
>JAHEIE010000021.1 GCA_024639505.1 Crocinitomicaceae bacterium
TCCGATGATAAAAGAATGAATAATATTCACTTCTTTGTTGGTAGTTTTTGCTTTGTCGGCAACAAACAAAAGTGCTCCAGTTACCAAAAGCATAAAGCCAACTAACATTATTTTTCCAGCGAAAAATGATTCGATAAAATCATCATAGAGAATACCTACTAAAGCAGCAGGAATCATAGAAAGAATAATTTTTAGAGAAAATTGAAACTCGGTGTTGTTTTTGAATTGAAATAATCCTTTGATTATTTGAGAAATGTCCTTTCGAAAAATGACACATGTACTAAGAGCTGTTGCAAAATGGAGGACAACCGTCATGGTCATACTTTCTTGAATCTCCCGATTAAAAATAGCTTTTACTAACTCAATGTGACCACTGCTGCTCACTGGCAAAAACTCAGTTAATCCTTGAACTATTCCAAGAATGATTGCTTCTATTAAACCCATAAAAAGTGAAAGTTACTTTGGGTTATTTTTTAGTTGGAGTTTCAGTTTCTTCAGAAGTAATTTCTGGCTTGAAATTTTTAATAATTCCAAACAATACTATCACATAACCAGCAATTACGATAAAAGGAGCAAGAGTTATTCTTCTGAAATTAAAGATCTCGTCACTGTAATCACTCGGGTCTTCTGGATTTCCTCCCGACATGATGATGTAACCCAATACAAATACAACGATTCCAGCAAGAATCATGAAGTAATTTTTTTTCGTAAAATAAATATTTTCGTTTTCCATAAGGTATTATTGTTTGTATAGTTTGTCTTGACTCAGTTTCAAGTACTTGTTCATAGAGAAATAAGTAGAGCCAAAGCTAACTAAAATTCCGATTGCGATAATTATTCCAAATATAATAAGGTTGGAATTTATGTTTTCAGCATTAAAAACCAACTCTCCAATGATAGAGTTGTAATTTTCTAACACTAAACTCAGTAAGATGTATAGGATAATTGCCAATAAAGCTGAGGTAATTCCTTGAATAATAGAGTTCAGTAAAAATGGTTTTTTAATAAAGCTGTGTTTCGCCCCCACAAATTGCATTGTTCTGATAAGAAATCGTTTTGAGAATATTGCCAGTCTAATCGTGTTGTTTATCAAAATTACAGCAATGATTAGCAAAATACTGCTAAGTCCCAGTGCGTACCAAAGTCCTTTGTAAAAAGTATCGTTAATAGTTTGAAATTGTGCTTTGCTGTATGAAATTTCGCTAACATAATCTTCGTATTTCTCTAATACATTTTGTTCAAAAAGCTGCACACTATCTAGTTGAGCATAGTTTTTTTTCAAGGTGAGATTGATACTGTTGTAAAGAGGATTTCCGCCCAAAAACTCTTCAAGAAACTCTTCGCCCATTCCTTCAATCATGAATTCAACAGCTTTCTCTTTTGGGATATAAGTCGTAGAATTCACTCTGTGATCGAGACTTATTTCTTTCTCAATTTGTTGCATTTTAGCCATTTTGGCGTTTTCACGGAAAAACACATCTACTTCTATCTTTTCTTTTTGTTCTCCATATATTTTATCGAGCCTCAAGATTGCCATTCCAAAAAAGAGCAACAAAAAGAGGATAAAACCCATGCTTATCGTTACATAAAACGAAGTTGTTTTGTATCTATTTTTTTTTGCCTTGGACATATACAAATGTAGAAAATATCCAAAGTCTTCAGCAAAATTGTCCTCCTTTTTTTCTATTATTAAGAACAATTAACACCACATTTACCCGAGAATGAAAGAGTTGCTGGCAAAAAAGGCTTCTAGAGCCAATAGTTTTAAGGTGGTTTCGCTTGTGGCTAATGACCCCGAACGATACAAAGAGCTGGTAGAAATTATAAAAGAAAATCAAAGCCCTTTCAGTGAAAAAGCTGCTTGGGCAATGAACCATTGTTTTGATGATGGAACTGGTTTTTTTGATGATTACTTCGAAGATTTTGCCCAAATATTAGCCAATGATTTGTACTCAGATTCAGTAAAAAGAAATATTGTTCGGGTATTTCAATTTAAGAAAATTCCAGAAAATCTTCAGGGTTCTATTATTAATTCTTGTTTTGGATTGGCACAGAAAAGGGACACAGCAATTGCTGTAAAGGCATTTTCGCTTGGGGTTTTAGAAAACATGGCGAAATTATATCCCGAATTAACGAATGAATTGGTGGCGTGTATTGAAGAATTGTTGCCTACCGCTTCGTCCGGTCTCAAAAATCGAGGACAACATATTTTGAAGAGATTGAATAAGTAAGAGCGAAATTGATACTTTTTAAAAGAATCCCTACTATTAATTATAATTTTTAGACCTTTGTTTTTTTAAATAAGTAAACCATGTCAAAGGAAAAAACTTCACAGATAAATATAGCTGTAAAAACGGACGAGCACAATGTGCCAGAAGCAATGAATTGGACTGCGACTGATGCAAATATTTCTAACAAGGAATGCAAAGCGATGATTTTGTCAGTGTGGGATAAGGAAGATAAAGCTGCACTCAGAATGGATTTGTGGACCAAAGAAATGATGGTGGATGAAATGAAAATGTTTTTTTATCAAACTTTGGTAACCATGGCAGATAATTTTCAAAAAGCTACAGGCGAAGACGAAATAGTAGAAGATTTAAGAGATTACTGTGCTCATTTTGCAGACAAAATGAAATTGGATCAAATGAGATAAACCTTTTGATGTTTGTGTAGTGACAATCAAAACTTTCTTTACCTTTATTCTTCATGAATTGGCGGAATAGAAATGTTAGTACATCTAGAAGTGCGTTGTGGATTGTTTCAATCACATCACTAATTTTGGTTCTGTTCTCTGTGTTACAGCAAGGAGGGAGGTATTCTGTAATCTCAAGCGATGGAATCGGTTATTATTCTTATCTCACCCATATTTTTGAGACAAACAGTTTTTCCCAGCAAGTTCCAGACAATCGATTCGTATTTGATTTTAAAGGAAAAGGTGTAAACAAATATTATGTAGGCACAGCCATTTCGATGTCGCCTTTTTATGCTTTGGGCAAGCTTTTTTCTTCTGAAGGAAGCACGAGTTCTTCTTTTTCTTATCAATTTGCAATTTCTCTTTCGGGAATATTTTATTTGATACTTGGACTGATTTTTACTCAAAAATTATTGAAATTATTTCATTTCTCTGAAAAGATCATTTCTATAACTCTACTTCTCTTTTTTTTTGGAACAAACTTGTTGGTATATTCTGTATTTCAGCCCTCTATGTCGCATGTTTATTCATTTTGTTGGGTGGCTGCGTTTTTATTTTTCACAAAAAAATATGCTTTATCGGTCAAGAGTGAATATTTGTATGCTTCAATAGCATGTTTGGCTTTGCTAGTTTTGGTTAGACCAATAAACGGAATTGTTGTGTTTTTAATACCTTTTTTGGTTGGTTCATGGCAAGGAACTATGTTTTATTTTTGGTCTATTTTTTCCAAAAAAAGATTGGTTTTTTCGGTTCTTATTTTTTTATTAATCTCTGGAATTCAGCCTTTGATGTGGTATTTACAATCAGGAAATTGGTGGATTTGGAGCTACGCGCAAGAAGGGTTTTATTTTTCTTCTCCGCATCTTTTCGACTTTTTATTCAGTTTCAGAAAAGGAGTGTTCATTTACACCCCTATGTTACTTTTTTCATTCCTTGGAGGTATATTGTGGTTAAGCAAAAATAGATTTCAAGGAATAGGAGTACTTTTGTTTTTTGTTGGAGTAGTTTATTTATTGAGCTCATGGTGGAATTGGTATTACGGCCCTTCTTTTGGGCAGCGGCCTTTGGTTGATTTCTATTCAATTTCTGCTGTTCTATTGGCTCTTTCGGTAAAGCAATTCTTGGGAAGTCGCCAGCAATATATAGCTCTGTTTTTAGGAGTTATATTTGTCCTTTTGAACTTGTTTCAAACGTATCAATTTCAAAACGGAATTATTTCCTCTTGGGATATGAATTGGAAGAAATATCAGTATAGTTTTCTGAAGATTAGCTCTACGCATCAAAACACGCTTGGCGGAAACAATGACATTATGCTGTATAATGCCAAAACTACTAATCTTGTTCAAGTAAACTATGAATTTGATTCTAAGGATACTGAATCCTTGGATTACACCAACAAGGAATTTGGTTGGGAGCATTTGTTCCTTGCAGACAGTAATTTTATTACCTTAAGAGGAATTTACCTCAAAGTTGATTTAGAATTGTTTGATTCGAACATATCGAATCAAAATGGCGCATTGTTTGTGGTCGATTTACAAGATTCCAATGGTCAGAATTACCACTATTACACATTTCCAATTCGAGATGTTCCACCAAATAAATTAGGCTGGAAAAAAGAACAATATCAAATAGAATTACCCAAAATTAGAAGGAGTGGAGACAGATTGAAACTCTATATTTGGAACAAAGAAAACGAATCCTTTCTTTTGGATAATTTAAAGGTAAATGTGATTGGTATTAATTAAGAGTCAGTGAATTAATAATACTTACAAATTCTTCCTGGTATTCATCAAATGTGTTTTGCAGGGCAGAGCAGTTGATGATAAAAGATTTGCTTCCTTTTGTTGTAACGTACAGTTGTGCTGTTAAAGGCAGACCTTCAAACAAATAATTGTACCTTACTTTTTTGAATTGCACCCCATTTATTTCCTTATAATTTGGCTCTCCGGTTTGCTCAAGTTCCTCAAACATACCTTGAATCATTTTTAGATTTCCATCAAAAAAGGTGTCTAAATCTTTGCCGTTGGTTCCTCCTACTACAATATTCACCATTTCCTGAAAAAAGTCTTGCTCGCTAGTTGGCGACAAAACATGAATCATGTTGAGGTTGGTGTCGGTCATTATTTCCCATTTAGCAGGAAAGCTAAGCGAAACAGGAAAAAACTCTGAAACAAACATGTTTTTATTCAATTGATCTTCGGAGCTAACGTTTATTGGTTCTGAGTTAGTTTCGTTTTCACATGAAACTAAGACTAAAACGATAAGAACGAATGGAAATATTTTTTTCATGCTATAAAGATACAGCCTATTATTGAATTGGGTAAGGTACTAATCAAGATTTTATTTTTAGATGGCAAAGAGCTCGATCACATTATTTTAGTTAGTTTTAATAAAAGTTTAAAAAAAGAAAGGATTTAAATTTAATCCTCGTCAAAGAGAAAATGGTATTGAATTAAAACAGAAATATGAGTATGAAAAAAGCACTAATGACAGGTTTGTTGTCGATTACATTTGTCATAGGTTTTTCACAGCAAGGTCAGTGGATAGAAGTTCGAGATATGGAAACTTGGTCATCTGTGGGATTTGAATTGGACTTGAATAAAAAATGGAGTTTTTCCTTGGAAGAACAGCTAAGGTTGAAGTCGAACTCTACAGAAGTGGACTCTTATTTTACCGAGTTTGGATTACTTTACAAAGGGTTCGAACATTTTGAATTTGGCGGGAATTTACGGTATCAAAGTATAAATGACAACAAAGGAAAAATTCAGGGATACGAAACTCACTTTCGGTACAATTTGGACTTAGCTTATTTTCATAAAATTGACAGATTCAAACTGAAATATAGAATCAGGTATCAGAACAGAAATGAGGTGGGAGTAGATGAATTGGCTGGAGATTATGCAATAAGTAAATGGAGACTAAAAGCAAGTGTGAGTTATAACATCAAGAAATGGAAATTGGACCCAACATTTTCGGCAGAATTATTCAGAAGGTCACAGGAGACAACCGTAACTGAGTTCGACAGAGTGAGAATGACTTTGGGAACAAAGTATGATTTGAAAAAATTCGGTGAAATCAAGGGGTTTTATCGCATCGAGAAAGAATTGAATACTACTTATCCAAAAACCACTCACATTTGGGGATTAGCATACGTTTATACATTAAAAATAAAAACAAAAACAAATGGGAATTAAGAAAATATCATTGATTGTTACGACAGCGATCGTAATTTTTGTCTCTTGTAAAAAAGAAATTTTCATTGAAAATGGTTCAGGATTAGAGGATTGGACAACAGAAACGCATTCCAATGATGTTGCGCCAAATTACGGTGTTGTATTCAATCAAAATAAGGTTAATAAAATCCACCTTGTATTTACGGCAGAAGAATGGTCTGCGATGCAAGCAGATTTAGCTGACGTAACTGGTGGTTCTGGTGGCGGACCTGGAGGTCCTGGCGGAACTTTTTCGGATCAAACTCCTTTATATTTTGCTGCTGATTTTTATTTCAATGGGATTCAATGGTATAATGTAGGAGTGAGGTACAAAGGAAATTCTAGCTTGAGAGCAAATAGCGGAAAATTACCGTTGAGGTTTCAATTTGATGAGTTTGAAGACGATTATCCAGAAATTAGGAACCAACGTTTCTACGGATTCAAGGAACTTTCTATGAGTAGTAATTTTAATGATAAATCATTGATGAGAGAGAAATCTGCTTGTGATGTGTTCAGAAATTTTGGTGTACCTGCTGTTCGAACTGCTTTTTATGAAATTTACATCGATAAAGGAACTGGGACTTATCAATATTATGGTGTTTACACAATGTGTGAAGTAGTATTTGATACTTTTTTGACTAATTATTTTGGATCAGAATCTGGGAATTGCTACAAACCAGATGGCGATGGAGCTAAGTTTTCAACGTCAGGATTTGATTTGGAAGATTTTGAAAAGAAAACAAACAAAACAACCGGAAGATCAGACATTCAGGCGATGTATAATGCCTTGCACGCTAGCACAAGAACGAGTAACCCAACTGCTTGGAAAGCTGGATTGGAGGCCACTTTTGATGTAGATGGTTTTCTTAAATATTTAGCAGCAAATAATACCCTACAAAACTGGGATACTTACGGAATTATGACTCACAATTACTATTTGTACAATGACCCAAACATGGGAAAATTGAGATGGATTGTGTGGGATAACAATGAAGCATTTCAATCTGGAAATGGGCGAAAATCTCCAATTCCATTTGCTATGAATACAACAACGACTGATTGGCCACTTATCAATTTCTTAATCAATAACTCTGATTACGAAGCCACTTACAAAGCTTATGTGAAGAGTTTTGCTAACTCATCTTTTGCCACGAGCAGAATGAGCGGAATATTTTCTGTTCAACAGAGTTTGTTGACTACTTCTGCCGTAAACGAACAAACAGGATACACATATTTGTCAGGGATTGGAAGTTTCAATTCTGCTGTAAGCGATTTGATTTCGCATAACTCAAGTAGAGTAGCCGCGGCAAATGTTTACGCTCCTTAATTACTCATAAAACTCCTCACTCGAATGAAAAAAGCCTCAGTATTATTTTTGATGTTTGCAGTGATATTTTCTTGCAAGAAAGAAATATTTGTGCCAAACGAAAAAGATTCGAGTCGGCCTGAAGGTTGGGAAACAGAATCTCATTCGAACAATGTTTATCCTAACTATGGTATAGTTTTTAACCAAACCAAAGTAAACAAGATTCATATTGTGTTTACTTCTCAAGAATGGGCTGACATGCAAACAGACTTAGTAACGGTCAAGGCGGGAGGCTATGCAGTTGAGCCTGCTTATTCACCTGTAGATTTTTATTTCAATGGCGTAAAATGGAATCATGTTGGGATTCGATACAAAGGGAATTCAAGTTTGAAAGGGGCTGGAAACGGAAAACTTCCTTTTAAGTTCAATTTTGACTATTTCGAAGATACATATCCAGAGATTAATAACCAACGGTTTTATGGGTTCAAAAAATTAGCAATGGGAAGTGGATTTAAAGATGAATCTTTGATGAGAGACAAAACAGCTTCCGATGTATTCAGGGATTTTGGAGTACCTGCCACAAGATCCGCTTTTTATGAGATATACATTGATAAAGGTGATGGAACGTACCAATATTTTGGTTCTTACACCATGAATGAAGTTGTGGAAGATACATTTTTGAAAAATTATTTCGGAACAGAGTCTGGGAATTGTTACAAACCGGATGGAAGTGGAGCTACTTTCAGAAATAATGGTTTTATAGCTTCAAGCTTTCCTAATAAAACAAATGAAACTGCAGACCATAGCGATATTCAAGACTTATTTTCTACGTTACATTCGCCTACTCGAATATCAAATCCTTCTGCTTGGAAATCGGCTCTTGAAGAGGTGTTTGATGTAGATGGGTTTTTGAAATACTTGGCCGCAATGAATACGATTCAGAATTGGGATTGTTACGGAAGAGCTCCACACAACTATTATTTATACAATGATCCAGTAATGGGCAAGCTAAGATGGATAGTTTGGGATTGTAATTTGTCTTTCTCTCCAGGAAGTGGAACGAGAACTTCTTTAAGTTTTGAAATGAGTGAAGTAGACGCAAGATGGCCACTTATAAATTATGTGATAGCTGACGCAGGATACAAAGCCACTTATAAAAACTATGTAAAGGATTTTTACACTACAACTTTCACATCTTCCAGAATGAATTCGATAATTTCTAATCAGCAGGCTCTACTCATGAATTCGGCTGTTATCGAAGAACCAAACTACACTTTTTTAACCGGTGGAATTGGGAGTTTCAATGCTGCTGTTAGCGATTTAACTAATCATTGTGCAACCAGAGTTTCTGCCGCATCTACTTATGCGCCTTGATAAAATAATTGAATAGAAAAGCATCGTCATTCCTTCGAAGGCAGGAATCTTTTTCATCAGGCTGATTCTAACTTACAGCTTTCGCATAGAAATTCTCTATAAATAATGATGAGATTAATTCAACTTTTCTTTTAGGTAAATACTTGTCACAGAATCACTGTTCTTGGAGATAGTTTCTGGAGTTCCTTCAGCTACAATTTTGCCTCCTTTTTCTCCACCTTCTGGTCCCAAATCAATAACCCAGTCTGCACATTTTATTACATCTAAGTTGTGTTCAATTACGAGTAAAGAATTTCCTTTATCAATCAAAGCATAAAAAGCCGTAAGGAGTTTTTGTATGTCTTCAAAGTGAAGTCCTGTTGTAGGTTCATCGAAAATAAATAAGGTTCTTTTCGAGGATTTTTCTTTCACCAGAAACGAAGCTAATTTTATTCTCTGTGCTTCACCACCCGATAAAGTATTGGATGACTGACCTAGTTTTAAATAGCCAAGCCCTACATTTTCTAACGGTGTAAGTTTTGCAACTATCTTTTTCCCATATTTATCGCCCGCTTCATTAAAAAATTCGATAGCATCAGAAATTGTCATTTCTAGGATATCAAAAATCGAGTGTTCCTTGTATTTGATTTCAAGTACTTCTTGTTTGAATCTCTTTCCTTTGCATTCGTCACACACCAAAGAAATATCAGCCATAAACTGCATATTTACTTTTAGTTCTCCGTCACCGCTGCAACTTTCACATCTTCCTCCTTCCGTATTAAAAGAGAAATGTTTGGGTTTAAACCCATTTACTTGAGCGTGTTTCAGGCTCGAAAATAGAGCTCTAATGTCATCATACGCTTTTACGTAGGTTGCAGGATTTGATCTGGATGATTTTCCAATCGGGTTTTGATCTATGAATTCTACATCGTCAATGTGGTCAATATCGCCAATCATTTTGGTAAACTCTCCCGTTTTGTTCGCAACACCTCCTTTCACTTTTTTAAGGGCAGGGTAAATAATTTGCTTAATTAAAGAAGATTTCCCACTTCCACTTACTCCGGTTATAGCAGAAAATATATTCAAGGGAATTGTAACATCTATTCCTTGTAAATTGTTTTCTCTACACCCCAAAAACTCTATTTTTCTTGAACTAGTTTTTCTAGTTTCGGGGATTGGTATTACTTTTCTTAATGTAAGATATTGGGCAGTTAAACTATCGTCTGATGAAATGAGTTTAGCATGATTTCCTTGAAAAATAACTTCTCCGCCATGCGTTCCTGCCAAAGGTCCCATATCAATAATTTCGTCTGCAATTTTCATGATGTCTTCGTCATGTTCTACCACGATTACTGTGTTTCCAATATCTCTCAAAGATTGCAAAACTCTAATTAATCGTTCGGTATCGCGCGAATGCAATCCAATACTGGGTTCATCCAAAATGTACATCGATCCTACTAAACTACTTCCTAGCGAAGTGGCCAAATTAATTCGCTGCGATTCTCCACCCGATAAAGTAGAAGACAAACGATTAAGAGTAAGGTAACCCAGTCCAACATCGAGCAAAAATTGAATACGCAGTGTAATTTCTTTCAAAATTCTTTTAGAAACTTGTTCGTCATGTTCGCTCAAAGAGAGGTTTTCAAAAAAATCAGCACATTTTTCAAGGGAAATATCCACCAAATCAGTGATGTTTTTTCCATTTATTTGGATGTAACTTGCTTCTGGTTTCAATCGTTTTCCATCGCACGAATCGCAAGTAGTTTTTCCTCTATACCTACTCAACATTATTCTGTACTGGATTTTATAGGACTGACTTTCTACAAACGAAAAGAATTCATTTATTCCTTTGAAATATTTATTTCCAGTCCATAATACCTTTTTTTGTGCTGGAGTTAAATCGTAGTAGGGCTTATGAATAGGAAAGTCGAAATGATGGGCATTGTTGAATAAGTCGTATGCCCATTGGCTCATTTTTTCACCTTTCCAGCACACTACAGCTTCTTCGTAAATCGATAAATTTTTGTTTGGGATAACTAAATCTTCGTCTATTCCTATTATTTTTCCATAGCCCTCGCAACTTGTACAAGCACCTAGTGGATTATTGAAGCTAAATAAATATTCGTTTGGTTCTGAAAACTCTATTCCGTCCAGTTCAAATTTATTTGAGAAAAAACGAGATTCATTTTCTTTTGCCAATTGTATTTCGCAAGTTCCATTGCTTTGCTGAAAAGCTGTTTCTGCCGAATCATAAATTCGAGCATTATTTTCTTCGCTATCCTGATTCACAGAGATCCTATCGATTACAATTTTTACGGAATCAAATTTTGCAGGAGGATTATCAATTATATCTTCTATTAATTGATTCTCGCCATCCACCTGAATCCTGTTAAAACCCTCGGTTTGAACATTCTGTAGGTAAAGCGGCAGTTTGTCTTTTTCTCTAATAACTAATTCTGAAAGTATAAGAGCTTTTGTTCCTTTTTCAAGATTATTTATATAAACAAGAACATCTTCGCTGGTATCCTTTTTTACTTCATTTCCCGAGATAGGGGAAATGGTTTTGCCTATTCGAGCAAATAATAATTTAAGATAATCGTAAACCTCTGTTGAGGTTCCAACTGTGGATCTTGGGTTTCTTGAGTTTACTTTTTGTTCAATTGCAATTGCTGGTGCAATTCCTTTTATGAAATCTACCTGTGGTTTTTCAAGCTTCCCTAAAAATTGTCGAGCATAAGACGAGAGACTTTCAATATACCGCCTTTGTCCTTCGGCATACAATGTATCAAAAGCCAAAGAAGACTTCCCCGAACCAGACAATCCAGTGATAACTGTCAGCTTGTTTTTAGCAATTTTTAGTTCAATATCTTTTAAGTTATGCACTTTGGCACCTTTGATATGTATGTGTTCTGATTTATTCAAGGTATAGAAATTGAATGAAAAGGATGGTTTTCGATTAGTTTTTTTACGACCTCAAAGGTATAGAATCTTACCTAAAGAATGTGAGATAGAAGTGAATAATCTGATTAAATTTGCAACAAAATAGGTCAATAATGAAAACACTGTATATTGTTCGTCATGCGAAATCAAGTTGGAATCAAAACAATGTGATGGATTACGATCGTTCTCTGAATGAAAGAGGAAGAAATGATGTAAAATTGATGGCCAAAAGATTAAAAAAAAGAAAAATTGAAGTGGGTAAAATTTTGGCAAGTGCATCCAAGCGAACTACTGCAACAACTTTTGGATTGAACAAGGCATTTGAGTTAGATTCTAATCAGATTGAATTTCGCTCGGATTTGTATCATTCAGGTGTTCAGGTTTTGCTTCATCAAGTATGTCAAACAGCAGATGATTGCAATGAATTGATGGTTGTGTCTCACAATCCAGGTGTGTCAGAGTTTTGTGATTACTTGACTGATGTAGAATTTTATTTCCCTACTTTGGCTATTGCCAAAATAACTTTTGAGGCAGAAAGTTGGAGAGAAATTTCGAAGGGAACTGGGACGGTTGAATGGTATGATTTCCCAAAAAACACTTTGATTTCTTAAAGTATTGTTATTAAAAACTTTGAATCATTATTTAGATTCAACTTTTTTACTATATTGGGGCAAATTATAGAACAAATGCCAGAAAAAATAATGTTTCAAACAGAAATACCTATCAAAACATCGGTAGGAATCCTTTATGATATGATGACAACACCAAGCGGTTTGTCGGATTGGTTTTGTGACGATGTAAATATCGATGGTAAAGTTTACAGTTTTTTTTGGGATGGAGAGGCGGAAAGAGCTGAGCTTTTGAGAATGAGTAAAAATGAATTTGTTCGATTCAAATGGCTAGAAGATGAAGAAGAAAGTACTTATTTTGAATTGAGAATAAAAATAGACGGAATCACAAAAGACGTGGCTCTAGTGGTTACAGATTTTGCAGATAACCAAGAGGAAGTAGAAGAAAACACATTGCTTTGGGAGAGCCAAATTAATGACCTAAAAAGAGTTATTGGAGCCTAAGCAATAATTCGAAAAATTAAATGTTTATCGATTTATGTTGAAGAAATTAGATTGGTTCATCATAAAATCATACATCGTGCCGTTCGTTGTCACCTTTTTTATTGCCGAATTTGTTCTAATTCTGCAGTTTGTGTTCATTTACCTGGATGATTTTGTGGGAAAAGGGGTAGGAGTAAATTTATACTCCGAACTGGTTTTCTATGCTTTTTTGGAAGTAGTTCCAATGGCGCTTCCTTTGGCGATATTGTTATCGTCCATTATGGCAATGGGAAATTTGGGCGAAAAAAACGAACTAACCGCAATGAAAGCTGCGGGAGTTTCCCTTCTCAGAATCATGAGGCCGTTATTTTTTATCATGATTTTATTGGCAGGAATTTCTTTTTATTTTTCCAATTATGTTTGGGGAGAAGCGTACCTCAAAAAGAAAATATTGATTTCGGATATGACCAACAAAAAGCTTTCATTGGTTCTCAAAGAAGGTGTTTTTTTTAATGAAATTGATAACTATAGCATCAGGGCCAATAAAGTAAATAAGGAAACAAATGAATTGAAAGACGTCCTTATTTATCAACACAATCCTACTTTTAAATTTAGAAAAGTAATTCGGGCAGAAAGAGGTGAGATGAACAAATCAGCGGAAGGCTCTTTTCTTATACTTACCTTGCACAATGGTGAAATAAATGAAGTAATGAATCCGGTGGGTAACCCTATGGAAGAAAAAAGTACACTGCCTCACCAAAAAATTGAATTCACAAAAACCACTCAGAAAATTGACATTTCATCCCTAAGTTTAAGTCGAACTTCGGAAGAAGATTATGCAAGACAACCTAGTCTTCTCCCTGTTTTGGAGCTGACAAAAGTAGTGGATTCTATGCAAGCCGATTATGATACTGTAATGCGAACTTTGCTTCCTTATTACGAAAATACTTATTCTATAAATCAAGAAGTGAAAGCTGTAACTATGGATACCATTCTTTCGGCTTATTTTCATTTGGATTCTCTTCTTCCGCAAGAAAGAAAAGTTGTTCTTCAAAATGCAGCAAACAGACTAGAAAACTCGGTCAATTACCTCGATAATAGATCGATAGATATCGTAAATAGAGCTAAGGCTAAAGCCAAGGTAGAAACAGAGTGGCACCGTAAATTTACGCTTTCTTTTGCTTGTATAGTTTTGTTTTTGGTAGGTGCTCCACTAGGTGCAATAGTAAAAAAAGGTGGCTTAGGAATACCTATTGCAATTGCAATAGTGTTATTCATTGTTTATTACATCATTTCCATTACAGGTCAAAGATTGGGTAGAGGTCTTGCACTTCCGCCATACATTGGCATGTGGTTGAGTACTATTGTTTTACTTCCTCTTGGTTTAGTTCTTACTTATCAAGCTGCTACAGAATCAAAAATAATCGATTTTGAAGTAATAGGAAATAAACTAAGACCAATGATTTCTTGGATAAAAAAACATCTAAAGAAAAAAGTTTAAGAGATTAAACCGAAATTTTTTCTGAGTTGGTCGCTGTATTTTTTGAGTGGTAAATGTCAATTGCTACAATGATAGCGAAACAAGTCCAAACAGGTACCGAAGCTTTGTCTGTATCCAAATAATTATTTAATACACCATGAACAAAATAGGATACCAATGCCAGTAATACCGACAGGAGTAGTGTTTTTAATTCTTTGTCTTCCAGCTTTATGTAAAGCAAACTTCCTTTGTAGAATACAAAAAACAACATCAGTAGAAAAGAGAATAACCCAAGAACTCCCATTTCTGAAAGTGCTCCTAAATACTCGCTGTGGGCATTTCCTTTGTTTCCAAAATTTGTGCTAATCACAGTAATTTCGTCAGAGTGCTGAAAAGGCGCGTACTCAAAAGCGTAAGTTCCTGGTCCCCAACCAAAAACCGGTCTTTCTTCAAACATTCTGATTGCGCAATTCCATCTATTTATTCGTTCCAGATTGGAAGCATCGGTAGATACATTAGAAATGGATTCAATGTGTTTGCTTAGGTTTTCGGACGAGTCTGTTTTGTTTTTGCTCAAAGCAATAGAAATATCGGTGTAGTACTGAAAACCAACAAAAGCACCAAATAGTCCTAAAATCGCTACATATTTGATGTTAATTTTTAGTTTAAATAGCGCCCAAACTCCCAGAGCTGCAACCAAACTTACCCAAGCTGCGCGGGTATAGGAATACAGCAATCCAACACTCAATATCACAAGAAAAAGAATTAGTATGTATTGAATTATTGCTGAGTTTTTTTTGCGATAAAGCAATCCTATTGCCAACGGAATGTAAAAAGCAACAATAGCTCCATAGGAAGTGTGATCTTTGTAGAAAGGCGACATAATCCAGTGAGCCGCTTTTTGATCAAATCCCCAGCCATAGTGACGAATGAGCGTAATAAAAACAACTGCAGCTAAAGAGATGAGGTAGAGCCATACCACTCGATACATGTTTTCTTTTTGTCGGAAAACTACAATCAAATAAAAGAACAAGGGAATAACAAACCACAATTTTGCGATTAAGAATTTGACCGATACAAGAATGTTGGAGCTAGTAAGCACAGTTATTGCCATCCATGCTAGGTAAAATAATACGGAAATGGTAATGGGGTGATTTAGTAATTTCTTGTCGTAAGTTCCGCGCATCAATGCTCTAATACTCAACAATATCATTAACCCAAAAAGTATAGGTTCGGTGGGCAAATAAAACCCAACATTTCCCAGAGCCAACTGCTCGAGATTTAGTGAAAAAGGAGTGCAAAGAATTACAAAAAATAAAAGCTCTTTCGTTTTGTAAAAACTAAAATATACAACGCTAATTGCTATAGGTAAAAACGAAAAAAAGTAATTTCCTCGGAACAGAAAATACCCGTTGACCCCAATAAAAAGAATACTGAGGAAAAGTAAGAAAAGGTGATATCGTGAAGCTGCCTTTGGCAAACTACGATTCTTTTCTTTTTAGTTCTTTGACTTTTTCAAAAACCAATAACAACACGATTGCGAAAAGGAAAGCGGAAAGAGTAGAAACAACAACAATTAACCAGCGAATTGGATATGCTTTTTTCTCCGAAGCTGAGGCTGTTTCAACCGTAAATTTATGAGAAAATTTAGAATTTGCATCCGATTTTAGTTGCTCATAAACTGCGTCTTTGGTCGAAAGTCTAATGTTCATCCACTCCAATTTGTTTTCGTAGTTCGAGTAAATACTTCCGAACTTATCGGTTGCTTTTATTTTCGCTTCAATAAGCTGTTTTGTACTTCCATCTTTTGCGTTTGCAAGTGCAGTAATTAGAGTTGGTCTAGTTTCCTTATCTACCACTCCTAGTTGGTTTAGCTTTGCCAGTGTGTCTACAATTGCTTCAATGTTTTCTTTTAATTTGTTTCTTTCAGATTCTGCCACTTCAAGCGCTTCTGAGGAACGCTCGTTAATCATTCTGTTTTTAGCATTGTCAAAAAGACTGGCAATATCATTTGCCATATCTGCCGCCATTTGCGGATTTTTATCCATTACTTCTATCAAAACAGAACCGTATTTTGTTCTAGAAAACGACACATTTTCCTCGTAAGTTTTGTTCAAAGCCGTAAATTTAATTTTACTTGTTGTGTCAATTTCGTAATGATTCATCAAATCATATTTGCCAATAATTACGTTTCTAATTTCGGCAGATTGCAACACTTGAATCATTTGCTCGGCTTGTTCTTCTTCACCAAATTGCGCAGCACTTTGTTCTGGATGAACTTCGTCAGTAAAAGCAACAGTATTGGACATTGCGGGATACAAAGTAACCACCGATTTGAATTTCTCTTCAATCATTAAAGAATAAACAATAGCTGCAACAGCTGCAATTGCAGTAATCAAAACAAGAAGTCCTTTTTTGTTCCAAATAAATTGAATTAGGTCTTCGGCTTGGTTGTTTTCTTTTTGTGTCATGCTTAATTGGGGTTAAAAATAAAGGGGCTAAATTACTAATATCTTCCTCATTTCAGAAATTATTTAGCCATAACGGACTTATTATTGATTTATTCGTTTTCTTCTATTTTTATTCTGGTTTACTTAAGACGAATACACAATCTTTCTTCTTTTGACCTAAAATTCAGAATAGAAACACATTATTACCCATAAGATACCTGATAAAAGTGATGAAATTCATATCTTCGTTGGGTAATCAAATACAAAAATAAGAGATGAAAATTATCGTACCAATGGCGGGTAGAGGCTCGCGTTTAAGACCACATACTTTAACCGTCCCAAAACCATTAATGCCTGTAGCTGGAAAGCCTATTGTACAAAGATTGGTAGAAGATATTGCTGCGGTGAGTGATGAACCTATTGATGAAATTGCGTTTATCATAGGTGATTTTGGAAGCGAAACAGAAGAGCAACTCAAAGGAATTGCTGAGAGTTTAGGCGCCAAAGGAAGTGTGTTTCATCAAGAAGAAGCATTGGGAACAGCTCACGCTATTTTGTGTGCGCAGGAATCTTTGAAGGGGAATGTAGTGGTCGCATTTGCGGATACTTTGTTCAGGGCAGATTTTAAACTAAATACTCAAGATGATGGAATTATTTGGGTGAATCAAATTGATAATCCAAGTGCATTTGGTGTAGTGAAATTAGATTCTGAAGGTACAATAACTGATTTTGTTGAGAAGCCGAAAGAATTTGTCTCGGACCTTGCAATCATCGGGATTTATTACTTTAAAGACGGAGAATATTTAAAAAATGAATTGCAATACTTAATTGACAATAATATCCGTGAGAACGGAGAATACCAAATCACCAATGCTCTTGAAAACATGAAGCAAAAGGGTGCCAAATTCAAAACGGGTAAAGTAAATGCTTGGATGGATTGTGGAAACAAAAATGTAACAGTAGAAACGAACCAACGAGTTTTGGATTTTGTAGGAGAAAGCATTATCGAAGGAAATTACGAGTCTATCAATTCGGTAATAATAGAGCCATGTTTTATTGGCGAAAATGTTACTTTGATTAATTCGGTAGTTGGACCTCATGTTTCGGTGGGGAACAATACGAAGATTGAAAACTCAGTTATACAGAATTCAATAATACAGAATGAATCGGTTATTTCGAACGGAAATATGACGAATTCTATGATTGGAAATAAGGTAAATTACCAAGGAAAGTCATTAGATTTAAGTATTGGTGATTATACTGAGATAAAATAACACAATGAAAAGAACTTCGGTCATATTGTTTTCTTTGTTTTTGGGTGTGTCTTGCGCTCCCAAAAAACAGATAGTTGCTCCTTCGGCTCCTACAGAGATTGAAATGAACCACAAGAAGTTCATGAGTTTGTTTATAAAAGCAACCAATGAAGCTCAAATAGAAAATGACGACAAAGCCATTGAAATATATGAGCAATGCAAGAAATTAAACCCGAAAGAATCGGCTGTTTATTTTGAATTGTCTAGGTTGTATGCGAAGCAAAGAAATGCCCAAATGGCATACGAAAATGCAAATAAAGCAAACGAGCTGAGTCCCAAAAACAAATGGTATTTGTTGCAAAAAGCACAAGTGCTGAACAGAACGGGACAACAGGAAAAGGCAATTGATGCTTTTGAGGAATTGATTTCTATTGAGTCTAATAACTTGGGTGCGCTTTATGAGTTGGCCGAGCTATATCAGAGATCCGAAAAACCACTAGAAGCTGTAAAAACAATAGAAAGAATAGAAGTAATTACAGGTAAAAACCCACAAATGAGCTATCAAAAATATTTGTTGTTGCTTGAGGGAGGAAAGGAAAATGAAGCGTTAAAAGAAATAGAAGAATTGCTACAGCTTGAGCCCGAAAATGGGATGGGGAATTTAGCTATGGCCCAGCACTTTACAAAAATTGGGGAAGAACAAAAAGTATACAAAAAGCTTGTTTTTGTATTTGAAGACCCGCAAATAAGAACTGATACAAAATTATCTATTCTTGAGGATTACATAAAAAAAATGAAAACTAGTTCGGAGGCCGAAAAAGAAGCCGAAAGCTTGGTGATGATTATGTTGAAAACACATCCTTCTGATGTTAAATCTTATGCTGCCGCAGGCGATTTGTATTCAAATTTAAATGACTTGAATAAAGCAAATACCTACTACGAAAAAGCTCTGGTTTATGCCACTCAGTCTTATCCTATTTACATGCAATTAATGGATAACTCGTTTAATTTGAAAGATTTTGATCAAGTTACGACTTATGCAACTCAAGCTCTGGAATCTTATCCAACTCAGCCTGTGTTGTATTTGTACAAAGGGATGGGGCACAAAGAATTGAAACAAAATGAATTGGCAGTTAAGGCTTTTAAATCAGGACAGGGAATTGTTGTAGATAACGAAAAGCTTGAATATGAATTTTGGTCTAAATTGGGAGAGACTTATCACGAGCTCAAAGAGTTTAAATTATCGGACGAATCGTTTGATAAAGCAATGAAAATAAATGGACTGGATGCTTATTTACTTAATAATTACAGTTACTACCTTTCGTTGAGAAAAGTAAAGCTTGAAAAAGCAGCCGAAATGGCAAAAACCGCCAATGATTTATTTCCTAATAATGCCTCATTCAATGACACTTACGGATGGATTTTGTATCAGCAAGGAAATTTTGTAGAGGCCGAAAAATGGATAAAAAAATCGCTAAGTAATGGAGGTGAAACTTCTGGCACTGTTTTGGAGCATTACGGAGATGTATTGTACAAACTGAATAGCCAAGATTCCAAAGCGCTGGAATACTGGAACAAGGCCAAATTGGCAGGAGATTATTCCGATTCATTGGATAAAAAAATAAAAGAGGGAAAGAATGAAGAATAAGCTTGCGTTCTATCTAGCGATTGTATTTGTTCCATTGTTGCTTTGGCAATGTAGGGCGAAAAAACCGTTGATTGTTGAAAGCCCAAATCAGGAATTATTATCGAAGCAAAAAGCAGACACGGTCGTAAGACAGGTGCTGTCTAATAATTTTGAATTTGTAGACTTGAAAGCGAAAGTAAAAACAAAATTTAGGAGCAGAGAAAAACAGAATATCACACTAGGAACATTTGTAAAAATAATCAAAGATTCTGTGATTCATGCTACAATTTCGAAAGCAACATTCCCGGTTGTAATTGCAATTATCACACCTGATTCATTGAAATTTATCAATAAAATAGATCAAAAGTATTTTGTTGGGGATTTTAATTTTATTCAAGGAATACTCAAAACGGAGATTGATTTTTATGAAATACAAGATTTGCTAGTCGGAAATCCTGTAAAATTGAAACAAACTGACTCCCATTATCTTATCGAAGAAGAAAACCAAGTGTTTTTGAGTTCGAAAAGTAAAAGTGCTCTTCAAAAATTGAAGCAAAGCAGGGAACCAGGCGCAGAGTGGTTAGTGAAATATTGGGTAAATGAGCTTTATAAAACGGGTCGAACTTTAGTTGAAAATGATTCTGCACAAACCTCAATTGAAATAATCCAGGCAGATTACAACAAAGTAGACGGCCAGTTATTTCCTAACAGAACTCAAGCCCAAATTGTGACACCCAAGGATTCTATTTCTATTCAATTGAACTACCAACGCGTAAAAATCAATTCAGGTGTAGACTTTGAATTTTCTATTCCTGATCATTATAAATCGTATTAAATCATGAGTAAAACTACCTACATAAAAAGTATTCTTATTCTCGTGATGATTGTGATGATTGGTGGAAATTCCTTTTCACAAAAATCGAAAACTCAGCAACTAAAAGCGAAAGAGGAGATGCTGAAAAAACAGCTTTCTCAAACCCAAGAATTGTTGAATGCAACCAGAAGTTCTCAGCAAACAACCCTGAGTGAACTGCAAATAATCAATAAGCAAATTGCATACAAAGAGGAGTTGCTAATGAATATGAAAAGCCAAATCAGAGAAACAGAAAGGCAGATCAATAAAAATAAGGAAGAAATAAAAGTTCTGGAGGAAGACTTAGCCAGGTTGAAGAAGGAATTTGTGGAGATGGTGCGATTTGCATATAAAAACAGAAAAAAAGAATACAACGCGATGTATTTATTCTCCTCTGATAGTTATTCACAGGCTTATCGCAGAATGAAGTACATTGAACAATACACGGCAAATCGAACACGAAAAGCTAAAGAAATTACTTTGATGCAAGAAGATTTGAATGAGCAAAACCTTGTATTGGTTGCTAATATTGAATCTAAAAAAGAATTGGTTGCTAGTTTTGATAAAGAAAAACAACAGTTTTTGGAGGTGAAAAAAGAACAACAAGAAATTCTGACAAAAATAAAGGCGAACAAAGAATCGCTGCAACAGAAACTAGCCGAACAAAAAGCAGAACAGGAGAGAATAGCTGTGGCTATCAGAGCAGAAATTGAAAAGGAACTAGCTAGAGCCAATAAAAACAATGTATTTCAACTCAGCCCAGAAGCAAAGTTGGCCTCAAGTAGTTTTGAAAAGAATAGAGGAAGTTTGCCTTGGCCGGTAGCTCGAGGAACTATTACCAAGCGATTTGGAAAACAAAGACATAGCCAAGTTGCAACTGCTTATGTTCAAAACAATGGGATAGATATTAGTACACTGAAAGGCGCTAATGTACGTGTAGTTTTTGACGGAACAGTAACCAGTATTTTTACAATCCCTGGAAGCGGACAAACGGTGATTGTAAGTCATGGAGCATACAGAACTGTGTATTCTAACTTGAAAATAGTTGAGGTAAAATTGAATCAAAAATTGAAAACCAAACAAACTTTAGGTTCTTTGTTGCCCGACAACTCAGGTAGCATCTCTGAATCACATTTCGAGATATGGAAAATTTCTAGCTCGGGAATGAATCCTCAGAATCCAGCTATTTGGCTATACAGAAATTAGAAGTTGGGCTTCGAGATATTTTGAACGACTTCAAAACCCTTAGCCCTCAGAATACTGCTAATCCGAAAACTCAGAAATCAAATACACAATCGCTATGATAATCAACAAAAAGAAAAAGTACTTTGGATCTTTGTAAATCGGTTTTTTAGGCCGTTTGGTAAAGTTCTCATAGTTATGAAAAAGCTTTCCAAAGTCCTTTTGTTTCTCCATCGCTTCCTTCGATGGCAAACTCGGTTTTTTGTCTTTATTTAATCTGTACTTTTTCATTTTTTTGTTCCTTTCAGTAAGGATTTTTTAATCGATTCTATTATGCGATAAACTTTCATTTTGGCACTTGCTTCGGATATAGCAAATATACTTGCAATTTCTTTAAAAGAAAGCTCTTCAAAAAACCGCAGCTCAATCAAAGCACTCTTTTCTGGTGGCAATTCCTCCATCGCTCTCAATATTCTTTCAAGCTGCTTTTCATCTTCCTCTATCTCCAGTTCGCTGGCAATAGATGCTACAGAGTTTTCGTCTACTTTTACCCAGATGTTCTTTTTTTGTGACCTAAAAAACTGATTTACTTCGTTGCTCGCAATTCGATACAACCAAGATGAAAATGGAAATCCACGATCTTCGTATTTATCAATATGAGTAATTGCTTTCAAAAAGATGCGTGAACATACTTCTCCACACACAGATTCGTCTTGAATTTTTTTGTAAATAAAGACAAAGATTTGCTCGTAATATTTTTCATACAAATAGCTAAAGAACTTACGGTCCTTCTGCGATTTCTGGATGTATTCCAATTCAATATGTTTCTCTTTTTCAGTCAAAAACAGTCTTTTTCTTTCTTCTATAACTTCATTTTATTAGAAAGTAACAGGATTTGGCTCTTTTTATTCTTGAATGAACTCGAATACAAATTTTTTGTGGGACTGCGTAACTTTTACTTTGGCACAATGCGAAATGTGATTTACCTCAAATTCCTGTTCGGTATCAAAAGCAGTTGAAGCTTCTGTCAGTTGAAATACTCTGTCGCAATCCATAATTCCTTGCGGAGTAAATCTTTGAATTCTAAAATTTGATTTTTCAGACTGAATATAGAACCATGCTCCACCTCCTTCGCCAGAAAGCCATTGGGCTTTTGCGGGTGTGTCTCCAGTTTTTTTTGGCGCAGTAAGTCGACCTGTCATGTCCATATTCACTTCTTTTTTAAAGGATACAAAATATTCAATCGCTTGGTTAATTCACCATTTTTCAACTCGTAATAAAACCGATTGTCATTAATCAGTTTTACGTTGGTAATTGTGGTGTGAGTCACCGTGTAAGGAATCCGAATCAATAAATTTTTAACCCAACCAAGGTTACTTGCTTTGGCTGATTGCGCCACAAATCTAGAGCAATTTGTTCCGTTCAAATTCATGGGACCATAAATTATAGCCTCTTTATTTTGCATTGCTTTCGCTTTCGAAAAAGCTTTGTCTATATCATTTACAAAAATGGTGGAAGCAATTAACCGGCCTTCGCCATGCGTTGCTTCTAGTGCCGCTAGTTCACTTAACAGCTCTTTGATATTTTCAATTTTATTGTCCTTGATAATTGGCTTTGTGTACAAAATTAAATCAGGATCAGTGTAGCTGTCTCTTACTCGTCCATGTTTTTTTGGTGTTTGATACCTGCCAAAATCAAAATAATAGAACTCTTCTGCTTCATGATTTACTAAAATTAATGCAGCATGCCCAGCTTTATAAAAACCATTTTTTAAAAACCCCAATGTTCGCATAATCCCATCGTACCATTTCCCTTCCTGAATCACCGGAGTGTCTGGCCAAGCAAGAGGTATTATGGTTCCTTTTGTAGATTTCATGTATTAAATATATGAGTTCTTTTCAGGTTTTTGAAACAACTTTTTTACGTTTTTTATTTCGATCAATTGAAAAACGAATAAAAATATTGTTCCAGAGCCGAATAGAATAAAAACAGAAAAAAACCATGGAACAAATTCAAAGTAGGAGGAAGAGAGTATAAGACCTAAAGAAATGGTGAGAAGTGTGAACAACACCCCGCGCACGAGCAGAGAATAGTTTATGTTCAATTTGAAATAAGATTTACACAGAATGATTTGTGCAACTGCAGTTATTCCTTGTGTAACTAAACTTGCCAAAGCGGCTCCATAAGCCTTGTAAGTTGGAATCAAGATTAAATTTAAAACGATATTAAGAATAACACCAGCAAAAGCAATTTTATTGAGAGTTTTTAGATTTCCGTTGGCAGTAAGCAAAGTTCCAAATATATAGGTAGAAGCAATAAAAACAAAGCAAATCATGAGCAAACTAAACACTGCACCAGATTGAAATGTACTGTTAAGATAACGAGCACCAATGAGTTCATGGCTATAAAATACGCAGGTAATTGCAACCAGAATTGCTCCAGGTATTAGGATGCTTCCCGATAATTTTACGAGTGGCGCAACAGACATTTTCTTTTTTAAAAGATTAGCGAACAGCGGTAAAAGAAGTGACGCAAACAAAAAAGCGATGTTGTTGGCTGCTTCAAAAAAACGGAATCCATTGGCATAAATTCCTGCTTGTGATTTCCCATCAATGAGCATTCGTTCGAGCATTACACTATCTGCTCGGTAGTAAAAAGTCATAAGTAAAATGAGCAAAGCATAAGGTGCGCTTTGCCTGATTATTGCCAACGAAAACAGTTTGTCCCAGTTTATTTTGGAAAGGGTTTGTTTGCTCATTAAAAACAAGAAGGCAGATATTGCCGAAACTGCATACGCGAATGTTTGAGCATAAACAAACCAATAAATTTGAAAAGGTTCTGTTGTGAGATTACCCCAAAGTAAAATGGAGCAAATAATAATCAGCAAAAACCTGTCTATAACGGAAACTATGCTGTCGTATTTGAACAAAAGAAGTCCGGCTAAATTGGATCTAAAATAGAGCGTGAATGCAGCTAGAACTTGATTTGCAATGAGCCAAATCAGGAGATAAATCTCAGATTGATTATAGCCAATTATAGCTCCCAGTACAATTATAAAAACTGCGTAGACAAGCGCGAGTAGAACTCTCAATGAAACAATTTTTGAAAAATATTTCTGAATCAAAAAAGGTTGTTGAGAAATAGTACGAGTATTGAAATTTACGATACCAACATCCAAAAATATATTGAATATGAATGTGAATCCCAGCAGAGAAAAATATAGTCCATATTCTTCGGCACCCACTCTATTCTGTATTTCGGCATCAATTCCAAAAATATAGAATGGCTTCACCAAAAAATTAAGGAGCAGCAAAAAAATAAGATTGGTTGCAAATTTTCTATTCATCTGTGGTAAATATAAGGAGAAGTTTCAATCTTCGAAACTTTCTTAATCTAACCTTGTTAGAAGTTTTTCAAACTCACCAGATTCTTTCATTTGTTCCATTGCTTGGTTCAGTTTAGAAACCAAATCAGGACGTGATTGTATAACTCCAATCCCTATGCTTTCTTCTGTAAATTTACGGCTCATAACTTCTAATTTAGGGTTTTGTTGAGCGATTTCATTTAAGAAACTCTTGTCCAAAACGTAGGCGTCAATTTCATTTTTAAGTAACAGGCCCTCAGGCTTTACAAAAGCTGTATCAAACTTTTCGTAAGTCAACAAAGTACTTTGGTTTAGGTTTGTTCGCACCCAACCGTGAGCAGAAGTAAATTCTAAAGTGTATACCCTTTTTCCATTCAAATCTGTAAGAGTGTGAAGGGAATCTGATTTACGGACCAGTGCAGAAAGTCCATCAAAATAATAAGGATTGGTAAACAAAATTTGTTTTTTTCGGTCTTCATTAATGGAAAGTGCTCTAATACAAATGTCTGCTTTTTCCTTTACCAAAGCTTCAATTCTTGGGTCACCCTCTCCCGAAAACTCAAAATCCGTTACGTATGTATAATCCAAATCTGCAATCTCAAGTAAGCGCTCTACAAATGCTGGCTCAATTCCTGTTGGTTTCATTTCTCCTCTTTTCCATGAGTAATGAGGCAGCCCTTCTCCGCCAGGCCAAGAAACAAAAATCCGAACCTCTTCTTTTTTGTTGCAAGAAAAAAGTAATGAGATTAATACTATAATCGTCATTGCTTTGGTTAAATTTTTCATTTTGTATATTTTCATAAGTCACCCTGAACTTATTTCAGGAACTCATAGAGAATCAATAGTAGAACTCGTAACCCAACTCGACTTTCAAAAAAGCTAAAAGGAATTTGTGCATCCAGCTCCTCTCAAAAATTATTTCTGAGCCATTTGCCACGAACCTTCATTGATCAATGGCTCGGCTTGTTTGTATTTCACCTCTTTGGTTTCACCGCTTCTCAAATTCACAATTGTTACTTTGTCGTTACGTCCAATTTTTACTTCATTCACAACAGGTTGTTGTTTTATTCTTTCCCCATTTTGTTGCTGATTAGCTACTTGTTGGTTGGCTTGTGTTGCTTGGTTTATGTCAGTTCTACCAGTTTGCAATTTAGGTTGAGACCTTTGTTGTATCTTTTCGTTGTTGGTTTGTTCTACACCTTGGTTTTGCGGCAAATTAGCTCTCATCAAGAACGAAATGATTTCTTTGTTTACCTTGCTCACCATTTGTTTAAATAGTTCGTAAGACTCCAATTTATAAATCAATAAAGGATCTTTTTGTTCGTATTGTGCACCTCTCACAGATTGTCTCAAGTCATCCATTTCACGCAAGTGTTCTTTCCATTCGTTGTCAATTACACCTAGTGTAATATTTCTTTCAAGAAGTTTAGAAATGTTTTTCCCTTTTGCTTCGTACGAATCTTTTAGGTTAGCTAGTATTTGTGTGCTTTTGCTTCCATCGGTTACAGGAATAATGATGTTTTCGTAAGAATTTGACTCATTTTGGTAGACATTTGCAATCACAGGGTAAGTCATACTTGCCATCAGCTCAACTTTTCTGCTGTAAGCTTCTTTGGCTTTTTGGTACACAGTTTCTACCAACTGGTGCTCGTTAGTTTTCAAGAATTCTTCTTGTGTAATAGGCGATTGTATAGACATGATTCGAATTAATTCTAGTTCAAACTCTTCGAAATCTTCTGTGTCTTTTGCAGTAAACACGACATTTTCGGCAATTTCGTACAGCGTGTTTGCAATATCAAGATCTAGTTTGTCACCGTAAAGAGCATTCTTTCTTTTGGCATAAATAGAGTTACGTTGAGCATTCATTACATCATCATATTCTAGCAAGTGCTTACGAATTCCAAAGTTGTTTTCTTCTACTTTTTTCTGAGCTCTTTCAATTGATTTAGAAATCATTTTGTGTTGAATCACTTCCCCTTCTTTGAAGCCCATTCTGTCCATCATTTTTCCAATTCGTTCCGAACCAAATAGTCTCATTAAGTTATCTTCCAAAGAGATAAAAAACTGAGAAGATCCTGGGTCTCCTTGTCTTCCTGCTCTACCTCTCAATTGTCTATCAACCCTTCTTGAATCGTGTCGTTCTGTTCCAATAATAGCAAGTCCTCCCGCTTCTTTTACACCTGCTTGTAGCTTAATATCGGTTCCCCTTCCTGCCATGTTAGTTGCGATGGTTACTGCTCCGGCTTTTCCTGCTTCCGCTACAATATCGGCTTCTTGTTGGTGTTTCTTTGCATTCAGTACATTGTGCTTTATTCCTTTTGAGTTTAATAAACTACTCAAGTATTCAGAAATTTCAACGGAAGTTGTACCCACCAATACAGGTCTGTTTTCTCCTACCAATCTCACAATTTCTTCACTCACTGCCAAGTATTTTTCTCTTGCAGTTTTGTACACCAAATCCTCTCTATCGTCTCTGGCAATAGGTTTGTTTGTAGGAATCACAACTACATCCAATTTGTAAATATCCCAGAATTCTCCAGCTTCAGTTTCTGCTGTTCCTGTCATACCGGCAAGCTTGTGGTACATTCTGAAATAATTCTGTAAGGTAATGGTTGCGTATGTTTGTGTAGATGCTTCTATTTTCACATCTTCTTTTGCCTCAATGGCCTGATGGAGTCCGTCAGAGTATCGTCTTCCTTCCATAATACGACCAGTTTGTTCGTCTACAATTTTCACTTTTCCATCCATCAACACATATTCCGTGTCTTTTTCAAAAAGTGTGTAAGCTTTTAGCAATTGATTGATAGAATGAATCCTTTCGGCTTTCACAGTATAATCTCTAATCACCTCATCTTTCTTAGCGATGGTTTGGTCCGATGGTAAGTTCTGATTCTCAACATCTGCAAACAATCCTCCTAAGTCTGGTAGGATGTAAAAATCAGGTTCTTCAACCCCTGAGATTAAGTCAATTCCTTTTTCAGTTAAATCTACTTGATTGTTTTTTTCTTCGATTACAAAATATAATTCGCGATCTACTTTGTGCATTTCCTTGCTCTGATCTTGCATGTAGAAATTCTCTACCTTTTGCAATTGAACTTTTATACCTGGTTCACTCAAGTATTTAATCAAGTCAGGGTTTTTTGGCATTCCTCTGTGCGAGCGCAGTAAAGCCATCTGACCTACTTTTGTATGTTCGACTCTTGCTTTTTTATCCAGTGTTTCGTCCTCGGCTTTAGCTAAGTTTTCTTTGGCAATTACCAAGTTTTCTTTGGCAAGTTTTCTTTGTGCACCAACCAGTTTTTCTACTTTAGGTTTCAGTGTCGTAAATTCTTGTTCATCGCCTTTAGGAGTTGGTCCAGAAATAATAAGTGGAGTTCTTGCATCATCAATCAATACAGAATCTACCTCATCAATAATAGCGAAATGGTGTTTTCTTTGAACCAAAGAATCTACTTCGCTACTCATGTTGTCTCTCAAATAATCGAAACCAAACTCATTGTTTGTTCCAAAAGTAATGTCGGCATTGTAGGCTTTTCTACGAGCGTCAGAGTTGGGTTGGTGCTTGTCAATACAATCCACAGACATCCCGTGAAATTCGTACAAAGTTCCCATCCATTCGCTATCTCTTTTTGCCAAGTAATCGTTCACGGTAATCATGTGAACTCCTTTTCCAGCAAGTGCATTTAAGTAAACAGGAAGAGTTGCAACTAATGTTTTTCCTTCCCCAGTTTGCATCTCGGCAATTTTACCTGTGTGCAAAGCAACACCACCTATCAATTGTACATCGTAATGCACCATTCCCCAAGTAACTTGAGTTCCTCCAGCTGTCCATGAATTAAACCAAATTGCTTTGTCGCCTTCAATTTCTACCGCATCTTTTTGTGTTGCAACAATTTTATCAAACTCCGAAGCGGTTACTTCAATTTCTTCATTTTCTGTGAATCTTCGAGCAGTTTCTTTTACTACAGCAAAGGCTTCAGGTAAAATCTCCAACAATACTTCCTCTAATTGGGAATTTGATTCGAGCTCTAATTTTTCAATCTCCTGAAAAATTTCATCTTTTGCATCCACATCGGTATTTTCGTCCTGAGTTTGTGCCTTCAGTTCGTTTATTTTTCCGTCTATTTCGGCAGTGTAAGCTTTTATTTTGGCTTTAAATTTTTGAGTTTTGGCTCTTAATTCATCGTTAGAAATGGAATTAAGCTTAGCAAATTCTTCTTTGGCTTGGTCTACCAAAGGGTTTATATCTTTAAAGACATTTTTTGTATTGTCTCCTAATATTTTTTTGAGGATATTTTGAATCATCAGTTACTTGTTTTTGACTTTTAGATGTCAATGTTTTTACAATAATTGTGCTTACTTCAATTGCAAGTCAATTTGGCTGATAAAAATAAGAAAAAACGACTAACTAGCGTTGTAAATTGGTTAAAATACAAGAATTGGCAGTGATTTTTAAATGAGATAGAAATATTGAGAAAGATTCTTTTACTAACTTTGTATAATTTTATTACGATGAAAAAAACACGATTATTTTTTTACTTGATCATTCTGTCAATGCTTGGTGTTGGCTATTATTTTTATCCAAAAATAGAACAGTATTTGTATGGAATAAATGAGGTAAAAAACCATAAAAACGTTGAGTTTTATATCCCTACCGGAAGTACCTTGGATGCTTTGTGCGATTCGCTATTTGCCAATAATGTGATTGATAAACCATTGAAATTTAAGAAGTATGCAGAGTTTAGAAACCTAAAAAACAGAACTGTCGAGCCAGGGAAATATAATATTGCTGTGAAATCTACTTTGCATGAATTGGTAAATGATTTGAGAAAAGGAAATGGAGAAAAAGAAGTACGAATTACGCTCAATAATACACGGACACTCGAGGACATTGCGAATAAAATCACGGAGAATATTGAGGTTTCCTCTTATGATTTCTTGAAACTCTTGAACAAAAGAGAGACTCAAACCAAGTATGGTTTTGATTCCGAAACGATACGAACTCTTTTTATTCCAAATACTTACAATGTTTGGTGGGATGTTTCTAAAGAGGAATTGCTTTCGAGAATGGCAAAGGAATACAAGCGATTTTGGAATGCGGAGAGAATTGCCAAAGCAAAGCAAGTCGGGTTGTCTCAATCGGAGGTTTCTACTTTAGCATCTATTGTGTATTCCGAAACAAAAAAAGCAGATGAAGCGCCTAAAGTTGCTGGGGTTTATATGAATAGACTGAAAAAAGGAATGTTGTTGCAAGCAGATCCAACCTTGGTATATGCGCTTGGAGATTATAGTATTCGTAGGGTTTTAAATAAACACAAGGAAATTGTTTCGCCTTACAACACATACAAAAATACAGGTTTGCCACCTGGTCCAATCATCACTCCACCAATTAGTTATTTAGATGCGGTTTTAAATTACTCCAAACACGACTATATTTTCTTTTGCGCCAAACCTGATTACTCGGGATATCATGCTTTTGCCAAAACAAATGCTCAACATAATGCGAATGCAAGAAAGTATTATGCTTTTTTGAATAAAGAAGGGATAAGGTAATCATTCAATTTTTTTTCATCTGTCATTCTTGCGCAGGCAGGAATCTATGTTGGGTCAATGATTCTCGTGTTATTAGATTCCTGCCTTCGCAGGAATGACAATCATTCATTTTTATGAACCCCAAGGATCAAATAAATTTTCTTGTTCTCCTCTTCCCGGTTCTTCTTCGGTAAGTGGTTCGCATTCTTTCAATGTATCATGGCAATCTTTGGGTAATTGTTGGTACAATTTAGTCCCTTTTGTTTTCCAAGCGATCATTTCGTCCGATACTTCTTTGATAAGTTTCGCGGGGTTTCCTGCCATCAAACTTCTTCTTGGAATGATTGATTTTGCTTTCACAAAACTCAACGCTCCCACAATACATTCTTCGCCAATTTCTACTTCATCCATGATTACGGCATTCATTCCGATAAGGGAATTTTTACCAATAATCCCTCCGTGAATTATCGCTCCGTGACCAATGTGAGCACCTTCGTGCAGAATCGTATCTTTACCTGGAAACATGTGCACTGTGCAGTTTTCTTGCACATTACACCCATCTTTTATGATGATTTTCCCCCAATCACCACGCAAGCAACAACCAGGACCAATATATACATTTTTACCAATAATTACATTGCCAGTTACAGTTGCTTGTGGATGCACAAACGAAGAAGGATGGACCACGGGTTTAAACCCTTTGAATTCGTAGATCATAATTAAAGTTTAATATCCAGAACCACTCGCCCCAATCTTTTCAATAGGATGCCAAGTAGTTTTAACCTCGGTAAATTTAGTAATGAAATAAGGCGATTCGTTTTCGTCTTTCATCCAATCGATGTCTTTTTTCACTACAATACGTTTCAAGTTAGTTACTGAATTTTCTTTCATTAACTGAATGGCTTTCTTGTTATTTCCGCAATACAATAGGCTGTTTACATCCATGTGCGTGGAAAAATGAGGAATCAGTTCTAGTGCATTTCCTGTCAAGATATTGATTACTCCTCCAGGTACATCCGAAGAGTTAATTACCTCGGCAAATGAAATAGAGCACAATGCTTTGCTTTCTGAAGCCAACACAATACAAGAATTTCCTGAAACTATAATAGGGGCGATAGTCGAAACTAAGCCAATCAGTCCGTTTTCTTCGGGAGCAATTACTGCAACAACTCCAGTGGGTTCGTGCATCGAAAAATTAAAGAAAGCTCCAGAAACTGGATTTACCGAACTGCTTATTTGTTGGTATTTATCTGCCCAACCTGCATAGTAAATCAATCTGTCTATTGAAGTAAACACTTCGTTTTCGGCTTGTTTTTTTGTAGTGCCCATTTGCATCAATTCTTCAATGAATTGAGCTTTTCTTCCTTCCAACATTTCTGCTATTCGGTAGAGTATTTGGCTACGGTTGTATGCCGTTCTATTTGCCCAAGGTTCTTGCGCTTTTCGGGCTTCCACCACAGTATTTCTAAAATCTTTTCGAGATGCTTTGCACATATTGGCAATAGGATTTCCCTTGGAGTCCAATTGCGGGTAATGAATCCCAGATTCTGTTCTTGGAAATTTCCCTCCAATGTACATTTTGTATGTTTTTAAAACTTCTATTCTAGACATTGTAATTAGTTTTCAAATGATAAATAAGCCTCCAATCCGTGTAATCCTCCTTCTCTTCCAAACCCACTTTCTTTGTATCCTCCAAATGGGGACGTTGCATCAAACTTATTGAAAGTATTTGCCCATACAATTCCAGCTCTGAGCTGCGAAGTCATATTGAATATCTTTGAACCTTTATCAGTCCAAACTCCGGCCGAAAGTCCGTAAGGCGTGTTGTTAGCTTTGGTAATTGCTTCTTCAATCGTGCGGAAAGTTTGGATTGCCAATACAGGCCCAAAAATCTCTTCTTGTACAATTCTGTTACTTTGTGCAACTCCAGTAAATAAGGTAGGTTTACACCAATAACCTTTCTTTTCTAGTTTTCCTTCTGGCTGATAAATTTCTGCTCCTTCCTCTTTCCCTAATTTGATATAATGGTTAATCGTATCCAATTGTTCTTTAGAGTTTATCGCTCCAATGTCTGTATTTTTATCCAAAGGATTTCCTAAGATAAGGCTTTCCATTCGGTCTTTTAGTTTTCTTAGTACAACCTCATAAACTGACTCTTGAACCAATAATCTTGATCCTGCGCAACAAACGTGACCTTGATTAAAGAAGATTCCGTTTATAATTCCTTCCACAGCTTGGTCGAGTGGAGCATCTTCAAACACAATATTTGCTGCTTTTCCACCTAATTCTAAAGTTGCTTTTTTATCTGTTCCAGCAATTGCTTTTTGGATTATTTTCCCAACTCCCGTAGAACCCGTAAAGGCAATTTTATCAATTCCATCGTGGTTTACAATTTCTGCTCCAGTATCTCCAGCTCCAGTTACAATGTTTACAACTCCATCAGGCAAACCGGCTTGTTCGCAGATTTCGGCAAGTAGTAGAGTGGTAAGTGAAGTGGTTTCGGCAGGTTTCAATACTACCGTATTTCCACAAGCTAAGGCTGGTGCTATTTTCCAAGCAGCCATCAATAATGGGAAATTCCAAGGAGTAATTTGTCCTGCAACACCCAATGATTTTGGGTTTCTATTTGGAAAAGCGTATTCCAATTTATCTGCCCAACCTGCGTAATAGAAAAAGTGGTTAGCTGCTAAAGGAATATCAATATCTCTTGATTCTCTTATTGGTTTTCCACCATCCAAAGTTTCTACCACTGCCAATTCTTTGGCTCTTTCTTGCATAATACGAGCAATTCGGTAAATGTATTTTCCTCTTTCCTTTCCAGAAAGTTTGCTCCAGGTTGTATCGTATGCTTTTCGAGCAGCTTTCACAGCCAAATCCACATCTTTTGCATTGGCATTAGCAATAGAAGCCAATTTTTCTTCCGTAGCTGGATTGTTGGTATCAAAATATTTATTCGAAGAAGGTTTTACCCATTTCCCTCCAATAAATAACTCGTATTGTTTTTTTAGATTGATAAGGCTTGTACTTTCCAATGATGGAGCTAAGTCCCAAGCGCTTTTTAAGTTTATTTTGTTTTCTGACATGATCAGTATTTGTTACTTTATTATTGTTATGACTTTTTCGCATTTTGGATTAAGTCGTCAGTCAACTGTATTCAGATTTACTTTTGATTTAAGACTGAATACTGCCTATTTTTTCTAATCCTTAGAAAAATAATCTTTACTCTGATAATTTCCAGTTCTTTGTTTTTCCAATTGCATTAAAACATCATTGGCAAGGCTACTCGCTCCAAAACGGAACCATTCATTTGTTAGCCATTTGTCACCAAGAGTTTCTTTTACCAACATTAAATACTGCAAAGCCAATTTAGCATTAGAAATTCCTCCAGCTGGCTTCATTCCTATTTGGATTCCAGTTTCGTAGTAATAATCTTTTATGGCTTCTAGCATCACTAAAGTAACTGGTAAAGTTGCTGCAGGACTTATTTTCCCTGTAGAGGTTTTAATAAAATCACTCCCTGCATACATGGCAATATCACTGGCTTTTCGCACATTGTCTAAACTACCCAATTCTCCCGTTTCGAGGATGGTTTTTAGTCGAGCGTGCTTTCCACACACTTCTTTTATTTTGGCAATTTCATCAAACACATAATTGTATTCTCCTTGGTGAAATTTTCCTCTGGAGATTACCATATCCACTTCATCTGCTCCGGCATCAATGGCCATTTTGGTATCCGTAATTTTAACTTCAAGCGAAGAATTTCCTGACGGGAAAGCAGTTGCAACCGAAGCCACATTTATTCCAGAACCTTTTAGTTGTTCTTTGGCTAATCCCACAAAATTAGGATACACACAAATAGCAGCTACAGTTGGTAAATCGCCATAAGAATCGTGCAAATGCATTCCTTTGTAGCACAATTGCTTCACTTTGTTTACAGTATCTGCCCCTTCCAAAGTAGTCAGGTCAATCATACTCAAAGCCATTTTCAATCCGTAAATTTTAGCTTCGTTTTTTACACTACGTTTGGTGATACGAGAAACTCTGTCGGAGATTCCGACTTGATCAACTTTTGTAATTGATAATGGATGATTGATAATTGATAATTTTTTCGACTCCATAGTTTTAATTGATAGTTGATAATGGATAATTGACAATGATGAATTGGTTATTTTTTGATTCCATTCAGGTTTTATTTATTGTTTTGCTTAGAAGTTTTTATTATACTCGTTAATAGTTTGATTAACTCGATAACTACAACTGATAGCTGTTCAAATTGTTTGTCATCAAGATAATCAGATTTGTGTAATAATTCAATCCAATACTCAGTTTCGTTTGCTTCTTTTAATTAGATAGATAATTTATGAATGAAATCCGCTTTGCTTTGTCGGTGTTCTGATTCTCGAACATTCGCCCCTATTGAAGTCCCACTTCTTAGTAACTGTTTAGACAATACATATTCTTTCTTTTCAGAAGTTAGAAATTTATAACAATTGACAATAATCAATGCAAATTCAAAGCTTTTATCTTTTACAATATTCTTTTTCATAGCCTTTTCATCTTACAAGTTTTCATTTGGCAATTATCAACTATCAATTATTTAAAATATCTAAAATCATGTCCATCCTTAATATTTTGCAACACCTCAATATACAGTTTAATCAAATTCTCTACATCATCTCTGTGAGCAGTTTCTACTGTGGTGTGCATGTATTTAAGTGGCAAAGAAATTAACGCAGAGGCAACTCCTTCGTTGGAGTATGCAAATGCATCTGTATCGGTTCCAGTTCTGCTACTTAGTGCCATTCGTTGGAAAGGGATCTTATTTTTTTGCGCTGTTTCAATCAATAATTTCAATAAGTTGTTTTGAACTGCTGGAGCATAAGACAGAACAGGTCCATCACCCGATTTAAAATCTCCTTGTTCAATTTTATCAATCATTGGAGTATTCGTATCGTGACACACATCGTTGATTATAGCAACATCGGGCTTTATTCTGGTAGCAATCATTTCTGCTCCTCTCAATCCTATTTCTTCTTGTACCGAGTTTACAATGTACAATCCAAATGGCAGTTTAATTTTATCTTCTTTCAGTTTACGAGCTACTTCCGCAATGATGAATCCTCCCATTCGGTTGTCGAGCGCTCTTCCTGTAAAATACTTTTTGTTTAATACCATAAATTCGTCTGGGTAAGTGATTACGCACCCAACATGAATTCCCATTTTCTCTACTTCTTCTTTAGAGTTTGCACCACAATCAAGGAATATATTTTCCAGTTTTGGAGTTTTTTCGGTAGCATCTTTTCTAGTGTGAATTGCAGGCCATCCAAAAATTGCAGGAACAATTCCATTATCTGTATGAATATTTACTCTTTTTGAAGGAGCAATCTGATGATCACTTCCTCCATTTCTACGTACGTAGATGTATCCATCTTTATTGATGTAATGTACAAACCAAGAAATTTCATCTGCGTGCGCTTCAATTACTACTTTGTATTTTGCTTTTGGATTAATTACTGCAACTGCAGTTCC
>JAHEIE010000065.1 GCA_024639505.1 Crocinitomicaceae bacterium
TTGAGAAATGGCCAATACTACATCGTTTTCTCCAATGATAGGATTTCTGTATCTAAATTCTGACGCGTATTCCACTTCTACTGGAATTCTAGCTAAATCTTCGATTAAATATTCACCTACCAATCCTGCATGCCACGAAGTTCCGCAAGCAATTATAATGATACGATCTGCATTCAATATTTTATTCTCATACTCTACGATTCCACCCAACGACACAAATCCTTTTTGCGCATTAATTCGCCCTCGCATACAATCCAAAATAGTCTTTGGTTGCTCAAAAATCTCTTTCAACATAAAGTGAGGATAACCTCCTTTTTCCAAAACATCCAATTGCATAGATAATTCCTGAATGGCTGGCGAGATATCCTGGTTGTTCAGTTTTTTGATTTTCAATCCGTTTTTGATACTAATTGTGGCGATTTCCTCATCTTCCAAATACACTACATTTTTCGTGTATTCGATAATTGGGGTTGCATCCGAACCTACATAAAAATCGTTGTCACCAATTCCTATAACGAGTGGACTACTTTTTTTGGCAAGGACCAATTCGTCAGAATTATTTTTATCCATCACCACTATTGCGTATGCTCCCACTACTTTAGTCAAAGAAACTCTTACCGCCTCAAACAAGGATAAGTTCTCTTTGTTTTTCACTTCTTCAATCAAGTGAATAAGAACCTCTGTATCCGTATCACTGTGAAATACATGACCTCTTACTTGTAATTCTTTTTTAAGAATTGCATAATTCTCAATAATTCCATTGTGAATTAACACCAAGTTGCCATCCCCAGATGCATGTGGATGTGCATTTACATCATTTGCTGGTCCGTGAGTTGCCCATCTTGTATGGCCAATCCCAATTGTTCCTTCGGTACTTTGTTCTCCAATAAACTCTTCGAGCTTGGCTACCTTCCCTTTTCTTTTGTAAAACTTGAGGTCGTTACTTTTTCCAGAAATAGCAATCCCTGAACTGTCGTAGCCTCTATATTCTAATCTTTTAAGTCCTTTTATTAAGATGTCGTAAGCTTGTTTTTCGCCTACATAACCTACAATTCCACACATAGCTTTATGTATTTAGTATTTGGTATAAGTAATAGTGAGCATTGGTTTTTGTACTACAGAATTGTGTCCATAAAAAATGGTCCTGTTTGGCGTAACCATTGCCGAGATTGTTTCTAAAGTTAATCTATTGTTCGGAAAATTCCCATTCAATACATTATTTAAATAACGAGTAATCGTAAATTCATATTGACTGTCGTCTTCGTTCCATTGTCCTCCAACATTGTCTAGTCCAGCTTGTCCGGCAAACATTGTTTGATCCAACAACAAGTACTTCAAATCATATTCATTTCTAACAATTAAAATTTGTTCAATTGGGTCAAAATCATTTCCTGCTGTATTGTCAACTGGAATTTTAAGCACAGCTTTATTGATAATGATATTTGAATCTTTCAATCTCATTACATCTGTTAAATTGATTTCAGTTTTCAATCCTTGCAACCCTTGGACATATACTCTATCTGCTCCAAGCGTGCTATCTGCCAATTGATTTGCTACCAAAGTACCAGAATAATCATGAACATTTTTGTTCACCCTTGCACAATTTGTATTCATTAATAAATCAAAAGACAAGGTATCTTTAGCAACTGTATCTCTGTAGTAAAGCGTTACAGAAGAGTTCAATGAGATCAAATTAAACAATAAAATTGCACCCTCATTAGTTGCCTGCCCAGGATTGTTCACCTTTACTTCTATTCCTTTCAAAAATTGAACAAAATTATCGTTGTCACTTAGCGTAACGTTACCACTTTCGTTCATTATTTTTTGTCCAAAAGAATTATTGAGTTTCAATCTAAGTTGAGCAGAAGTTGAATCTGTTGGGGTAAAAACAGATGTAATGGGATCTGGCACTTGAACCCTTGAACCTGGAACCACTAAATTTGTTGGATTAGAAGTAAAACTTTTTCCGTTGTAATAAGCTGAATCAATGTACATATCCTCTGTAAGCTCGAGCACTTCAAAAGATTGAGCATCAAGCGAACCGTAATAGTCAGCGTACTCAAGAGTTAAAACTACTGAATCTAGGACTATATCGGACAAGCTTCCGTTTACTGCAAAATCTACATTATCTACAGGTAATCGGAGTTGCGAATAAAAACTAGATTCAGTTTTACCCACATCAGGATCGTTCATACTTCCCAGGGTAGCTGTTGACAATTCATCCGCTCTCAATGAGTCTGACTCCTTGGTGTAAGTAGTAATATTAAAATTGGCAAGCTGATTCACTCCTAGATCCTCTTTTTGCAATTCAGATCCGATAAAATTATCTTCCTTTTTGCAATAGGTTAGGGTTAAAACAACTAAGGAAAGCATTGAAGCTTTCCTTAGGATATAATTTGAAAAAATGAAGTTCATTCTTGTATTTGCATTAGATTTATTCAGCTAATTTAGGTTCTTTTTCCAGTATTTCATCATAGAAGTTAGAACAATCTTCGTGGTGCTGTTCTGAATTAACAAACTTTAACGAGTCTGCTTCAGCATCATTGACGTAATGAATAATTTCTGAATCAATATTATCCGAAAATAGGACAATTCCATCAGAATGGTCGATAGCCGTTTTGGTAAGATTCAAATAATCAGAACCATTTTTAATGTGGCTCATGAAACTTTCGTCTACACCATCAAATTTCAAGACATCTTCAATGTTATCATTCAATTCTCCTTCAAATGCATCTTCGTACAAAGAGCTTACAACCTTTGTATTGGCGTAATGAGGATCATCTTTGAAGTATGTTTTTAAATAAAGTGGCAACAAAGAAGTCATCCAACCGTGACAGTGAATCACATCTGGAATCCAACCTAGTTTTTTTACAGTTTCAAGCGTCCCTCTAATGAAGAAAACTGAACGCTGAACATTGTCTTCAAACAATTTCCCTTTTTCATCTTTTACGATTGCTTTTCTTTTGAAATATTCTTCGTTATCTATAAAATAAACCTGCATTTTTGCCGAAGGAATTGAAGCAACTTTTATAATTAAAGGATGATCTACATCATTGATAATCATATTCATTCCTGACAAACGAATTACTTCGTGCAATTGATTTCTTCTTTCGTTTACTAGGCCGTATCTTGGCATAAAAACTCTAATCTCTTTTCCGCTTTCTTGTGTTTTTTGGGCTAACGTTTTCACGTTTTTAGATATCTCAGAAGACTTCAAAAACGGGGAAACTTCTTGAGAAATGTATAAAATTCTTTTTTTACTACTCATAAATTAAAGTATGATTTAAGGAATGTTTAAGGTTAAACTTTACAAAAGTACGAAAAATTGTCGGAATTATCAATATTTTCAGTTAGTTTAGCTCATTCTACAGGACTTACACACATGGAATTGATACAAAAAAGCAAGGATTTAAATTCACTTGCAAAACAAATAAAATCGGAAAGAAAGACAATTGGGTTCGTTCCTACAATGGGAGCATTACATTCGGGACATCTTTCGCTCATACAAAGAGCAAGAAAAGAATGTGATATTGTTATTTGCAGTATTTTTGTGAACCCAACTCAATTCAATGAACAAAGCGATTTGGAGAAATACCCAAGAACCCTTGAAGCAGACTCCAAATTGATAGAGTCTATTTGCGATTATCTCTTCGTTCCCCAATCAGTAGAAGATATTTATGGGAAAGAAATTACATTGAAAGAATTCGATTTTGATGGGTTAGAAAACGAATTGGAAGGAGAATTTAGACCCAGACATTTCCAAGGAATGGCAAATGTTGTGAGTATTCTTTTGAATATTGTAACTGCTGACAAAGCATATTTTGGACTGAAAGACTACCAACAATTCAAAATTGTGGAAAGGTTGACCAAATTGATTCAACTTGATACAAAAATTGTGGGCTGCCCAATCATTCGAGAAGCAAACGGATTAGCCAGAAGCTCCCGAAACGAACTGCTTTCGGAAGCGGCAAGAGAAGCTGCTGCTGTAATTTTTTACAGCCTGAACTACATCAAAGAGTTTCACCCATTTCTCTCTATCCCAGAGCTTCAAGAAAAAGCAAAAGGCATGATTGAAGGGATTATGGATGTAGAATACTTAGAAATTAGAGATGCAGAAACCTTAAAAGAAATAACAAGCTGGACTGAAAACAACGGAGTATTTATATCGTTTGCAGGAACAATTGATGGTGTGAGATTGATTGATAATATCAGAATCTGATTAAATTTCTTACATTAGGTGTAAATCTGATTTTATGTCATTCAAAACAATTCACATCACCAATAATTCTTCTGAAGCAGAAGTAATTAAATTGCAGCTCACTGAGAGTGGCATATCTACTTTTTTAAAAGATTCAATGACTGCCCAAGTAACAGGAGTTCCTTTGGAAGTGGGAGGAATCAAAATTCAAGTTGAAGAGAATCAGACAAAAGACGGTATTTTAAGACTAATAGAGCTGGGATACATCAAAAAAGAACACGCTTTTCAGCAAGAAACTTCACCTATGTCTGCTTCGCAAGCAATTTTATTAAATAAAATAATGAAAGTTGCACTTGCAATATTACTCATTGGTTTTGCAGCTTATTTTGCTTTCAGTTAAATGATAACTATCTCTATTATTGACCCAGAAAAAATTTCTTGAAAAAACTGACTCCGGTTTCATTCAGTAAGTTGTAATATTTCAATCCATTATATTTGAAAATAACGTAGGAATTTGAGGGAGAAAAAGACACTTCGGCATCCATAAAAAAATCATTTTTCACCAATATCATGATATAACCCGAATTACTAGAATTGAAACTAGAAGGAGCTTGTCCCTGCAGAAATGACAAAAAATAATTGGATCCAGAGAGATTTGGCAAGCTAAACGTTGTTCCCGATTCGTACATCGTAACTTCCAAACCTGTGCCGTTTGTTCGCACTTCGTTGTAAAGCTCCACTGGCAGAGGATTTAAAACATGAATTTTGTTGGCAGTATCTATTTGAACAATTGTATCTTGAGCAAAACCACTTACAGTAATCATCATTATTAGAAACCAAACTATCTTCATCACCTTCAATTTATTGTCCTAAATTAATTTGTTTTACTGAATCCTTTTCACGTTATAACCTTTTGATAACAACTCATGTATCAGATTTTGTTTGCCTACCATATGAAAGACATCTAACGTCACAAAAGTAGAAACAGAATCGGAAGACTCACCTATTTTCTTTGCCCAAGTTTTGTGTTTATCAGCAACCATAGTTTGATAATGAGCTTTCAAATATGGAAAAAGTGACAAGTAAAGAGCATGAATTTCTGCGAACTCACCACTCATGTATAACGCTTGACTTGAAGAACGCAAAGAATCTACAAATACATCAAGCGATTGGATAGAATTCATGAAATTCAGCTCATCCGCCTTGCTCAAAACCTGAAAACCTTCGTAATACGATTGATAAGTCTCTAGTCCAGAAATTTTCTTTTCGAGAGGCATCGCCCTTTCTACCCAAAATTTATCAAAATAGAAATTAGATTGATTGTTCAAATAAATCATATCGTGCAAATAGAAAACTAATTTTAACCTAGTACTGTCGGCAGCAGGCATCGAGTTTTGACCGTTGTATTTCCAATTCTTTTGAAGCTGCTGTAACTTTTGAAACTCATTTTCGCTCAAATAATCTTTCATCAATTTGTCATCTGGAATTTCCAAAGCTAACTTCGTTTGTCCAAAATCCGAATTGGCCACATCTATTTGCGTAAGAAATACCTCGGCCGAATCAAATGAAGAAATAAGCAATTCATTGAACAAAATACGAGCCGAATCCTTAGGCAAATACTCCGTTGTCCCCAACAAATAGGAAGATTTTCCTTGGTCATTTGTAATTTCCCAAAGCGGCATATTTGGCGATTCAAATTCCTTATTTCCTTGGCACGATACAATCGCCAATACAAAAAGCAGCAAAAAATATTTTATTTTCATAGAGTTCATTTTGGTAATTTTTCGGTCTTTGCCTTAAAAGTAATTCAATATCTCTATATTTAAAAAATTAATCCATTTTTGAGTAAAACTCTATGTCTTCAACATTCATATTTATAGTATTAATCGCCTATTTTTTAGTTCTTATTGGCATTTCTTTCCTTACCAGCCGAGGAGCCAACAACGACACCTTTTATTTAGGAAACAAACAATCTCCGTGGTTTTTAGTTGCTTTCGGAATGATTGGTGCCTCCTTGTCGGGAATTACTTTTATCTCTATTCCGGGCTGGGTGGGAGACGCAGGCAAGCAATTTGGTTACATGCAAATGGTGTTTGGTTATTTGGCTGGTTATTTCGTCATTTCATTTGTGCTCATGCCTTTGTATTACAAAATGAATGTAACGTCCATTTACACTTATTTACAAAAAAGATTTGGCACAGAAGCTCATAAAATTGGAGCAATTTACTTTTTAGTTTCGCGAATCACCGGTGCTTCCATCCGTTTGTTACTAGTAGCAAATGTGCTACAAGCTTTTGTTTTTGATGAATTCAATATTCCTTTCGAAATAACTGTATTCATTTCGATCGCACTCATTTGGGTTTACACTTTCAAAGGAGGAATAAAAACTATAATCTGGACTGACACGCTACAAACCTTATTTATGTTGCTTTCTCTTGGTTTCACCTTTTGGTTTTTGGCAACTGAATTAGATTTAACTGAAACAGATGGCTTGATTGAAACAGTTAAAAACAGTGAATATTCTCAAATTTTCTTTTTTGAAGATTGGAACGGCAAATACCATTTTGTAAAAATGTTTTTCGGAGGAATGTTCATTGCCATCGGAATGACAGGATTGGATCAAGATATGATGCAAAAAAACCTCAGCTGCAAAAACCTAAAGTCTGCTCAAACCAATATGGTTTCATTCAGTATTGTATTAGTCTTTATCAATCTTATCTTTTTGATTTTGGGAGCTTTATTGTACCTATATGCTGGGCAAGAAGGAATTACTATCCCAGAAAAAACTGACTTACTCTTTCCTCAAATCGCGCTCAAAAGCAACATCGGAATAGGCATTGGAATCTTATTTTTATTAGGATTAATTGCGGCAGCATATTCCTCAGCAGACTCTGCCTTAACTTCACTTACAACCTCTATTTGTGTCGATTTTTTGGATACAGAAAAAGAAAAAACTTCAAAGAAAAGAAGACAATTGATTCACTTATTAATGTCGGCTGTTCTGTTTGTTA
>JAHEIE010000025.1 GCA_024639505.1 Crocinitomicaceae bacterium
TCGTAAACCAAGTTTTCAAAGTCGGCTTGAGGCATGAATCCATCTGGTTTTTCTACCGAATTTTGTTCTGTAGAACACTGAATAAGGCTAAGCGCTAATAGTATGAATACAAGTTTTTTCATTATCTCTCAAACGAAAGTCTTTGGCCAATAGTGCCTTCGATTAATTTTCCATTGTTCCAAACAATGTTTCCGCTTACAATAGTGGTGTCTATTGTAGAATGAAACTCCTCTCCTTCAAATGGAGACCAACCGCATTTGTACAATAAATCTTTCTTTTCTACTGTATATTTAGCATCCAAATCAGCAATAAATAAATCGGCAAAATAACCTTCTCTCACATACCCTCGGTTTTCAATCTGAAAGCATCTAGCCACATCATGACTAAATTTTTGTGCAATATGCGTGAGCTCAATTTTACCTTGATAATACAACTCAAACAAAGCATTCAAAGCATGTTGAACCAAAGGTCCTCCTGATGCAGCTTTTGTGTATATCCCATCTTTTTCTTCAACAGTATGAGGAGCGTGATCAGTTGCAAGAACATCAATCACATTGTCATTCAAGGCTTTTAAAATAGCATCTCTGTCCGATTTTTTCTTTACCGCTGGATTCCATTTTATTCTCGCTCCTTTTGTTTTGTAATCTTCCTCCTCAAACCACAAATGGTGAATGCAAGCCTCAGCAGTTATCCTCTTCTCTTCTAACGGTATGTCATTTCTGAACAAACTCAATTCTTTGGCAGTAGAAATATGAAGAATATGCAATCTTGTATTATATTTTTTGGCTAACTCTACAGCCAAAGAAGAAGAGAGAAAACAAGCTTCTTCATCACGAATTACAGGATGCATTTCGATAGGAATTTCATCTCCATATTTATCTTTTGCAAGCGCCATATTCTTTTTAATAGTTGCTTCGTCTTCGCAATGAGTCGCAATCAACATTTTACAATTAGAAAAAATATTTGTTAGTGTTTCTCTATTATCTACCAACATATTTCCGGTAGAAGAACCCATAAACACTTTTACCCCACATACAGTTTTTGGATCTGTCTTTAATACTTCTTCAATATTCTCATTGGAAGCCCCCATAAAAAAGGAATAATTTGCCAAAGAGCTTTCTGATGCAATTTTGTATTTATCTTCCAGTAATTCCTGCGTCAAAGCATTTGGAATTGTATTTGGCATCTCCATAAAAGTCGTAATCCCTCCAGCTACAGCTGCTCTTGATTCTGACCAAATATTTGCTTTGTGAGTCAAACCTGGCTCTCTAAAATGGACCTGATCATCAATTGCTCCGGGAAACACAAATTTCCCCTCTGCATTTATGATTTCAGCTGATTCATGAGAAATTGAATCTGCAATTTTATCAATTTTATCATTAATGATTAAAATATCCTTCTTCTCAATCTTCCCCTCATTTACGAGTTTTCCGTTTTTTATTAGGATTGTTGCCATGTGTTATTTTTTTTGATGCGTAAAAATAACCATAGAAAAGATGAATTACTATTCTTGAGGAAAGTTTATTTCTTTTTGGAAATTCTTTTAAAACGAAGTTTTAAAACACCAAATATCGCTTCTTTAAAAATGGAAGTATCCATTTTCGAGTTTCCCAATTCTCTGTCCTTAAAAATGATTGGAACTTCTTTCCCTTTAAAACCTAACCTAGTAGCGGTGTACTTCATTTCAATTTGAAAAGCGTATCCAATAAATTTGATTGAATCTAAATCTATTGTTTCAAGCACTTTTCGAGAATAGCACATGAAACCTGCAGTCGTATCTTTTATTCTTACCCACAAAATCATTCGCACATAAATGGAAGCAAAATATGACAAAAACAACCTATACTTATCCCAGTTGCTTACTCCTCCTCCTTTCACATACCTTGATCCAATACTAAAATCGAAACCATCTTTGGCGCATGCTTCGTAAAGAGCAGGTAATTTATCAACAGGGTGAGAAAAATCTGCATCCATCTCAAAAATGTAGCCATACCCTTTTTCCAATCCCCATTTAAATCCATGGATGTAGGCTGTACCTAATCCTAATTTACCAGTCCTTTCTTCAATATGAAGAGATTCTGGGAATTCTGTTTGCAATGTTTTTACAATGTCAGCAGTACCATCTGGCGAACCATCATCAACAATAAGCACATGAAATTGCTTGGGAAGTGAGTGAACCGTTCGGATCATCTTCTCAATGTTCTCTTTCTCGTTGTACGTTGGTATTATTACTAAACTGTCTGACATAATGTTAAAAGCAAATCAAATATAGGATTTTGTATCTATTTTGAAAAAGAAATTGTTTCAAATTAACATTATTTAAAAGAACTCTTGTGGTATGTTACAAACAGGAATTGGATTCATTTTATGTTGGTTTACCTTGTTCAATTTTCTAAAAATCGCCAGTACTTCGCTCTCTCTTATAGATAACTTTTTTTCGTCCCCTTGAAACTCCATAGCCCATTCCAATTCTGAATAAGAGGCACCAATTTGATCTTCGTCAGAGCGATCGTCACCCCACAATCCATCGGTTGGTTTGGCGTCTTGAATTTCTTGAATAACACCTAGTTCTTTTGCTATTTCGAAAACGTGAGACTTCATTAGGTCAGCAATTGGACTTAAATCCACTCCTCCATCTCCGTATTTTGTAAAAAAGCCAACACCAAAGTCTTCTACTTTGTTCCCTGTTCCAGCTACCAAAAATTTGTGATGACTAGCAAAGGCATACATGGTTGTCATTCTGAGTCTTGCTCGCACATTTGCCATCGTCAATTCATCTTGAATTTCTTTAGGAAAATCTGCACAAGTTTGGTCGAAAGTAGCGGTAAGATCCACCACCTCTGAAGACACATCTGTAAAGTTTTGTTTTAGCCAAGAAATATGATTGTTACTGCGCTCAAATTGGTTGGGTGCTTGATGAATTGGTAGATTCAAACAAATTAGTTTTTTGGTGGTTTTAGCACAAAGAGCGGAGGTGACAGCAGAATCTATTCCACCAGAAACACCCATTACAAACCCATTAATTCCAGAATTGGTTGCATAATCTTCCAACCAATTCACTATGTAATCTATTACTTTTTTTGTTTGCATATTTTGAGATAAAAAAAACACCCGATTCAGCTGAGACGGGTGTTAGATTAATAATTTCATTTAAATGGATTAAAATAAAACTCCTACAGTAAGTTGGATTCCATGAGCAGTAAATTTCTGACCTAATGGCCTTCCTCCATTTAGCATAAGTTTAGAATCTTTTTTTACCGAATTGGTAAAACCTAAATTGTAGTGTAGCGAACCAAAAACGGAAGTTCCTTCCGAAATTTTATACTCAGCTCCTCCTCCAACTCTTAATTGCATTCTTATTGGCTGCATATCTTTGTCCATGTTTACTTTACTAATATCAGGAATATTAGCTTTTGCAAGCACATTGCCTAGGTAATCTACTTCATCTGAGATTTTAGTACTCGTCCTGAAGGCAATGTTCAATCCAAACTCACCAAAATAAGTCATGTAACCAATTTCGTTTGTTTTCATCTTGATACCAATAGGAAGAGTAACATAAGTTGACTTGTAAGTTCTTTCTAACAATTGAACCCCAAACGCTGAGGAGTCTTCTGGAGTATAAATACCATTTTCTTCTTTAACTGAACTAAAATTATATCCTTCATCCATGAAATAAATTACAGCAGAAGAGTTGTCAGCTGGTTTAAAATTAATTTTTCCTCTTTCTTGGTTCAACTCCAATCCTGAATACACACTAAAATTATCACTTAAAGAGTATTCAGCTTGTAACCCCCAATTAAAGCCAAAAGTTGCTCCTCCATTTTCAAATTTTTTGACATCATCTGGCTTCATCCAATTTACAGATGGACCCAGTTTTAAACCAAATCTAAAGTTATTTTGAGAAATGGCATACTGACTCGCCACGGTTGTAAGTAATACTAAAGCTATTTTTTTCATTGTTTATTTGTTAGATTATTCCTCAAAAATAAGGATTTATTTAAAAATTCATTGAAAAATTAACATTCCCTTACTAAAACTTGGAATAAACAAATAATCTTCCGTGATTTTTGCTGTCCTTATCTATTCTATGGTATTTGTTTTTGATATGTTTTTGCTCCAAAAAACGAATCACTTTTTTCTTTAACTGTCCCGACCCTTTTCCTGGTATAATTTCAACAGTTTTTATTTTCCTTTCTATCGCCTCATCGATAATTTGTTCCAATTCACGCTGTATTAAATCTCCCTTGTTGAAAATATTATGCAAATCCAATTTGAGCTTAGCCATCTTATTTAACTTTCTATTTCATTCTTCTTTTAAAGAAAAACCTTACATTTAGTCTTATGAAGATATTTAAACTAACCTTATTGGCAGCTGTTTTGGGAATGCTTTTTGGTTTTATTCAAATAAAAAACAGCAAAAATTCCACAAGAATTTATAAATCTCTAAGCGAAGCATTAAAAAACCCCGATGAAATCTATCACTTGAAATTAAATAGGAAACGATACAAGGCTTTTCCTAAAGAGATTCTTTCATTCAAAAACTTAGTTACACTCGACTTGACTAACAACAAAATAGATACACTTCCTGCCGAAATAACTGAATTGATTTTTTTAGAGGAAATATCACTTAAATCAAATAGGTTCAATTCGTTCCCCACAGAGTTATGCAAAGTGCCCTCACTCACCAATATAAAGCTGGCCAACAACAATATTTCTTCTATTCCGAATGATATTTCCCTTTTAAAAAATCTACAACACTTGGATTTATACCGAAATAGTATCGAAACTATTTCTTCTGAAATAACCAATTTAAAGGAATTAAAAAAACTAGATTTAAGAATGATAGAAATGTCTCTGGACGAGCAAGACAGAATAAAAACCTTGCTTCCAAATACTCGTGTACTTACAACAGAGCCCTGCGACTGCGCTACTAGAAATTAAGCTATTTCGCCTACACAACTAGATCCTGCTCCAGCTGTACAACCAAAACAATGTTCGTTTACCAATATGGAGCGATTCACGAGAGAATCCAACTCAAACTCGCTAACGTGTTGTTGCTTTTTGGAAACAGAGACCTTCATCTCAAGCATTTGATTAAAATCACAATCGTACAAAAACCCATCCCAACCTACAGAAATAGTATTTCGACACATCACTCCTTTTGCTGCAGACGGATTGTATGAATTTACCAGTTTTTCCATATAACCCATGTAGTTTTCGGAAGCAACTAAATACTCTAGGTATCTACTAATCGGAATATTTGTGATGGCAAAAAGGGAATTGAACTCAATGTCGAAATCTTTTTTTAATTTCCTTTTAAATTGCTTTTCCAATCCCTCTTGACTCGGTGGCAAAAATGCACCGGAAGGATTGTATACCAAATTTAAAACAAGCCCAGAATCTGCAATCCCATAACCTACATCGTTCAGCATTTTTAAAGCTTTTACACTCTTATCAAAAACACCGTCTCCTCTTTGACTGTCTGTTTTTTTTGAGCTATAATGCGGCAAAGAACTAACTATTTCTACTTCATTATTTTTGTAAAACTCTGGCAAATCATAGTACTTTTTGTTGGCTACAATAATAGTAAGATTACACCTTACCATCACCTTGCATCCCAACTTATATACTTGTTCCACAAACCATCTAAAATGCGGATTCATTTCTGGTGCTCCACCTGTTAAATCGACCGTTTTTATTGATGAATTCCTTATCGCAACCAAGCATTGCTCGAGTGTTTCTTTGGTCATTATTTCCTTCCTATCTGGGCCTGCATCCACATGACAATGTGCACACACTTGATTACACATTTTACCCATATTGATTTGAAAAACATCCAATCCAGTGGGTTGCAATGGAAATAAATCTGACTCAACTAATTTAGAGGAAAAGTGAGGAAGTCCTTGACTAGTGACACCTTCTTTTAAAACTTCAAGCTGATACGAAATATCCGAAAATTTATTTTTTTGTTTCAGTAGTGATTTCATAGAATTACATTGAAACTTCCTTCGTTTTATTCATCATTTGAACACCGTGAACCAAAGTTGCTCCACCTCTAATAGCAGCAGCAACATGAACCGCTTCCATCATCTCTTCTTCGTCACATCCCTTTTCTAGCGAATCTACTGTGTAGGCATCAATACAATATGGGCACTGAACGGCATGCGAAACTGCTAGAGCTATTAGTGACTTTTCTCTTTCGGTCAATGCTCCTTCCTTAAAAACATCCCCGTAATAGGAGAAAAATTTATCCGCAAGCGGCTTTTGAAATTCACCAATTTTCGAAAATTTTTTTAAATCATCTGGATTATAATACGTTTTCATAGTAGATATAAGTTAAATTAAATGTGTTTGAAGTATTTTTTTTTTAATTTTACCTCCGGTTGCAATCTTCTCGCAACTGTTTCGAAGTCGAGTAAAGTTATTACAACTTACACCAACAGCAAAAAAATAAAAAAGAATCTATGATACAATTCATTTCAAACTTCACAAATCAATTGACTGAGGCCAAATTAATCGGCTCAAAATTATTAGATAAAACTGTAAACAAAGACGTTAAAAACGTTATCATTTGCGGATTAGGAGGTTCTGGGATTGGCGGGAAAATAGCTTCAAAACTTGCCCAATCAAGGTGTGAAAAACCCGTGGTAACTTATAATTCATATTCGTTACCTGCATTTGTAAACAAAAACACCCTTGTTATTATTTCGTCCTATTCTGGCGATACAGAAGAGACCGTTTCTGCACTCAAGGAAGCGATTACAAGAAAGTGTGAGATTATTTGCATCAGTTCTGGCGGTGAGGTGAAAGAAATTGCTGAGAAAAATAACATTCCAGTATTATTGGTTCCGGGAGGAAACCCTCCAAGAGCAATGTTAACATATTCGTTAACTCAACTTCTTTTTATTTTTGAGCATTATTCTCTAATGAATATAGATTCTCTTGATGAAATCAATAACTCTATTTCCCTTCTTGATAAAGAAGAAAAAGACATAAAAGAGGAAGCTAAAAAGGTTGCGGATCAAGTAAAAAACACAACAGTTTTAATATACACCGATGCCAGTTTTGAAGGAGTAGGGACAAGATTTAAACAACAATTAAACGAAAATACAAAAACACTAGCTTTTGCTAATGTTATTCCTGAAATGAACCACAACGAATTATTAGGTTGGCAAGGAGGAAGCAAGTCATTCTCGAGCATATTTTTGAGAAATACCACTGATAATTCAAGAAATCAGTTAAGAATGGATATTTCAAAAGAGAATATCTCAAAAATTGCTAATTCTTGTGTTGAAATATACTCAAAAGGAAATACAGAGATAGAAAGAATATTCTACTTTATCCTAATGACAGACTGGATTTCTATTTATTTAGCTGATATATACAAAGTTGACACTATTGAAATAAAAGTAATTGATTTTTTAAAAAATCAATTGCGTAAACACTAACTAGTGAATAAACAAGTAATTTTTGAAGACCTTGGTGAAATTGAATACCAAGAAGCATGGGACTACCAAACTGAAATATTTGATTCTATAGTTGCAGAAAAAACGAGCAATAGAAAAAAAGAAGATAACGGTATCGAAGTTTCCGAAACCAAGAATCATTTAATCTTTTGCGAACACCCACATGTCTATACTTTAGGGAAAAGCGGAAAAGAATCTCATCTTTTGATGAACCAAACTGAACTGGATGAAAACAAAATTTCTTACCACAAAATAAATCGTGGAGGAGATATAACTTATCATGGTCCTGGACAAATAGTTGGGTATCCCATTTTTGATTTAGACAATTTTTTTACTGACATACACAAGTATCTACGATTTATAGAAGAAGCTGTAATTCTTACACTTGAGGAATACGGCATAAAATCCGGACGAATAGACGGATTAACTGGTGTTTGGCTTGATATGGACGACCGAATAAAATCTAGAAAAATATGTGCGCTTGGTGTAAAATGTAGCAGATGGGTAACTATGCACGGATTTGCCTTTAATGTAAATACAGATTTATCCCTATTTAAAAACATTGTCCCTTGTGGCATTGATGACAAAGCAGTTACTTCTATGCAACAGGAATTAGGCAAGGAATTAAACATATCTGAAGTAAAATCCAAATTGCTTGTGAATCTGGCAAACTTATTCGATTTTGATATTCAATCTTAACACTCTTTAATATTTTATGAAAAAAGATATCATTCAACCCGAAGTTGTGGATGTACATATTGCCATAGTTCAAGAAAAAAATGAACTGGGTGGAATGGACTGGGTGGCATACGTAATTAATAACAGAAAGGAATTACTAGAAGGAGTATTAATCTCTACTAGAGGTTATGGCGAAATAAAAGGTGAGCAGAAAAAAACCGCAACTTTTCGTCACTCGATGGATGAGCTCGAACCAAAATCATTTAAAAAAATTGAGCCGATTCCAGAAGAATTATTTGCTTTGAACAATGAGTTTTGGCTAAGTTTTTACATCGATAAAAAAATGTTTGACAAAAAATATATTTTCCTGCCAGAATCCATCTCTGATTTCAATTCAATTCAAATTCCATTGGTCAAAAAAATTGGGGTGATGATTTAGTTCAAATCCTAAGTTTTATTTAACATTTCATTGTTAATCGGATACTCATTTCACCCTCTCAAATTCTATTTTTATTGTTACATTTGCTACAATGGACTTTACTGCATCGCAAATAGCTAGCCTACTTGAAGGCACAATTGAAGGAAACGAAAATGTCTCGGTCAACAACCTATCTAAAATAGAAGAAGGAACGGCAAATACATTGTCTTTTTTATCGAATATGAAATACGAAAACCACCTTTATACCACAGGGGCTTCGATAGTAATTGTAGATAAAAGTTTTCAGCCTTCAAAACCAATACCTTCTACCTGTACTTTGGTAAAAGTAGAAAGTGCTCAAGCTGCTTTTGCGCAATTATTATCCATTTACAACGAGTTCAAAAAGAAAAAACCAGGAATTCATCCAAGTAGTTTTATTCCTGATTCTGTCAAAATAGGCAAAGATGTTTTCATTGGTGCAAACTGTAGCTTTGGAGACAACGTAACGATTGGAGACAATGTGCACATTTATCCAAATTCATATGTCGGAGATAATGTAATGATTGGTAACAACTCGGTTTTCTTTGCAGGAGTTCGAGTTTACTCCGATTGTATTGTAGGAAATTCTTGCACCCTTCACTCAGGTGTAATCTTGGGAGGAGATGGATTTGGATTTGTACCAAACAGTGAAGGTAACTATGCAAAGGTTCCTCAAATTGGAAATGCCATTTTAGAGGATTTTGTAGAAGTCGGAGCAAATACAACTATCGATAGAGCCACATTAGGCTCAACTGTTATAAGAAAAGGAGTGAAATTGGATAATTTGATTCAAGTAGCTCATAACGTAGAAATTGGAGAAAACACAGTAATTGCAGCGCAAACAGGAATTGCCGGATCTACAAAAATTGGCAAAAACTGTATGATTGGTGGTCAAGTAGGAATTGTTGGACACATTACCATTGCGGATGAAGTAAAAATAGCAGCCCAATCTGGAGTTGGTCATACGATTTCGGAAAAAGGATTAATTGTACAAGGTTCTCCAGCATTTCCGATTGGAGAATTTAAAAGATCATACATTGTTTATAGAGGTTTGCCTGACCTAAAAAGAAAAGTAGACAAGCTAGAAAAAGAACTATCTAACAAATAGAAAATATACATGACCGATTATCAAAAGACTATAAAATCTGCCGTTACCCTTGAAGGTATTGGACTACATACAGGAAAAAAAACAACTCTTTCAATATTGCCAGCTCCAGCCAATCATGGTTACAAATTCCAACGAATGGATGTGGAAGGACAACCCATGATTGACGCTGATGTGGATAGAGTAACCGAAACACAAAGAGGAACTACTCTTGAGCAAAACGGAACTAAAATTCATACAACTGAGCATGTATTGGCAGGGATATATTCTACTGGAATAGACAACGCTATTATCCAAGTAAACGGACCAGAAATTCCTATTATGGATGGAAGCTCAAGACCATTTATAGACGCAATAGAAAAAGCAGGAATTGAAGACCAAGAAATCCTGAGAGAATACTTTGAGGTAAAAGAAACAATAAAATTTGAGGTAGCTGAAAGAGAAATTGAATTCCTTGCAGTACCAGACGAAAACTATAGAGTTACCGTAATGGTGGATTACCGATCGCCAGCTCTTGGAACTCAGCACGCATCTATGATGAGGTTGACTGATTTTAAAGAAGAGATATCAACTTGCCGAACTTTTGTGTTTATGAGAGAACTGGAGCAATTAGCTTCCAATGGACTTATAAAAGGTGGAGATTTGGATAATGCCATCGTTTTGGTAGAAAGAGAAGATATTTCTAACGAAGAGATTAGTAAATTAAGAACACTACTAGGCAAAGAAGATCTAGAAATAAAACTAGATGGAATAGGCGTATTAAACACAACAAAACTTAAATTTCCAAACGAGCCTGCCAGACACAAATTATTGGATATAGTTGGAGATTTGGCACTGATAGGAAAAAGAATTAAGGGTCATATTTTGAGTGCTCGACCAGGTCATTATGGAAATACTGAGTTTGGAAAATTACTAAAAGCCAAAATTCTTGAAGAAAAAAATGACAAAACAAAACACTTTGATCTAACAAAAGAACCTTTGTTTGACATCAATGATATTTCGAATATGATTCCTCACAGATATCCTTTTTTATTGATTGACAAAATCATGGAAATTTCTGAAAACGGAATAGTTGGAGTTAAAAACGTCACATTAAACGAACCGTTTTTCCAAGGACATTTCCCTGGAAATCCAGTTATGCCAGGAGTACTTCAAATTGAAGCCATGGCACAAACAGGTGGAGTGTTTGCTTTGAATCAAGTTGAGGACCCAGAAAACTATTCTACCTATTTCTTGAAAATTGACAATGTAAGATACAAGAAAAAAGTAATTCCCGGAGACACCATTGTGTTTGACTTAGAACTAATTAGCCCTATAAGAAGAGGATTGGTAAATATGAAAGGAAAAGCATACGTGAACGGAATTGTGGTATCTGAAGCAGAAATGCTCGCACAAATTGAAAAAGAAAAAAACAGCTAATTATGAGCCATCCACAAGCAAACATACATCCCAATGCCAAAATAGCCGAAGGAGCTATTATAGAGCCATTTGCAACAATTGGAGATAACGTAGTTATTGGAACAGGAACATGGATTGGTCCTGGTGCAGTAATCATGAGCGGTGCGAGAATTGGCGAAAATTGCAAAATATTCCCTGGAGCTGTTATTTCGGCAATCCCACAGGATTTGAAATTTGCAGGAGAAGACACTACAGTTGAAATTGGAGACAATACAACAATAAGAGAGTGCGTTACGATTAACCGTGGAACTGTGGATAAAATGACAACACGTATCGGGAAAAACTGCTTAGTTATGGCATACACTCATTTTGGCCATGACACCATTATGGGAGACAATTGTGTAGTTGCAAACTCCGTAAATATAGCGGGTCATGTAACAATAGAAGACTGGGCAATCGTAGAAGGGATGGTTGGAATTCAACAATTTACGAGAATTGGAAAACATGCTTTTGTAGCGGGTGGAAGTATGGTAAGAAAAAGTGTTCCTCCGTTTGTAAAGGCTGCAAGAGAACCAATTTCATACGTTGGAGTAAATGCAATTGGACTCAGAAGAAGAGGCTACACGAATGAACAAATCACAAACATTGAGGATGTTTATAGAACTATTTATGTTCAAAACAAGAATATGACTCAAGCTCTTAAAATTGCTGATTTGGAGCTACCAAAATCTGACGAAAAACAGGAGATTTTGGACTTCATTAACAACGAAACAAAAGGAATAATGAGAGGTTTTAATTAATCTCTTTTTAACTATTTTAACCAAACCAATGAAAATAAACCTCGAAAATACAGGCAAAAAGTATAATCGAGATTGGATTTTCAGAGGCATCACAACCCAAATTTCCTTAAACGATTCTATCGTTATTTCTGGTTCTAATGGCTCTGGAAAATCTACTTTTTTAAAAATGATTTCGGGATTTGAAACTCCCACCGAAGGCGAAATTTCTTACTCAGAAAACAAAGAAATTCCAGTAGAAAAAATATATAAAAAGGTTGCTTACACTTCGCCATACATCGGAGTATTCGAAGAATATACCATAGAAGAACTATTGAAGTTTTACAGCACTCTAAAACCGCTAAAAAACAACATCAAGTTTGATCAGTTTATAGAAACCATAGAGCTTACACATACAAAAAACAAAGCTATAAAACACTTTTCTTCTGGAATGAAACAAAGGGTTAAACTTGGGCTATCCATCCTTTCTGATTCACCAATTCTTCTATTGGATGAGCCAACATCCAATCTGGATAAAAACGCAATTTTATGGTATCAAAATTTAGTGCAAAAAAACTTAAACAATCGAATTGTAATTGTTGCATCTAACAACCAAAAAGAGGAATCATTTTTTTGTACGAAATCTATAGATATAGAAGAATTTAAGTAATGATGAATTTTGTAACGGAACTCAATAAATCATTTTACATTCATAAAAATGAGACTGTAGCAGAGAAACAAGAAGCGTATTTAAAACATAAATTTCAACTTCTAGGAATTAAAACTCCCCAAAGAAAAGAACTGCAGAAACCTTTTTTGTCTAAGAATTCTCGTCCAAAAAAAGAAAATCTTTCAGATATTACTATAAAGTTATGGAACCTCCCCTATCGTGAATTTCAATATGTCGCTATTGACTTAAATCGTTTGTATTTAAGACAAATGCAAGAAAAAGACATTGATATTTTTGAATGCATGATTACATCAAAATCATGGTGGGATTCTGTAGATTTGATTGCAGTCAATCTTGTCGGGCATTATTTTAAACTATTTCCACAAAATAAATTTGAAATTATTGATAAATGGATGAGCTCAGAAAACATTTGGTTGCACAGGACTTGCTTGATATTTCAATTGAAATACAAACAAGAAACCGACCTTGAGTTATTAGCCCAAATAATAGAACCATTAATAGGAACAAAAGAGTTTTTCATCAACAAAGCAATCGGTTGGATATTGAGAGAATACTCTCGAACAAATCCAGAATGGGTCGTGGAATTTGTAGACAAACATGAGTTGAGTAATTTGTCGAGAAAGGAAGCTCTGAGGTTGATTGATTAAACCTTCGCACAAACCAAACAAACCCTATCCTCTTTACAATTGGTGGTAAAAAACAAATACACCTCCCCTCCCTCTTTTATTTTCAATGATTTTCTAATCAGTTCTACTGATTGAGGATAATTACGAGTCGTAACATTTGCTTGCATTCCTTTTATGCTGTTTTTCAATTCCTTACCAGAAGCCAGAACAATTCTTTGAATTTGAAATCTACGCCCGGGAAACTCCTGCAACTCCCTACTTGTGTACAAATGAGAGTGCTTGTGCAGTTTAAAAACATTCTTTTGAATTCCTACTTGATTAAACCCTCCCGACTTTAAAACTGCCGAATTAGGCTCATAAACAAAGGCTTGAGGTAAAAAAAGTGGGCATTCCTTTTGACCTTCGTCAGAAAGAAAAAAGTTCAATCTTTGATTCCCCTGCTCATTTAAATTAATCGTTTGAACATTTACCTCTCCTACAAAGTCCTTTTCCATTATCCAAAGCAGTTCCTTCACTTCATTTTTGAGTGCTACCACATGTACCTCTTTCACATTTTTCAATTCGGAAAGCCCTTGGGACAAATCGATCAAAGGTGAAGTTTTCATCAAAACTCGATCACTTCGAGAAAACAACAATTCCAAATTATTGGGAACGTCAGGTAAACAATCTGCCATCAAAAACACTTTGCCTTTTGCTTCATTTCTTCGACTTGGATCCAAATAAATCCAATCATAAACATCTTCGTTTTCATTTAAATAATCTATCCCATTTTGAGCAAAAAAAGAGCAATTGTTAACTCCCAGCTCCCGAAAATTATGCCGTGTAATTTCGGATAAAGACTCATTGATTTCGCAATGAACTATCTCATCAAATTGCTTGGAAAAATAAAAACCATCTACACCAAAACCACCAGTCAAATCAATTAGTTTTTGACCATTTATCAAAAAAGATTTATACTGAGCGGTCTGTTCTGAGGATGTTTGTTCGATAGATAACTTTGGTGGGTAGTAGATGTTTTTCTCCTTGAACCACGTTGGCAATTTTATCCTAGCCTTGTTTTTCGATTGAATTTGTTCCGCCAACTCCTTGTTACTAACAGACTCAAATACAGCAGATTTTAAAACCAAAGCATTTGTATCTATTCGTAAATTTACACCTATAAATTCCTGAACTTCAGTATGAAATATAGCCTTATTCATTTTTCAAAATTAATGCTAAACTCAACCGAATTTCACCGTACGAAACTTCCTCTTTCAACTGCTCAAAAATCGGCTTCAAGCTTATTTCCCTGTTCAAATCATTAAAAGCAACTCTTACATTATCCACTACTTTGGAATCAACAAATTTTTCTAATTCAACCTCTTTTCCTTCGGAATACAGTTGTGATAAATGAGAAAACACGGTGGTTATTTGAAGCTCTCTTTTTTCAGAAATTTCTTGAGGAGACAATCCCTCTTTGTACAGCGCAAAAGTCTCAAGAGTGGTTGGGATTTTTTTTGGTTTAGCTACGCTTTTAAATTTACGAATCACCTCCATAAATTCTTCTCCATATTCTTGCATCTTGTTCATTCCAACTCCAGAAATTGCCAAAAATTGATTTTCTGTAACCGGTAAATCTATCGCCATCGATTTCAAACTTTTATCATTGAAAATAATGTAAGCTGGCACATTTTCTTCCCGAGAAATTGAATACCTTAACTTTTTTAATTCTTTGAACAAATCTTCATTCACCTCACCTTCATCCACCATTCTCACGGCTTTAGGTTTCTTGGTTTTTCTTTCTTTGACCGTTACTGGATACGTCAATTTTATTTTCTTCTCTCCTTTCAGAACTTTTTTCCCCAAGGTAGAGATTTTGAGAGCAGAGTTTTCGCTATACATGATTTCAATCAAACCCTGATTTGCCAATTGAATGATATAATCTCTCCAATCAAAAAAGCTAATGTCCTTTCCTACTCCATACGTTTTGAGTTGAGCGAAGTTTTTTTCGTGAACCTCAGCATTATTAGATCCTCTCAACACATTTATAAGAATAGTAATGCCTTCTTTCTCTCCCATCCGAGCAATTCCCGACAATGCTTTTTGAGCCAAAATAGTCCCGTCAAAATCTTTGGGTGGATTCTCGCATACATCACAATTTCCACAATTCTGGGTAAGGTGTTCACCAAAATAAGACAACAAAATTTTTCTTCTACAAGATTTTGCCTCAGCAAACTGAAGCATTCGATTCAATTTTTCCTTTTGCATAGATGAATTTGCTCCATCATCAGCAAACTGACTGTACAAAACAAAATCACGCATGTTGTAATATAAGCGAGTTTCAGATGGCAATCCATCCCTGCCTGCTCTCCCTATTTCTTGGTAATATCCTTCCAGGTTTTTGGGTAAGTTGTAATGAATCACCCACCTCACATTGGACTTATCTATTCCCATTCCAAAAGCAATAGTTGCTACAATTATTTTTGTATCGTCATTAATAAATTCCGTTTGAACTCGTTCTCGATCTTCAGGATTCATTCCTGCATGATAAAACTCTACAGAGTGACCTTCCTCGCTTAAATATTGGGCAACTTCTTCCGTATTCTTTCTACTCAAACAATATACGATTCCACTTTCACCTCTCTTTCCTTCTACAAATTTTGAAATTTCTTGCAGTTTTTTCTTTTTTGGAACTTGTCCTCTTACCTCTATACTAAGATTTTTTCTATCAAAAGAAGAGATGAATAGTTTAGATTCTTTGAGTCCAAGTTGCTGCTCAATGTCTTGCCTTGCCGATTTATCCGCAGTTGCAGTCAGTGCCATAAACGGAACCTCTGGCAAAGAATTCCTAAATACTTTAAGCTGAGTGTATTCCGGTCTAAAATCATGACCCCACATACTTACGCAGTGCGCCTCATCAATAGCTACGAGTTTAATATTCAGCTCTTTCAACCAAGAATTACTCTCAGAAATTAGTTTCTCAGGAGACAAATACAACAGCTGTATTTCACCTTTCATTGCCTTGTCTATCACCTCATTTTCTTCTTGCAGAGAGATAGAACTATTAAAAAAATCCGCTTTTATTCCGTTGGATTTTAGAGCCTGAACCTGATCTTTCATCAACGAAATAAGTGGAGAAACTACGATAGTAATTCCTTCCAAACACAATGCAGGAATTTGAAAACACATGGATTTTCCTCCTCCGGTTGGCATGAGCACAAAGCTATCTTTTCCCTCCAGAGTTCGATTGATTATTTCTTCTTGAAAAGGTCGAAACTCATCGTAACCGAAAACCTCTTTTAATAATGTCTGTGGAGATTTATTCAAAATATTAGTTATTTCAACGGAAAAAGCTCTAATTCCTTGATTTCTATTTGTATTTCTTCACTAAAATCAATTTTTAGTGAATTATGTTCTTCGTCCAATACGAACCAAAATCCTGTTACTTTTTCAGATGGTTTTGATTTTTTGCCTTTGTACTTTTTAAAAAATGCACCCACTTTTTTTGACTCTTCTTTTTCAATCGCTACTAATTTTCCAGCAGATTGGTGCTCATAAACAAGGTGTTCCACATTTTGAAAAGGAAGAGTTGGCATACTATTTTGTGCTTTTTTATAACCTCTAAATTTAAGACAGTTTAAAGGAAAATAAAAATTCTATTTTCCTCTTTCTAAACTCGTATTTTTCTAAATTTGATCACAAAATGATTCAATTTGGTATTTGCAACTCGATATAGAAAATTCATAATTGCCGTATTTTTAATAATTACAGCATTTTTTGCTTTCCACTTAGCCAAAATTGAATTTGGGCAAGACCTCAATGACTTTATAGATAAAGACGAAAAAGTTTTTGTTTTTAACGAAGAGTTTTTTAGTCATTTTGAAGAAGAAATCCCTAACTCGGTGATGATTGGAATCCAAAACGACAAACCTTTGGATTTTGAACTCATTCAAGAGCTGGACTCATTTAGCAAATCGTTAGAATCTATCAGCGGAATTCAACGTATTTTCTCGATTACGAATCAAAAACTGGCTGTTTTTTCAAGTTTCGGAACCATTCCATACCAGGTATTAAATATCGATTCTGAGGAGGAGTTCAATCAATCTTTTCTCGAACTGGATTCAATTCCCGACATAAAAAATAGATTCGTAAGCAAAGACGATCGCTCTACTCTAATTTATGCCATAATTCAAGATTCTGCTTCTCTCGATGAGTTAATCGAGATGAAAAGACAAACAGATAGTATCGCTCTGAACTTCAATTTCGGCAAATTGTTTTTTGTGAACACGAAACACAATGACCATCTCATTACTCTTAAAATAAAAGATGACTCTGGGCAACTTATTTTAATAGCGTTTACTTTAATCATCCTTATCCTCTTGTACTTTTTTAGGTCCATAGTTGGAGTAGTCATTCCTTTTGCTATCGTTGTATGCTCAGTTATCTGGATTATGGGAACCATCTCGCTTTTTGGCTTCACCATGAATGTTCTTACCATCGCTATCCCAGTTATTGTTGGTGTAATTTCGCTGAGCGATGTCATTCATATTATTTCGCGATACAGCGAAGAAAATTCCTCCGATAAAATTGAAAAAATCAGAAACACAAGAAATGATATTTTAAAGGCAATTATTCTCACCACTCTCACTACCTCATTTGGGTTTTTATCGTTATCAAACTCTAACATACAAGTGTTTGATGAGTTTTCTATTTTTACAGCTGTCGGAGTTTTTTATGCATTTTTTATCGCCTACTTCCTTCTTCCAGCACTTTTGTTTTACTCAAAAAAAATAACATTACATAACTCGTTGGGCAAACTCACACCGAAAAAACTTTGGATAAAACCAACGATAATTATTGCTGCAATTGTAGTAGTTTTTTCAATTCTGGGAATCCTAAAAGTAAAACACAACAATTTCGTATACAAAAACATGGGCGAAAAGGATGACATTACTCAAGTCATGAATTTCATGGAAAAAGAAATGTTTGGAATCAGAGATTTAACGGTTACTATATCTCTAAACGATACAAGTAAATCATTGTATGACCAAGAAATTCTTGCTCAATTAGACAAAATTGAATCCTTTGTAGAAACAGAATATGAAGCCACAATCAGTGTTGGATTGGCCACTACGGCAAAACAAGTAAATAGAGCGCTAAACGGAGGATATGCATCGGAATACAGAATCCCAACCGACAAATATGACGCAAAACAAGTCAAAAAGAAACTGAAAAAGCACAGAGATTTACTGAAATTAAAAAGCTTTGTTTCCGAAAAAAACAACTCCACATTCATCCAAACCAAAGCGAAGGATTACGGAAGTTTTTCGACCAGAAAATCAAACAAAAAACTACTGGAGTTTGCCAAGACGAATACACCAGAATTAAAAATCAATTTTGGCGGCACAGCCTACATAATAGATGAAACAAATGTAAACGTATCTAATGGAATGATTTGGAATTTGGTGATTATTATCATTTTCATCTTTTTCATCGTTTCTTTCATTTTTAAGTCCATTTCTGTCGGTTTTTTCTCTCTTTTTCCGAATATTTTGCCACTTATTGCAATTACAGCTGTAGTTGGTTGGTTTGATTTTGGGATGAATATCGGAACTACAATTGTATACACCATTGCATTTGGAATAGCTGTTGACGATACCATTCACTTTCTTGGCAGGTACAAAATAGAACTTGACAAAGGCAATTCCAATTACGATTCTCTCATTACAACCATAACGACAAGCGGAGGAGCAATATTCCTTACTACTTTGGTATTAGTTGCAGGATTTGGAGTACTTATTCTATCTAGTTTTTATGCCAATTTTATCACAGGATTATTAGTGACAATCAGCTTGATTGTTGCACTTATTTGCGACTTGTACCTCCTTCCTGTTCTACTCAGTTGGTGGAGAAAAAAATAAGACTTACAATTTTCTCTCAGGAAGCTTTATGTCTTTCCTGAACTTGTGCAAATCTGCCAACAGCATCTCTTTGAAATTCCAGCTTGAAAAATGAAGAGTTTCTTTTCCTCTGCGGTAAGAAGCCAAATATAACTTCCAATATTCGGGGAAAATTACGAAACCAACAAGTGCCGAAATCCTGGCAAGCTTTGATTTCTTTCGGTTGCCAATCAAAAAAAACTGCATGGCTGCTTCTTCGTGCATTTCGGTACCATAACCTGTAATCACATGAAACGCATCGTGACTTTCCATCTTTGGATTTAATTCAAATCTGTTTTTGGTCAAAAAAAGTGACATTTCGTTTCCCAAACTACCCTTTTTGAACCGCGAAAGTGAATGCCTCGATTCACCCCAAAGAATTTTCTTTCCTTTAAAAAATTCTCGATAATAATTTACCAAGGGCAAAGCGAATCGATTAAACACCAAACTCCGTGCTGTCCTGGTTTTTCTGAATATCAAATAATCTACCATAAAAGTCTTTTTTTTGATTAAAACGGTTCAAATTCTATTCTGTTTTGACTTTAAGATTTTTTAACTTTTCAAAAAAAATATTTGAATTTCAATTTTCCTATCTTTAGTCCTGATTAAAAAACCGAATATCTACTCTATGAAAATAGTATTTCCAATAATTTTCTCATTCTTTCTGCTTTTTGCAAAAGCAAACAAACCGGCTTCCGAAATATATGTAGGGCTTCAAAAGCTACAGTCATTAAAAAGAGTGTTATACATTGCTGCCCATCCAGATGATGAAAACACTAGAGCCTTGGCTTGGTTTTCGTTGGGCGAGCATGCCCAGACAGCCTATTTATCATTGACGCGCGGAGACGGAGGACAAAACCTGATTGGCAACGAACTAAGTGAACAGCTAGGAGTGTTAAGAACCCAAGAGTTACTTGCTGCCAGATCGTTTGATGGAGCAAATCAATACTTTACAAGAGCAGTAGATTTTGGATATTCAAAATCGGCTGAAGAATCGCTAGAAAAATGGGGGAATGACGAAATATTGTCGGATGTGGTTCTGATGATTCGCAAATTCAAACCCGATGTAATTGTAACTAGATTTCCTCCCGACAAAAGAGCAGGACACGGACACCACACAGCATCTGCAATGCTTGCATTGGAAGCATTTGACAAAGCAGCAGATGAAAATTTCTTACCGTTACAGGTTAAAGAGTTTGGAACTTGGAAAACAACTTCTGTCTATTGGAACTCATCGGTTTGGTGGTTTAAAGACTTGCCTGCCCAAGCAGAAAACAATCCCGAATACCTCATTGCCGATATTGGAGGTTACAACGCTCATCTGGGAAAATCCTACAATGAAATAGGCACTATTGCCAGATCTCAGCATAAATGTCAAGGCTTTGGAGCTATTACCGAAAGAGGTTCAAGATTGGAATATTTTCAATATCTGAAAGGAGATAAATTAAGTGGTTCTTTTTTTGAAAAAAACAAACGTTCATGGAGCAAATTACTAAACAAAGAATTTGAACAAAAAATAGATAACTTGGTGAAAGGCTTTGACTTTAGTCAACCAGAAAACAATGTAGCTGAATTACTTGAAATTAGAAATGAGTTACTCGCTTTGCCCAATTCCGATTTCAAAAATGAAAAAATTGGATTGTGTAATCAATTAATCTTGGATTGTACTGGAGTTTATGCAGAACTTCTTGCTAAAGACTTTATTTACCAATCTAATGATTCTGCGTTTTTCGAACTAGAACTATTGAACAGAAGTAACCTTCCTGTGTCTGTAATACTGAAAAACCAAACCATTAAATTGGAACAAAACCAAAATTTTGCTCGCACATTAAAAGTAGAGAATTCCAATCAAATTTCGAATCCATATTGGCTCACCGAAACTTTCTCGACACTGTTTCAAGTAAAAAACCAAAAAGACTTATTGCAACCAGAATCTTCTCCTTCTTTTGTAAAAAAAATAGAACTACTTATAGAGAAGGACACAGTTCGCATTCCATTAGTCGGAACCTACAAATGGCGAATTCCATCTTATGGCGAAAAACGAAGAGATGTAATTAAAACTCCAGATTTTTCTGCCAATTTTGACCAAAAACTACTTGTCGTAAAACCAGGTTTTGAGAAAAAACTGAAACTAAACATTCATTCTTTCCGAAATAATCTCAGCGAAAAAATAACTATTAATGCTCCCCAAGGTTGGGAAGTGTTGCCAAAAAGTATCGATGTAGCTATTGATAAATTACACGAAGAAAAATGGGTAGAATTAACTTTGAAACCAACTGATTTAGGAAAATCTGGAATACTTAAATTAATGGATTCCAAAGGAAACCAGCTTTATTCGTACACCGAAATTGCTTACAATCACATTCGTACTCAAGTAATTTTTAGCAAAGCAGAAATTAACTGTGTGAAACTAGACGCAAAAATAAAACCAGGAAAAATTGCCTATATCAAAGGAGCAGAAGATATTGTGCCAGAAGCGATAGAGCAATTGGGATTTGAAGTAAAACGATTTGAAGTAAGTGATTTGTCTTCGTTGGATTTAAGCCAGTTTCAGTCGGTGGTTTTGGGAATAAGAATTTACAACGTACAACCTGAGCTTAAGAATTTTGAAGAAAAACTATTTGCTTACGTAAAAGCTGGCGGAAATTTGGTGATGCAATACAATACTGCCTCAAGAAGAGCTAGTGGAGAAACTTTCGGACCAATTCCTTTTGAACTAACAAGAAACCGAGTAACCGAAGAAGATGCCGAAGTGAATTTTTTGGAACCCAAGCATCCAATTATGACAACTCCCAACAAACTAACAAAAAAAGATTTTGACAATTGGGTGCAAGAACGAGGGTTGTATTTTGCAGGAAACTGGCATGAAAGCTACATCCCATTATTCTCGTGGGCAGACAAAGGCGAAGACGAGCAAAAAGGAGCATTAATTGTTACAAAACATGGCAAAGGACAGTTTGTATACACGGGGATTTCTTTCTTCCGAGAATTGCCAAATGGCGTGGAGGGAGCATATAAATTGTTTGCTAATATATTGTCTTATTGAACAGTCTTTATTTTTTAGAAAATTTATGATAAATTGAGGCAAGAAGATTTTTAAGAAATAGTATTTAAGTGCAGAGTCATGGCATGTGCAAGTATGGGCAAAATTTAATTGCGATTTTTAATTCCGCCATAGCGGGATGAAAAAAATTCCAAAAAAGCTCCTTGATTTTTTCGTTCTTTTGTATCAAGACAAAAGGACACAGAGCTAAAACCAGAGCAAATGCAAGAAACAAAAGACAACAAAGAAATAGAACAAAAAGACAAAACCAACTGGCAAGCTTGGTATTGGGGCTTGATGATTTTTTTGGGAGTGCAAATCGCAATTTATTATTTCATCACTAATCTTTACACAGCATGAGTTTAATTGATTGGTCAGTTTTATTGTTTACACTTTTTGCGATTGTAGCTTACGGCTCTTGGAAAACTCGTAAAAACAAAAATCTTGAGAGTTACCTTAAAGGAAATAACTCCGAAAATTGGGCTACGATTGGTTTGTCGATTATGGCAACTCAGGCTTCGGCAATTACTTTTTTATCTACTCCAGGTCAGGCTTACGAAAGCGGAATGGGATTCGTGCAGTTTTACTTCGGATTACCGTTGGCAATGATTTTGATTTCTGTTTTTTTCTTACCCATTTATTACAAATTAAAAGTATACACGGCATACCAATACCTCGAACAGCGATTTGATGTAAGAGTGAGAGCATTTACAGCTTTTTTGTTCTTGATTTCGAGAGGATTAGCAGCAGGAATCACAATTTATGCTCCAGCAATTATTCTATCCACCTTACTCAATTGGAACCTCCAAATCACTTGTCTGCTGATTGGTGGATTGGTAATCATCTACACCGTTTCGGGAGGAAGTAGAGCTGTTTCATTGACTCAAAAATGGCAAATGACAATCATCATGGGAGGAATGTTTGCGGCTTTCTTTTATGTATTGGATAGTTTTCCTGAAACTATTGGTCTCTCCGAAGGAATAGACATTGCAGGAAAACTGGGTAAAATGAAAATCATTGACACTACTTTTGATCTGAAAGAAAAATACACACTTTGGTCTGGATTGATAGCCGGATTGTTTTTGTTTTTATCTTATTTTGGAACTGATCAATCGCAAGTTCAGCGTTATTTAGGAGGAAAAACATTGAAAGCCTCCAGAATGGGATTGATGTTTAATGGAATCCTTAAAATACCAATGCAATTCTTTATTTTATTCATTGGCGCAATGGTTTTTGTATCGTTTCAGTTCAACAAACCGCCTATTATTTTTAATACTTCGGCAACGAACATAGAGATTCAGAAACAAAATAATTTGATTCTTCTAGAAAATGAATACAACGCTGTATTTGAAGAAAAAAGGACAGCTTTACTAGCAGCTAATTCCGACACAAAAAACATTCAATTCTTGCAAGAGCAACAAGATTCTTTACGGAAATCTTATAAGGCCGAAATGAGCAAAATTGACTCGAACTACGAAGAAAAAGACAGCGATTATATTTTCTTGACTTTTGTTCTAAATTTTCTGCCACATGGATTAATTGGATTGTTACTTGCCGTGATTTTCTCGGCTGCAATGAGTTCCACGGCAGGCGAATTAAATGCACTAGCATCTACTACCACAATTGATTTCTATAAAAAATTCTATAAAGATTCTAAAGATGAAAAAAAGGATTTGATGGTGGGTAAAATATTGACAGTTGCCTGGGGGATTTTGGCTATTATTATCGCCTTAACTGCCGGCCTGTTTGAGAATCTAATTCAATTGGTCAATATTCTGGGCTCTTTGTTTTACGGAACAATATTAGGCGTATTTCTGCTGGCATTCTTTTTTAAATGGATTAACGGAACGGCTGCTTTTGCCGCTGGAATCTTTGGGCAAATAATTGTACTTTCGTGTCACTTCTTGTCCGTTTACGGTTACATTGAGCTCGGATATTTATTGTACAACCTCATAGGAAGTTTGACCGTAATAAGTGCAGGAGTAATCATTCAAATAATAATAAATAGCAATAAAAAAACAACATAACTATGAAAAAAACAATCACAACTCTATTTGCTGGAATTTTAGCATTTGCTGGAACTGCACAAGAATTACCGGCTCCAAGTCCATTAGGAGAAGTAGAACAAAAAGTAGGATTAACTGATGTTGACATCGAATATTCGAGACCTTCTGCCAAAGGAAGAACAATTTTTGGCGAACTAGTGAAATATGATGAAATGTGGAGGCTAGGAGCAAACATGGCAACCAAATTAGAAATCTCTACTCCAATTATGATGGGAGGAAAAGAACTAGCCAAAGGAGAATACTCTATGCAAGCAATCCCAGCCGAAAATGGAGATTGGACTATCGTTATTAACTCTGACGCAGGATTGAGAGGATTAAGCGGATATGACGAAAAGAAAGATGTGCTAAGGCTGAATGTAAAAGCGATGGTAAATTCTTATACCGAAACTTTCACTATTGGATTTGATAAGTTGACAAACACTTCGGCAGTAATTGCTATCCAGTGGGAAAAACTGAGAGTAGAGGTTCCTTTTACTGTAGATACAGACAAACTAGCTAAAGAAAATATTGCTGCAGCAATAAAAGAAGGAAAAGATTTGGACAAAGTATATTCCAATGCAGCTTCATACTTCAGCGGAATGAAAGATTACAAAACTGCTATAACTTACGTTGACAAATCATTGAAAATCAAAAAAGCTCACCCAGCAATGTATACAAAAGCAAACATATTGAAAGCAGGAGGCAACAACGCAGAAGCAATAAAAATTGCCAAAGAAGCTTTGGAATTAGCTAAAGAAGCTGAATCTGCAGGTTGGGCAAACTATATTGAAGGAAACATAAAAGCTTGGGAAAAAGAATAATCTCATTCTCCAAACTCATTTAAAACCGCTATTCTAATTAATATTGGAATAGCGTTTTTTTGGATGCTATTTCATCAATGGAAAAAATGAACAAGGCATTTTACAAATACAAAATCAATGAATAAGATTCCTGCCTACGCAGGAATGACAAAGAGTTATAAAGTGAACAAACTAATAATTTACAATCCAAAATCAACCAATTCACAATATCAATCTACAATCTGAACTATTAATCGTAAATTTGCAGAATCTTAGAGAAAATCAAGATTAGAAAAACATTCATTTTCGAGTTCTTCGCCAAAGCGAAATTTCCAGAATGTGTGTTGTAAAAATTAGAGTACCATGGGAAATATAGTAGCAATAGTAGGAAGACCAAACGTAGGGAAGTCAACCTTATTCAACCGACTAACGGGAGAAAGAAAAGCGATAGTGGAAGAGTCGAGTGGAGTTACTCGTGACCGTCATTACGGAAAGTCTGTATGGAACGGAATTGAGTTCTCGGTAATAGATACAGGAGGTTACGTTCAAGGTTCGGACGATGTATTTGAAGGAGAAATCCGTAAGCAAGTTCACTTAGCTATTGACGAGGCAGACTCTATTCTTTTTGTAGTAGATACACAAGTGGGGATTACAGATTTGGATGAAAGAGTAGCCAAGATTTTAAGAAAAATTGACAAAAAAGTATACCTGGTAGCAAACAAAGTAGATTCGCCAATTCACCAAACAATGTCTGCCGAATTTTACGGACTAGGACTAGGAGAAGTTTTTAATCTTTCTTCTATCAACGGAAGTGGAACCGGAGAAATCTTGGATAAAGTAACCGAAGATTTCGAATTAAAACCTGAATTGGAGGACACTTCTGGAATTCCAAAATTTGCGATTGTTGGAAAACCAAATGTTGGAAAATCATCTCTTATCAATGCATTAATTGGTCAGGAAAGAAACATTGTAACTGACATTTCTGGAACTACCAGAGACACGCTCAATACAAGGTATAAATCGTACGGATTTGATTTCTTCTTGGTAGATACTGCTGGACTCAGAAAACAAGCCAAAATACAGGAAGACATAGAATTTTACTCTACTTTGCGTTCAGTAAGAGCAATAGAAGAAAGTGATGTTTGTATCTTTATGATTGATGCTATCGAAGGAATTGGGCAACAAGATTTGAATGTTTTTCAAATCATCAAAAAGAATAAAAAAGGTGTTGTGGTATTGATTAACAAATGGGATTTAGTTGATGGAAAAGAAACAAACACAACCAAAGAAATGGAGGACAGAGTAAGAAAAAGACTAGCTCCATTCAATGATGTTCCTGTTATTTTTACTTCTACCGTTACCAAACAAAGGTTGCACAAAGCACTAGAAAAAGCGATTGACGTTTACGAAAATAGAACTCAAAAAATTCCTACTTCTGAACTAAACGACAAATTACTTCCTATTATCGAACGTACTCCGCCACCTGCTTACAAAGGAAAATACATCAAAATTAAGTTCGTTACACAACTGCCTACTTACACTCCAAGTTTTGCAATATTCTGTAATTTACCGCAATATATTCGTGAAGATTACAAACGATTTGTGGAGAATCAATTAAGGAAACTATATAAATTTGAAGGAGTACCTATTAATATTTTCTTTAGAAAGAAGAATTAAGAGGCTGGAAAGCACACTTATTATAAGTTTATTATACTCTTATTAAGAAGGTTAAAGCAGCTTCATCAACTCCAACCTCAAATTTTCACCATAAAACCTCGAGGCAGATTCACTAAATCCTTTGGTTAAATCGGAGATATAGAACTTATTCTTTGATTCTTTCTTTTTAGACAAGAGCCCTTCCTTTTTCAAAATATCTCTGAGTTTTAGAGCCAAAATATCAGTTGAGTCAAATAACCTGACTTTTCCATCAAAATATTCACTGATTTCGTCAGCGATCAAAACGTAGTGTGTACATCCCAAAATAAGAGCATCAATATCCTTAAATTTTGGATTAGATAAATAATTTTCAATCACCGAATGACTAATTTTATCTTGACTAAACCCCTCTTCTATCATCGGGGCAAGCAACGGAGTTGCCAATACTTCCATCTCTATGTTAGGATTTCTTCTTTTTAATTTTTCCTGATAAACTCCTGATTCTACAGTGGTTTTGGTAGCTATCAAACCTACCTTTTTTATAGAAGAATCCTTTACAATCTCTTCCACAATAGGATCAATTACATTAATAATAGGAAAAACTCCTTTGTGTTTGTCCCTCAAAAACTCATAAGAAGTTGCCGAAGCAGTGTTGCATGCAATCACTACTGATTTACACTGTTCTTTTTGAATTAAAAACTGAGAGATATCTTGAACAAAAGAATGAATGAGTTCAGGAGATTTATCACCGTAAGGCAAATGCGCTGTATCGCCAAAATACACAATTTGTTCCTCAGGCATAAGTTTGCTAATAGCATGTGCTACTGTCAATCCTCCAATTCCTGAATCAAAAATCCCTATGGGCTTTTTCGAATCTTCCATTATCAAATATAGAGAATAAAATTAGGTTCTAAAAAGAAAAAATAGAGTTAAGAAAAGAAGGTAAATCTCAATGAATTCAAATATTTTGAGTCAATTGTTTTAACCTATTGCATAAATTGAGTTAAATTCGAACAAATAAGTGAGAATGAAGAAAGAAAAACAATTGCGCTACGACAAAGCTTACCTAAATATGGCTCGCGAATGGAGTAAATTGTCGCATTGCACAAGAAAACAAGTGGGTGCAATAATCGTGAAGAATGAAGTTATTATTTCGGACGGTTACAACGGAACTCCCACTGGTTTTGACAACTGTTGCGAAAATGAAGCCGGTGAGACAAAATGGTATGTGCTTCATGCTGAAGCAAATGCTCTGATGAAACTTTCTAAAAGCACAAACAGCTCAAAAGGTGCAACTTTGTACATCACGCTTTCTCCCTGCAAAGACTGCGCTAAACTTATTTTACAAGCCGGTATCGAACGTGTTGTGTACCTCAACGAATACAAAGATTGTTCGGGCATAGATTTTTTGAAAAACTCGGGAATTAAACTCGACTACATAGAACTTTAATGAAAAAAATAACTCTGTTTTTTCCTCTATTTTTAGCCGTTGCTCTAGCTATTGGTTTTTACTTAGGAAAAAAGAACAACTCGCCTTTTTTTGAAAAAAAAGAAACTTCAAATTCCATTGATTATGACTCCAAAAGAAAACTCTATCAGGTATTGGATGTAATACAAAACGATTATGTAGACACCATTTCGGACAAAGAATTAACAGATAAAACCATTGAACAGTTGTTGGCAAATCTGGACCCGCATTCTGTGTACATGCCTTACCAAAAAAACAACAGAGAGGAAGAAAACTTAAAAGGAGAATTTGCAGGAGTTGGAGTTAAGTTCATCATTCTTCACGACACACTATTTGTGACAAACGTTATAGAAAACGGACCAGCTTACAGAGCTGGATTGAAAAATGGCGACATGATAGTGAAAGTAGACACCACGGTAGTTGCAGGTGTAAATTTACAGAATGAAGAAGTAATGAATCTTCTAAAAGGAAGACCAAACACTGAGGTAATTGTTGAAGTTTCTCGTGGAGAAAACACCTTGTTAAAAACTATAAAAAGAGGGATTATTCCAATAAAAAGTGTCACTGCTTCTTTCATGATATCTGATACGATTGGCTACATAAAACTTGTGAGGTTTTCTGAAACTTCTGCTCAAGAATTCTTTTTCGCCTCAAAAAAATTATTAAATAAAGGGATGAAGAAATTAGTATTTGATCTAAGAGGAAATGGTGGAGGTTACCTGCAAATAGCCGAACAAATTGTTGATGAATTTTTAGAAGAAGGTAAACTGATTGTGTATACCAAAGAAAAAGATGGAAAAAAGAATTCTGCCTTTTCGACATCGGGAGGAATACTCAAAAACATCTCCCTCTCCGTATTAATTGATAGCGAATCTGCAAGCGCGAGTGAAATTGTAGCTGGGGCTATCCAAGATAACGACAGAGGAACAGTATACGGAAGAAGATCGTTTGGTAAGGGCTTGGTTCAAAAACCTGTGATGCTGGCCGACAGCTCCTCAATTAGGATTACAATTGCTCGTTATTACACTCCTACAGGCAGAAGCATTCAGAAGCCTTACAAAAAAGGAAATCATTATGACTACATGATGGAATTGTATGACAGAGACCGAAATGGAGAATTGTTTGAAGTAGATTCCACTATTTTTGCTGATTCATTAAGCTATACAACGCCTGGAGGAAAAATTGTGTATGGCGGTGGAGGAATAATGCCTGATGTTTTTATTCCTTATGATACGTCTGGCTACTCTTCTTATTATAGAAAAATTGCTTACAGCCGAGTCTTAACCGAATTTACGATTGATTATCTCAAGAAAAACAGAAAGAACTTAACCTCAAAAGGTTTGGGCAATTTCAATGCACAGTTTTCTGTAAACGACATGCTGTTCAACTCCTTTGTGAAATTTGCCAAAACAAAAGAAATCACAGGAAGTAATTCAGATATTTTGGCCTCGAAACAAAGAATTAAAGAGCGAATAAAAGAAGAAATAGCTTCGGGAATATGGGATGAAGCAGGACGCGAATTCATCATTTCGCAAACCAACAACGACTTGAAAGTGGTTTTAGAAAATTAATGCCACAAAAAAAGAGAAAAACAAGTGTTTCTCCCTTTTTATAATATTTATAAACTTACAACATTCCAATCGTCTTAAGGACTCTGGAATATTGAGTTCATTAACAAAATTCAGTGTAAGCTGCAGCTAAATTATCTGCAATGGCCTCAGCTGTATTTCCTTCAATATGGTGTCTTTCTAAAAAGTGTACCAATTTGCCATCCTTAAACAAAGCAATTGAAGGAGATGACGATGGATAAGGCAATGTGTATTTTCTTGCTTGTGCAACTGCCTCAGCATCTACTCCTGCAAATACAGTAACTAAATTAGTTGGTTGTTTTTCTGATAGCTGAACGGATAATTTTGCGGCTGGTCGTGCATTTCTCGCTGCACATCCACACACTGAGTTTATCACACAAAGAGTGGTACCTCCTTGATTCATTATTTCATCAACTTCGTTTGGGTTTCTTAGTTCTTGGAACCCTGCTCCAACCAAATCTTCTCTAATTGGGGCTGTTATTTCTTCTGGATACATATTCTTGTATTTATTATCTGGTTAACATTTTATTTCTATACAAAGCTATTGAAGTTCTAAATCAATTGCTTTGAATCTGTATATTACTTTTCCGAAATCTTTTTAGCTGTAAACAATAAATCAATTCCTTTGTAAAATTCAATTTTATCACCTTTTTGAGTAAAATAAGACACCTCTCTCATTCCTTTCAAAAATTGAGATTCCAATGAACTATCATAATCTTTGCATGCTCTTTCGGTGGCTCCAATTTCTGTAAAGCTTAAGTCTCTTCCTTTTTGAACTACTGAACCAAAAAACGAATTACATCCTGTACTTCCAGATATTCTTTCTTCAGAGATACTAAATTTCATTCCTCTGTTCTCGCTATAGATTCTACCTACTGATGAAACTATGAATTCGCCTGTGAGATTAAGCTTTTTTGCCACAATCACAATTGTTTCTTCAGAAAAAAACTGGATTTCATTCCCAAATCGAGAAATACTATCCACATTGCGCATCCAATTCATAAAGGTTTTTTCTAGCTCGCCTTGCTTTCCGCTGCACGCCATCCTCGTAGAGCCCAACTTATCTATGCTGTTGTTCGCCTTTGGGTTTATCCTACCAAAATAAGTATTGCATCCACTGTATCCACTTACGTTACCATTTGATTCAATTCTCAAGGTAGGCGCGTCACTCTCAAACTCCCAATCTGTCATTTTTGAAACTACAAAATCACCAGAAATATCAACTAAACTAAATTTTGGCTCAATTACTTTCACAACTTCAGTAACTTCTATGGCCCTAGATTTATCTCCCCCTTTTTGCGTTTTACAGGCAAAAAGAATTACAATCAATGCAGGAATTACAAGTATCTTTTTCATAAATTTTTAGTTTTATTCAGAAGACCAAAACCTGTGCCAAAAGCACTCATTAAATATTATAAGCGCCCAAAAGCAATACTGGATTTTCCATAAGATTTTTGAAAGTATTCAAGAATTGAGATCCTGCAACTCCATCCACTACTCTGTGATCGCAAGACAGAGTCACCTTCATAATATTTCCTGGCACTACTTCTCCATTCTTTACAACTGGCACTTGGTTTATTCCTCCAATTGCCAAAATACAAGAATCTGGAGTATTTATAATTGCAGTAAACTCCTCTATACCAAACATTCCTAGGTTAGAAATAGTAAAGGTGTTTCCTTCCCAATCTTGAGGTTGTAGTTTTTTGTCTTTCGCTTTTTTAGCAAATTCTCTTACTTCTGTAGAAATTTGAGTCAATGTTTTTCCATCTGCAAATCTCACTACTGGCACAAGAAGCCCATCCTCTACTGATACAGCTACTCCAATATTTACATGTTCGTTCTGACGAATAGTATCGCCCATCCAAGCACTATTTATTGCTGGATGTTGTTTCAATGCAGTTGCGCATGACTTGATAACTAAGTCATTAAAAGAAACTTTGTTTGGTGCAATGCTCTTGTTGATTGCAGCTCTCGCTTCCATCGCATTGTCCATATCAATTGCTACCGTAAGATAAAAGTGAGGCGCAGTAAATTTACTCTCTCCCAATCTTCTGGCAATTGTTTTTCTCATCTGAGAAACTGGTATTTCTGTGTAGGTTTCACGGTTGATGTAATTTGCCGCATTTCCTCCTTTGAAATTATCAATGTCTCTTTTTACAATTCTTCCGTTTTCTCCTGTTCCTTTTATTTGAGATAAATTCAACCCCTTGTCTGCTGCTAATTTCTTGGCAAGTGGTGATATTTTCAAGTCACTTGATTCTTCAGAATAAGAAGGCTGAGCTTTTGGAGCTTCCACCACTACTTTTGTTGGTGCTGGCGCAGCTTTTGGAGTTTCTTTTTTTGGTGCTGCTGGAGCTGGTTTAGATTCTGCTTTTGGCTCTTCTTTTGGCTCTTCAGAAACATTCGCTCCACTCGCCTCATCTTTTAAAATACCAGAAACATCTTCTCCTTTTTCACCAATAATTGCTAAAATATCATTTACTGGAGCTCCTTTTCCTTTTTCTACTCCGATGTGCAACAAAACACCATCAAAAAAGGATTCAAATTCCATGGTTGCTTTGTCCGTTTCAATTTCTGCAATTAGTTCTCCTTCTTCTACGCTATCTCCTATTTTTTTATGCCACTCTGCAACTACCCCTTCTACCATTGTATCACTCAACTTGGGCATTCTAATAATTTCAGCCATATCTCTTTATCTTAGTTTTTCTTTTTGGTTAATTTGGTTTACTTGTATTCAATAAGAAATGGATATTCCTCTTTGTATACATCTTCGTATAATTCGTCTGCCTCAGGGTAAGGAGATTCTTCGGCAAATTTTATTGATTCTGCCACCAAATCTTTTACTTTTTTGTCAATCGCCTCCAACTGCTTCTCAGTTGCAAACTTATTATCTTTTATCGTTTTCAACACTTGAGTAATTGGATCAATCTCCATGTAGTTTTCAACCTCCTCTTTACTTCTATATTTTTGAGGATCACTCATTGAATGTCCTTTGTATCTGTAAGTTTCAATGTTCAGTAAAGTTGGTCCATCACCTTTTCTGGCTCTTGCAACAGCAGTTTCCATTGCAGCATGTACAGCCTCACAGCTCATTCCATCTACAGTTTCACTAGGCATGTCATAAGACAACCCCATTTTACTCATGTCTTTTACATTGGTAGTTCTCTCCACCGATGTTCCCATTGCATAGTTGTTATTTTCGATAACAAAAATCACTGGAAGTTTCCACATCATTGCCATATTAAATGTTTCGTGCAATGCTCCTTGACGAGCAGCTCCATCTCCAAAAGAAGTAACAACTACATTTTTAGTTTTATTGTATCGCTCTGCAAAAGCAAGACCTGCTCCCATAGGAATTTGAGCTCCCACAATTCCGTGTCCACCCCACAATCCTAATTCAGTATCAAACATGTGCATAGAACCACCTTTTCCCTTGGAACACCCCGTAGATCTTCCGTACAATTCTGCCATTACATACTTTGGATGCATTCCCAATCCTATCGGATGTGCATGATCTCTGTATGCTGTAATGTGCTTATCTCCTTTTCTTGTTGCACTCACTGTACCTGCTACGATAGCCTCTTGACCAATGTACAAGTGACAAAATCCTCCAAACTTTTGTTGGATGTAAAGTTGACCAGTTTTTTCTTCAAATTTTCTCATCAACAACATGTCCTCGTACCATTTCATGTACTGAGCTTTCGAATGCTTTAATTTTGATTTGCTTGACGCTTTTTTTGTAGCTGTAGCCATAATTATTCTTTTTTCAATTCAATTTCATTAAACATAAAAGGAAGTACCGTTTCAATACTTTCCGCTATATATACTTCTCCCGACTCTCCAGTCATAATTAACCGTATCGGTTGGTTTTGTTTCAATTCGTATTCCGCCATCGATTGCCTACAAGCACCGCAGGGCGAAACAGGGTGATTGACATCAAACTTTTTTGCAAAAGCTGTAACAGCAATCGTATCTATTTTTTTGTCAGAGTGATGAGAGTTTGCATAATAAATCGCAACTCTCTCGGCACACATTCCCGAAGGGTAAGCCATGTTTTCTTGGTTACTTCCCTCAACCATTTCGTTGGAATCCAACCGAATGGCTGCACCCACATAAAACTGTGAGTAAGGAGCGTAAGCTTTTTTGCTCACTTCTTTAGCCTTTATCACAAGTTCTTTATCTTCCGGAGATAGCTCATCCACATTGGAATAAACCGTAAGTTCTATACTATGCTTCAATTTTTTAGCCATAATTCTTCAATCTCTCCGAAAAAAGTAGAGTAAAGATAAACAAGTATTTTTTAATAGTGAGGGTTTAAATGTAATTTTAAATGAAGTTTTCTGCTCTATTCTCTTCTCTTTTGCTCAAAAAAAAGATCTAGAATATCAGAACATTCTTTTTCCATTACACCCGCCTTGATTTCTGTTTTGGGATGTAAGATATTTTCTTGCAAGGTAGAAAATCCTTTTCTTGCGTCCGAAGCTCCATAAACCACCTTTTTTATACGTGTCCAAAATGCAGCTCCTCCGCACATTACACAAGGTTCTAATGTTACGTACAAAGTACAAGTATTGAGGTATTTACTTCCAAAAAACTCACTAGCCGAAGTAAAGGCTAACATTTCTGCATGAGCAGTAAAATCATTCAACAATTCTGTTTGATTATGAGCTCTGGCGATAATTTTATTGTTGGATACAATTACAGCTCCCACAGGTAATTCTCCTGAATCAAAAGCCAATTTAGCCTGATTAAAGGCTTGTTTCATAAAATGCTCATCAGAAAAAACCGACAAAGTAGAATCAGACATTTTGTATCAATTTTATTTTTTCGATTTTTGAATTGGAACATTCTAAGATTTCAAAATGGAATTCATCTATTTCTATAATATCTCCTTCGTTAGGAATATTCTCGTGAATGGTAACAACTAATCCTGCAAGAGTTTCGTATTCGTCAGACTCTGGTAATTCTAATCCATATTCTCCATTTATGTATGCAATTTCTTGCCTTCCAGAAAATATAAATACAGATTCATTGTGCTTTTCTTCGATCAATTCTTCGCTGTCGTGTTCATCTTCTATCTCTCCAAAAATCTCCTCAACCACATCTTCCATCGTAATAATACCTGCTGTCCCTCCATATTCATCCACCACAATGGTGATTCCCTGCTTTTGTTTTATAAATTGATTCAACAACTTATTCACCGGCATAGATTCCGCTACAATTCCTACAGGTCTCAAAATCTCTGTGATACTTTCTGGGTTTTTAAACATTTCAAAAGAATGTACATACCCTATAATATTATCTATTGTATCCCTGAATACCATTATTTTGGAATAACCTGTTTCTACAAATTCTTT
>JAHEIE010000071.1:0-2019 GCA_024639505.1 Crocinitomicaceae bacterium
CACTGTGTCTTCCTTCCAACTTTCGTAAATCGGCATGAGGATCTATATTCAGTACATCAATTGCCGATTCAAACGAATTGATAATAGGGTAGCAGTTGTTGTGACCTCCACCAATAACAATTGGTGTTTTTCCAGCCTCCACAACTTCTTCGATTACTGCTTGTACTCGTAAATCTAACATTTCGATTAATATACGTAGCTCGGGAACAGAAGCTTTGTGTGCTTTTAGTTGTAAGTCTTCTAGTTTTATCTTTCCTCCTAAAACAATGTTTTCTCCAGTCAAAAAATCATTGCTTTGCATGGACAAAAACTTAGATAAAAATGCTTCCCAGGCGTTGTAAGCTCCAATGTTTCCAAAGTTTGCTCTAGGTCCAATATCTTCTGGAATTCCTATCAGTACAAACTCTCCTTCGGTATTTTCTAATCCTGTCAAACCTAAGTCAATGGTCTGTCCTAGCTTTGTTTCACCTTCTCTGGGAGTGAAAAACTCCAATAAATCAGCCGAGGTGTATTGCGTTAAAAATTCCATGTTTTTAAAATTTGTAAACCGTAAGTCCACTTCTCAATTTTGGTTCTATGTAAGTAGATTTTGGTGGCATTATTAAATCATTGTCGGCAATCAGTTTTAGTTCACCAAAACTAACAGGATACATTGCAATTGCAATGTCATATTTTCCATTGTCAACTTTGTCTTGCAACGAGTCAAGTCCTTTGTTTCCAGGAACTAAATTCACTCTTTTGTCTTTTGTAAGCTCTTTGATATCAAAAATAGGGGCAAGAATAGAGTCTGTAATAATTTGGGAGTCCAACTGTTCAATTATTCCTGAGTTTGGGTTGAATACTTTTATTAATTTAATTCTTATCCATCTTTCGAACAAATAAATAGTGAATTCATGTTTTTCCCTTGGTGACAATAAATTGTCGCTTTCCTCTAAGATTGAAAATTCTTTGGATAGCTTTTCTTTAATTTCCTCAAAACTTAACTTTTCGCTGTTTTTGATTACTCTATTAAAATCATAAATATGAACATCTTCATCACTCATCAACAAAGACATGATGTATTGCTTAGATTCTTTTCCTCTGTCAAGCAAAGAAAGTCGGTTGGAAGACGCAGATCTATGATGACCATCAGCTATATAAATATTTGGTATTTCAGAGAAATTGGATTCGATCAATTCTATGTCTTTTTTGTTAGAAATTTCCCATAATTGATGATGTAAGTTATCTTCTGAAGTAAAATCATGAATAGGAGTAGAGCCCATTGTACTGTCAATCAAAGCAGATATTGCTTCCTTTTTAGGATATACTAGTAGTACAGGTTCAGCATTAAAACCCGTAAGAGTCAAATATTTAGTGAATAATTTTTCTCTTTTTTTCAGAGTCAATTCATGTTTTTTAATTTTTCCATTTTGGTAGTCTTCTGCAAAAGCACCACCTATAATTCCACAATAACTTTTTCCGTTCCCCGACTGTCTGTACACATAAAATGATTCTGTGGCAGACTGCTCAAAGTTTCCATTTTCGATAGATTCTTCAAAAAGTTGTTTTGTTTTGGAAAACCTATCATTCAATTCCATTTTTCGTTCTTTTTCATCATGAAGAATAATGTGAAGAAATGAATTGGAATTTCTTTTCATCAGTTGTTGAATTTCTTCATCAGAATAAGTATTTAAAGGCTTGGTACTGATTTCTGCTCCTAAATTACTTTTTGGAAAAAATCCTCTAAATGGTTTTATTTTTGTCATAAATAGTGTTTGATAATGGTAGTTTTGTACCGAAATTAAAAGTACAAAAAAAAACATCCTGAATAAGATTCAGAATGCTCTTTTAAATGTTTGATTCAAATCAATTATCCCAATAAAGCTTCTTTTACCTTGTCAGCCATTTCTGTTCCAATCCTGTCTTGGGCCTCAAGAGTAGCCGCTCCAATATGCGGAGTAGTCGCTATTCGCGAGTTTGTCAATAAATCTTTTCTTGGATTTGGTTCATTTTCAAATACATCTAAAGCACAATATGAAA
>JAHEIE010000071.1:2029-7029 GCA_024639505.1 Crocinitomicaceae bacterium
TTGCAAATTCTGCTGCCTTAATTACTGCCGAACCATCTTCTTGTTTTGGAGTATGAATAGAAATATAATCTGATTTTTTTAATACATCTTCCATAGAACCTACCTCGATTTTTACATCAAAAGATTGCCCTGAATGAAAATGCATGGTTATTTTGCTTGGAACCTCAAATTTATCATTTGCAATTACTTTCATTCCGCATCCAAGAGCATAATTGGATAATGCTTTCCCAATTCTCCCAAATCCAATTATCCCCAAAGTTTTACCCGAAAGCTCAACCCCATTACCATAATTTTTCTTCAATACTTTAAACTCTTCGTCACCAATAGCAGGCATTTCTTTGTTTGCCAAATGAGTAAAACGTGAGATACTAAACATTTGAGCCATAACTAATTCGGCAACAGATTGAGAAGATGCAGCAGGTGTGTTGTTTACTGTAATCCCTTTGTTTCTTGCGTAATCCACATCAATATTATCCATTCCAACACCACCTCTTCCTATAAATTTAAGGCTTGGGCAATTGTCAATGATATCTGTTCTTACCTTTGTAGCACTTCTTACAAGCAATGCTACAATATTATTGGAGTTAATGTAATCAATCAGTTCTGCTTGAGGAACATAATTCGTTATTACTTCAAATCCATATTCTTTTAATCTGTCTTCTCCTGATTGAGAAATTCCATCGTTTGCTAATACTTTCATAGGTGAATTTTATTTTTTACAAATTTAATTATATCTGCGAGGTTCAAAAAGAAAAGAAGGTTTAATCTAAATTTAAATTTTTCATTGATTTTAATACATCATCAGCAATTGAAAACTGAGGCAATTCAAATTCTTGAGTTTCTGGAATAGCAATCACTTTCATTTTGGCGGCTTTGGCTGCAATAACTCCATTTAGCGAATCCTCTATCACCAAACAGTTTTCGGGTAACGTACCCAAAGATTGAGCAGCAGATATAAATACCTGTGGATGGGGCTTTCCCAATTCTTCATGCTCAGCCGAATGAATAGCTTCAAAATATAATTTGATATTTAATTTTTCTAAAACCGTTTCGATTATTTTCATGGAAGAAGAAGATGCTAATCCCAACTTGATGTTTTTGCTTTTTGCCTCTTCAATCGCATCCAAAACACCTTCCATAGGTTTTCCTTCTTTTTTTATAAGCGATATAACTTCTTCAATTATTTCTTCTGCAACTTTTTTTGATTCGAAACTGGCATTTAGTTTTTGTTTCCAATAGTGCGTTACTTCATCTACACGCATTCCTTTCGTTTCGTTGCACATGTCATAGGAAAAATCAAATCCATAGTCCTTCATTACTTTCTGGATAGCCTTTTTCCATAATGGTTCAGAGTCTATAAGAACTCCATCCATATCAAATAGGATTGCTTTAATCATTTTATGTTATTTTTGTTTAGAATAAAAACCGAATCAAAGGTAAAACTATATATGAAATACGGAATATGTCAAGTGGTTCTTTCTCCAGGAAGAGCAGAACCAGCAGATCAGTCTGAGATAAAAATGCAGTTGGTGTTTGGTGATTTAACCTACATTGTAGAAGTAAAGGACAATTGGACTTTGGTAAAAATGGCAAAGTATACATACTCTTGTTGGGTAGATACAAAACACATTTGCGCTATTTCTGAAGAAGAATTTAACCAAATTTATTCTCAAAAAGAGATTCGTGTAAACGACTTAACTTCTCAAATCATTGATTTGGATAATCAAGATTCCACCAATTTACTCAAAGGTTGTTTGTTGCCTAATTATGACAATGGGATTACTTCTTTTGGAAATAAAAAATTTCGGTTCAAAGGGCAAACGAACCACCTCTGTACCATGTCTAAAACGGGTATAGCTAATACAGCGATGGAGTATTTAAACGCTCCTTATCTTTGGGGAGGAACTTCTCCTTTTGGAATAGATTGCTCCGGTTTGACTCAAATGTGTTATTCTCTTCATGGTTTTCAAATCCCCAGAGATGCATGCGATCAAGCTTTGATAGGCGAAACAGTAGATTTTTTGGAGGAAGCTGAACCAGGAGATTTAATCTATTTTGATAATAAGGAAGGGAAAATTACTCACGTTGGGATTTTATTAGCTGAGAACAAAATAATTCATGCAGCGGGGCATGTAAGAATCGATAAAATTGACCATCAAGGAATTTATAGAGAGGAATGGGAAAAATACACTCACAACCTAAGAATAATAAAAAAACTATTTTGACATACTGAACTTCGTATATTTTTAGTTTAATAAAAAAGAAAAGAGAAAATAATGAATAAATTGAAACAAGAATTTCTAATCGTGATAAGCTTTCTATTTGCAGTAAATAGCTTGCCAGCTCAGGAAGTAAACAGAAAAGACGATCAGGGAAGAAAGCAAGGGAGTTGGGTTGCGTTTTATGAAGGAACCACAGATGTAAAATATCAGGGTGAGTTCAAAAATGATATTCCTGTCGGAAAGTTTATCTTCTTTTACGAAAATGGAAAAGTTCGTGCAAAAAATACGTATCAAAATAATGGAAAAGATTCTTATGTAAGTATGTATCACGAAAACGGCAAGTTGATGTCGATGGGAAAATATGTGGACGAAAAGAGAGATAGCATTTGGGTGTTTTTGGATGAACATGGCAATTACTTGTCGAAGGAGAATTACAAAGCAGGAAAAAGACATGGAAAATGCATAACTTTTTACGCATTTAACCCAAGAATTGATGCTGGACAGCCTGATTTGTTAGAGGTAGCTTTGTACGTAAATGGAGAAAAAGAAGGAGAATATTTAAAATATTACAGAAACGGAAAGTACATGATGCAGGGGAATTATTCTTCTGGTGTTTTGGAAGGAAAAAGAACAACTTTTTACTCCACAGGAAAGAAGAGGACAGAGGTTCATTTTAAAAAAGGAGTAAAAAATGGGTACACCATCAATTACGATGGCAATGAAGTTGTAACCTCAAAAGAGTATTATAAAAATGGCTACGAACTCAAGGGGAAAGTCTTGGAAGACTATTTGAAACGAAAGAAGGAAAGAAGTAAAAATTAAGGCATAAAAAATGGGAGCAACTGCTCCCATTTTTTTGTTCTAATTCTATTAGTTTAGTTTTTGCAAGCATTCACAAACCCTATGAATAAAGGGTGTGGAGTTTCAACAGAACTTTTGTATTCTGGGTGAAACTGAACTCCAGTAAACCATTTGTGAGTTGGGATTTCAACTATTTCTACCAAATCATTGTTTGGGTTTTTACCCGTTGCAATCATTCCGTTTTCCTCAAAAAACTCTAGGTATTTGTTATTGAACTCATACCTGTGCCTGTGCCTTTCTTTAATAGATCTTTTTCCGTAACTCTTTTGAGCGTTAGATCCATCTTTTAGTTCACAATCATATTCCCCAAGCCTCATCGTTCCTCCCATGTCACTTATGTTCTTCTGATCTTCCATCAAGTCAATTACGGGATGAGAAGTCTCTGCATCAACTTCTACGGTGTGTGCTTTTTTCAAATCCAATACGTTTCTGGCATATTCTATGACAGCACATTGCATACCTAAACAAATTCCTAAAAATGGAAGGTCATTTTCTCTAGCAAATCTTATTGCTTCTATTTTTCCTTCTATTCCTCTCTCTCCAAAACCTGGAGCAACTAGTAATCCGTCAATTCCAGTTAATTTCTTTTCTACATTCTTTGAAGTTACTTTTTCGGATGAAATCCATTTCAGTTTTACTTTACAAGAGTTTGAAACTCCTGCAATATCCAAAGATTCTACAATAGATTTGTAAGAATCTTGCAACTCTACATATTTACCTACCAATCCAATGTGAATTTCGTCTTTTGGATTGTTCTGTTTTTCCAAAAATTCATTCCATTTTTTCAAATCAGGAAATTCTTTTGTTTGAATATTCAATTTTTCAATCACAACTTTATCCAAACCTTCTTCTTGCATCAAAAGAGGAACTGCATAAATGCTTTTAGCATCAATAGACTGAATAACAGAGTCTTCTGAAACATTACAAAAGCGAGCAATTTTATCTCTGATGTCTTTTTCTAGATTGTGTTCCGTTCTACAAACCAATATATCTGGTTGAACTCCTAATTCTTGAAGTTTCTTTACCGAATGCTGGGTTGGTTTTGTTTTCAATTCGCCAGCAGCTGCTAGATAAGGAACTAGAGTTAAGTGAATTGTCAAACAGTTTTGTTTTAATTCCCATTTCAATTGACGAACAGCCTCAACAAAAGGTAGAGATTCAATATCACCAATTGTTCCGCCAATTTCTGTAATCACAACATCGTATTCGTTGTTTTCTCCCAGAAGCTTAATGCTGTCTTTTATTTCGTTGGTAATGTGAGGAATTACTTGTACCGTTTTACCCAAATAAACTCCTTGTCTTTCTTTGTTTATTACAGATTGATAGATTCTTCCTGTGGTAATGTTATTAGCCTGAGAGGTAGAAATATCAAGAAATCTTTCGTAATGCCCTAAGTCAAGGTCGGTTTCTGCACCGTCATTGGTTACAAAACATTCGCCATGTTCGTAAGGATTAAGAGTTCCTGGATCTATGTTGATGTAGGGGTCGAGTTTCTGAATAGTAACTCGTAAATCTCTGGCTTTTAATAATTTTGCAAGAGAGGCAGATACAATTCCTTTTCCTAAGGAAGAAGTAACACCACCAGTTACAAAAATATACTTTGTATTGTTCATCTATGTAGTTTGTTTGGATGTAGTAACTGGGAAACAAAGTTAACTTTTTTTACTGAGGGATAAAATTATCTCTTGACAAAATCAGTATATTTGATAAAAAAATTTTTGATGAAAATTACAGAGAAAGAAATTAGAGAATTTATTGAATTGGCGATACAAGAAGACATCAAAGACGGTGATCATTCTTCGCTTGCCTGTATTCCAGCTGATGAAACTGGAAAAGCCAAACTTTTGGTAAAGCAAGATGGTATTTTGGCCGGTGTTGAATTGGCTCAATCAATATTTCATTATTTCGATCCTAACT
>JAHEIE010000081.1:0-3593 GCA_024639505.1 Crocinitomicaceae bacterium
ATAAAGTGGCAGAAGTGCTTAATTCGGATGCATTGTGTGAAGAAATAGCTGCGATTTACAAAGATGTAAACAACGCTTTGTATTTGGGAAGAGGATATAGTTTTCCTGTTGCTTTGGAAGGAGCCTTGAAACTAAAAGAAATCTCTTACATCCACGCAGAAGGATATCCTGCTGCAGAAATGAAGCACGGACCTATTGCTTTGATTGATGAAGAAATGCCGGTTTTTGTAGTGGCTACCAAAGGACCTTCTTACGAAAAAGTAGTGAGCAATATTCAAGAAGTGAAAGCCAGAAAAGGGAAAATTATTGCAATTGTAACCCAAGGCGATGAAGACGTGAAAGAAGTGGCAGATCACGTGATTGAAATTCCTCATACAGAGGAGCAATTCATTCCAATTTTGGCTACTATTCCTTTCCAATTGTTGTCTTACCACATTGCGCTGATGAGAGGTTGTAACGTAGATCAACCAAGAAACTTGGCTAAATCTGTAACTGTAGAATAATATGGAAAGTATTTTTAGGGATTATGGAATTGAAATTGTTGTAGGAATTATAGTTTCTGTTTTGGCAGTGCTTTTTAGTAGAGTAATATATTTTGGATTGATAAAAAACAATAACAAAGATTCTAAGTAGTTATTTAGATACACTCACACAGATTTGTCATCGGTGATGACTTTATATAAAACCAAAACATGGAAATGAATACAGATATATTGTTGGCAATTGTAGTCATACTATTTGTGGTGTTAGGAGCTGTTTACTTTTATTTTTCTGGAAAATTGAAAGAGATGAAAACTCAAAAGCCAGAACCAATAAGAGTTCCTGTGCCTGCCAAAACTGGTGAGAATGTGGATGAGAAACAAAAGCATTTGTTTCCTCTTAAATTACAAGCATACGAAAGAATTGTATTGTTTATGGAGCGCATAGAACCAAGTAGCTTGGTGATGCGAACCAAAACAAATGAAATGACTTCGGCACAGTTGCATGGCGCTCTTTTGCACAACATACGAGAAGAATACGAGCATAATGTAGCACAGCAAATTTACATCAGCGAAAACGCCTGGAACTTGGTGAAACAAGCCAAAGAAGAAACAATTAGAATAGTGAACATGGCGGCAAATTCGATGGAAGCAACTGCCACAGCCAATGAACTTACCCGAGATATTTTTGAGAAAATGATGGTTTTGCCTCAGTCTCCTTCGCAAATCGCATTGGATTATGTGAAGCAAGAAATAAAAGAAATCTTATAAAACAAACTGCCCTTTTGCAAGAACACGAATTTACCCTAACAGACGAATATATTCATTTGATTCAATTACTAAAAACCTTGTCGTTGGTATCGAGTGGTGGGGAAGCAAAGGAAGTGGTGAGAGAAGAATTGGTTTACTGCAATGGAGATATAGAAACTCGCATGCGATACAAAGTTCGAAAAGGAGATGAAATTGAATTTGAAGGGAATTTGATTCGAGTGGTTTAATTCCTCCTCTGAATATAAACATATTCAAAAAAAAAGCTTCCTACTAGCACTGCTGTGTAAATTGTTGCTCCATAAATATTGTAGGGTTTTCCATCAAGAAAGAAAATGCCATACATGATTTGTGCGAAGTGATACAGCCCAAACAGCCCAAAAAACAGAATTGGGTAATCTCGCATTTTGAAAAACAATATTCCAATGAGAGAATGGGAGAGGAGCCCAGCATAACTAACAAGTAAAAACAATCCTGCCAGAGGCCAATGTTGAATCTTGAAAATTACACCAAGAACAAGGAGTGCAGTCCAAACATAAAACAGATTGAAACTGAATTTGTTTTTCGGTTTATTCACAAAGTAGTCGTCTAGAATGTCGTTATCCATATCAATTAAAGATACTGTTTTTAGTTTAATCTGTTTTGCAAACTATCTAAAACGAAGAAAACCCCTCCAATAACGATTGGATAAACAAAGAATCAGGTGAGATTTTATCTGGATATTTTCAAACTCCTGAATTAGAACATTTGTTAGAAAGTGGGATTAATAGAGATTTGTTTTAGACAATTTTCAAATAGACTAATAAATTATTTCTTAAAAAAACTAATAAATCCTAACTTAGAGCTAATTAATCTAACCGAATTCAATGGCTTTATTTCAACCTTCAGTACTCAACAAATATCTAAAACTTCAGGATAAGGAAGTAACTGCTAAAGCATACAAGAAATTTACAAAGCATTTTCACAATGTAACCATTCAGGACAACATTAAGAACTCCAAAGAGGAAGAATATCAAGGACCTTTCTTAACCGATTTATTTGTAAATATATTGGGTTATACAATGAAACCTCAGCCGAATTTCAATTTGGTAGCTGAGCAGAAGAACCAAACCAATTCTAAGAAATCGGATGGAGCCATACTAAAGGATGAAACCGCTATTGCAGTAATTGAGCTAAAAGGAACAAAAACCAAAGACCTAAAATCCATAACAGAACAAGCTTTTGGATATAAAGCAAATCAAAAAGGATGTACTTATGTAATTACATCTAATTATGAAAAGCTGAGGTTCTATATCAATGATGCAACCGAGTATTTAGAATTTAATTTGTTTACTCTTACCGAAACAGATTTTGAATTGTTGTATTTGTGTACTTCCAAAGATTCTATCTTTTCGGATTTACCGCACAAGATAAAAACAGAATCGATTGTAAAGGAGGAGCAAATTACAAAAGAGTTTTATAAGGACTATTCTCTATTCAAAAGGGAATTGTATAGAGATCTGGTAAAGCTAAACGCAAAGAGCTTAAAAACATCTAAACAAACTGAATTGGCAGAAGCATCTCTGGAAGATGAACAACTCCAAAAAGAGTTAGTGAGATTGGAGAAAAATGTAAAATTGGCTCTTTTCAAAAAGTCTCAAAAATTAATAGATAGATTCTTGTTTGTTTTCTTTGCAGAAGACAGAGGTTTACTTCCACCTAACTCTACTGTTAAAATATTAGAGGATTGGAACAAGCTCAAAGAATTAGATGCAGTAGTTCCGTTATACAATCGCTTTAAACTCTATTTTAATTACCTCGATACTGGAAGAGCAGGAACAGATAAAAAAGCTGAAATTTATGCTTACAATGGCGGACTGTTCAAACCCGATTCTATCTTAGATAAAATAGAAATTAGTGATGAGTTGCTATATGAACATACGCTAAAACTCTCCAATTACAATTTTGACTCGCAAATTGATGTAAACATCTTAGGACATATTTTTGAAAACTCATTGAATGAGATTGAAAGTGTAAATGCCGAAATTGAAGGAGGAGATTTTGATAAACAAAAAAGCAAAAGAAAAAAGGATGGAGTTTTCTATACTCCCAAATACATTACCAAATATATTGTAGAAAATACAGTTGGGAAACTTTGTGAAGAAAAGAAAACAGAATTAGGATTTAGCGAAGAGGATTATTACAAAAGCCGTAAAGGAAGAAAAAAAGAAACCCTTACCAAGCTTATAGAAGTACTGGATACATACAGAGAATGGCTCTTGCAACTTACCATTTGCGACCCTGCTTGTGGCTCAGGTGCATTTCTTAACCAAGCTCTTGATTTCTTGATAAAAGAACATACTTACA
>JAHEIE010000081.1:3603-6937 GCA_024639505.1 Crocinitomicaceae bacterium
AAACAAACCTTTTGGGTGGTTCTTTGGTATTGAGTGACATTGAAAATACAATTTTAGAGAATAATATTTTTGGAGTTGACCTGAACGAAGAATCAGTAGAAATTGCAAAACTTTCATTATGGTTACGAACTGCACAACCAAGAAGAAAACTAAACAACCTCAGCAGTAATATAAAATGCGGAAATTCCCTTATTGAAAGTAAAGCCATTGCAGGAGATAAAGCATTTATTTGGGAAGAACAATTCCCTAAAGTTTTTGAGAAAGGTGGTTTTGATGTGATTATTGGGAATCCGCCTTATGTAAGAGCTGAACTCTTTGGTAAAAAACATAAAGATTATTTTGAAAGTAATTATTTTTCACCATTTAAACAATATGATATTTATGTTCTTTTTTATGAAAAAGGAAATGAAATTTTAAGAAAAGACGGTCTTTTAGGATACATTACTCCAAATAAATTTTATTTAGCTGATTATGGAAAAAAAATAAGACAATTTATTCTTGAAAACACAAAAATTGAAAAAATAATAGATGTCTCTATGATGAATATTTTTCCTGATGCTTCTGTTTATCCTACTATATTAATATTTGCAAATTCAAAAATAAAGAATGAGAAAATTGTAATACAACCAAATGTAAATGAACCAAATCAATTAGATTTTGATTTAGGAACAAATATATCTCAACAAATCTATTATGAAGCAGATGACTATATAATTAATTCAAACATAAGTAATTTTAAGACTCTTGCAAAAATGGACATAATAGGTGAGCCTCTTGGGGATATATTTAAAATTACAAGAGGTTTTAGACCTCCAAAAATAGAATTAGTTAAAAACGCTAAAGAAAACGGAGCTTATCCTTATTTAATTGGTGAGGCTTTAAGAAAACCTTATAATGTAAATTGGAATGGTAACTATGTAAAATATATCCCATCAGAAATTCCTGAATCAAAACCTATTGATATATTAACAAAACCTAAAGTGATGGTTAGAGATATAGGCTTAAAATTTAATGCTTATTTTGATGAAGGACACTTTTTCTGTTTGAAAACGATTTATTTTATTTATGGTAGTGATGTTAAAACATTAAAATATTTAAGCTGTTTATTAAATTCAAATTTAATGAATTTCTATTTCAAAGAAAGATTTTCTTCTATGCACATTTCTGGAGGATATATGAGGTTTAGGAAACAATTTATTGAGAAAGTACCAATTATAATAGACAAAGAGAAATTAATTAGATTTAATGAGTTTTGTGATTTTCAAACAAGCTCAAATAAAAAAAATCAAAGTATAATAAATGGTTTCCTAAATTATTTGAAACACAAGTTTCATTTAGAAAAATTAACAAAAAAACTTCAAAACTGGCACGAATTAGAGTTTGGAGATTTTATCAAAGAGCTAAACAAAGCCATAAAATCCCTAAACAAAGAAAGAGCTAAAAATGGAGAACCTGTGGTGCCAGCACTCACCAAAAGCGATGAAATGGAATGGATGGAGCTATTCAACACCAAAAAAGAAGAAGCTCAGGCTCTAAAAACACAAATAGACCAAACCGATAGAGAAATAGACCAAATGGTTTATAAGCTTTATGAATTAACTCATGAGGAGATTGAGATAGTGGAGAAAAGTTAGGAACTTTGAAAGTATGAAAAGTAGTGATATTTTTATTAATATAAATCCCAAATTGGCAGACCTTGAAAAGATTAAAGATTGGCTAATTAAAGAGGATAAAGAGTGGTTTTACCTTTCTATTCAATACAGAGGAACAAGAAAAGGAATATAGCAAAAGAATAGACCTTTCAGAGTTAAAAACGAGGTTGATTTTTTTTGACTTAATCTTACTAAAATAAAGGACTTAAAAACCTTACTTCTGTCAACTATACTGTCAACCATAAAAACAAAACCCTTACAATCAAATGATTATAAGGGTTTTTGCGGAGAGACAGGGACTCGAACCCTGGCGACCAGTTAAGGTCGACAGATTAGCAATCTGCTGCATTACCACTCTGCCACCTCTCCTTTAAGGTTTGCAAATATATAAAAGTTTCAGTTACTCAAAAAATAAAAGTGATTAAAAAAACGAAGCATTTTCTTTTGCCATTTTTCTCAGCAAGCTACTTGGTCTGTATCTGTCTTCACCATAGGTCTGATACAGGTTTTCTAAAATAGAAAGCGGTTTGTTTGCGCCAATTTCATCACACCATGCTAGCAGTCCTTTTGGGTAGTTGGTTCCAAACCTCATGGCTAGATCAATATCCTCTGCGCTAGCAACTTGCCAAAATACTGCGTCCACGGCTTCGTTGATTAGCATGGCTAAAATTCTGTCAAAAATTAGCTGTTTTAATTCTTTGTCTTCGCTTGGTTTTGGTGAAATGGCTTGTTCGCTGTAGTCGTAAAATCCTTTTCCGGTTTTTCTACCTAGCAATCCTGCCTCGGCAAACCTTTTTTGGGTAAAAGAAGGTTTGTATCTTGGATCAAAATAAAATGAGGTGAACACAGTTTCTGTTACCGTGTAATTTACATCGTTTCCGATGTAATCCATCAATTCAAAAGGGCCCATTCTAAATCCGCCAATCTCTTTCATTGCAGCGTCAATTGTTACAAAATCTGCTACTCCCTCTTCGTATATTCTTAGCGCTTCTCCGTAGAAAGGACGAGCCACTCGGTTTACAATAAATCCAGGAGTATCCTTGACCAAAGCTGTTACTTTCTTCCAGCTATCGATGGTAGCTTTTGCTTTCTTGGTTACAGCTTCATTTGTTGTGATACTTGGTATTATTTCTACCAATTTCATTAATGGAGCAGGGTTAAAAAAGTGAATCCCGATCACTCTCTCTGGATGCTTGCAAGCAGAAGAAATAGAAGCAATAGACAAAGAGGAAGTATTAGAAGCAATAATACAATCCTCAGAAACTATTTCTTCCAATTGGGTGAATACAGATTGTTTTATGTCTAAATTTTCTATGATAGCTTCGATAATCAAATCTGAATTTTCAAGTAATTCCAGGGAGTCTACAAAGGTGATTCTACCCAGGATATCATCCGCTTCTTCTTGTGTGTATTTGTTTTTTTCAACCAATCGAGCAAAAACTTTGTTTAGGCTTGCTCCAGCTTTATCAATGGCCGATGAATTGGTATCGAATACCATTACTTCTTCTCCGGCTGTAGCTGCTACTTGCGCGATTCCCGATCCCATCGATCCAGCTCCTATTATTCCTACATTCATATTTTTAGTGTTATTCTCGTTTTATTTAGTTGCTAGTTACAGGTTTTAGATTCTCTTGTTTTTAGCGCTCTATTTCTCATAAAACCAATTTTTTCCTTTGTATTTG
>JAHEIE010000002.1:0-33035 GCA_024639505.1 Crocinitomicaceae bacterium
GTTATCTCAGTCAAAAAGAATAACTTTACTGAAAGCAAAAACAATTATTTATGCACAAACACATCGAAGACTCGCAAATTACATTAACTGAATTAATGCTTCCCTCCCACTCAAATTTTAGCGGGAAAATTCACGGAGGATACATTTTGAATCTAATGGACCAAATTGCTTTTGCCTGCGCAAGTAAGCACTCTGGCAACTACTGTGTAACAGCTTCTGTGAATAAAGTTGATTTTCTAAACCCAATAGAAGTTGGTGAACTTGTTACCCTAAAAGCTTCTATTAATTATACAGGAAATACATCGATGGTTGTTGGTGTGAGGGTTGAATCAGAAAATATTCAAACTGGAACTTGCACTCACTGCAATTCTTCTTATTTTACAATGATTGCAAAAGACCAAAACGGAAACAATGCTCCAACTCCGGGTATCATAATAGATACCGAACAAAAAGCTCGTAGATTCCTCAGAAGTATTGAAACTCGAAAATCTTATTTACACAGAGAAATTAAATACGAAGAAAAGACATTTGAGCTTACCCCTAGTCATATTACTGAACTCAAGAAAAACAATTTGGAGCTAAAACTCTAACCGAATCTTAAAAAAATAAGCAAAAAAAAATCTTCCCGAAGGAAGATTTTTTTTTGTTAGAAAATTAATTCTTAGAAGTGGAAAGTTACATTCACTGAAGCAGAACCTCCAAATGCAGCTGAAGCTCCATCGTCAATTCCTATATTCAAGCCTGAATTTTTCAAAACTTGAGATTCAGTAGTTTCTGTAGTTCCTGCATTGTCAGTTTCAACTGAATTAGATGCATTAGAAGTTGAAAATCCAATTCCCCATCCAAATTCTGCTCCAATTGCAATTTTAGGCAATACAAAATAATCTACTCCTAAAAATCCTCTTGCTCCAATTCCAAAAGAACCAGACTTAGAAATTCCTAGATTTCTTGTAGCACCACCAGCTTCAACACCTTCTGTAATTGCTTGTTGCAAATCAAGGCTATATTCAAATGATGTTGTTGTGCTTGGAGAACCTAACACAATCATTGCTTCTCCTCCGTAGAATCCTTGTAATCTATTGTGACCTCTTCTCCATTCTTTACCAAAACCTAAAATGATGTTAGTAACTGCATCATTTTGAGTCTGAATATAGTTTTCGTCTCCATTAGCTCCGTAAGTTGCTAAGACTGTTTCAGAATTGTTAGAACTATAGTTAATCCCAACTTTTACTCTCCATGCCTCTGTTGAAGTAGTGTACATTTTTCCAACAATTACATTACTAAAACCGGAAACATACCCAAGGTGTTGAGCCGTAGCTCCTGTGTTTGTGTTCAATTTTAGCGCGTTCAATCCAAAATCGATTAGTGGTACGGCATCAAACTGAATAGCCCAGTCTCCTGCTTGTGGCAAGTACTCCAAGCCTTTTTTGTTTTTCATTGAAGTTGTAGTTCCTTGAGCGAAAGCTAAACTTCCAGCAAATAATGCTGCAACGAATAAAATGTTCTTTTTCATAATTGTTTTTTTATGTTAATAATACCTCAATATAGATATAATTTTTTGTTAAAAAAATTGAAACCCTAAAAAACAACTCACTTATTATCAACCACTATATGTGTAAAAGTCGAATGATAAATATTACTTTTGGTAAATATGAAAAAAAATCTTCTGTGAAAAACTCACCCATTCACAACATAAAACAAGCCTTACTTGAGGAACAAAATATATCACTTGATATATTGAGAGAAGATTTGAATCACCCAATAATTCAAGGAAACAAACTCAGAAAACTTCAATACAACCTACTGAATGCCAAGAAAAATGGAAATAAAACACTCCTTACTTTTGGTGGCGCTTTTTCCAATCACATTGCAGCAGTTGCCACTGCAGGAAAAGAATTCGGTTTCAAGACTATTGGTATGATACGTGGTGAAGAAACTCTACCATTGAACCCAACATTGGAGCAATGCAAGAAAGATGGAATGGAATTGCACTATGTTGACAGAACGAGTTATCGAATAAAGCACACACAAGATTTTAAGGATTACCTGAGAAATAAATTTGGTGTTTTTTACCTAATTCCCGAAGGTGGAACGAATTATTATGCAATAAACGGGTGCATGGAAATCATAAAAGATTATAGCGCCTATGATTATATTTGTTGCCCAGTAGGAACTGGTGGAACTGTGGCAGGAATTACAATTGCAAACAATGGAAGATCTAAGATAATTGGATTTTCTGCCTTGAAAGGAGGAGAGTTTCTTACCAAAGAAATTTTTAATCATATCCAAACAGTTACAAACGATGAGGAACTCACCGAAGAACTAATGAATTCATTTGAGTTGAATACCGAATTTCATTTGGGCGGCTATGCCAAAATAACAGAAGAATTGCTTAATTTTGTGCGAAATTTTTACTCACAACATCAAATAAAGTGGGATACAATTTATAACGGAAAAATGGCGTTTGGCGTTTTTGAACTAATAAAAGCCAACTATTTTCCAAAAAACAGTTCGATTCTATTGGTGCATACGGGAGGAATGCAAGGAATAAAGGGAATTGAACAAAGAAATAAGATTAAACTATATGAGGATTAAAGAACTTGGAATAACGATTTGGATGATAGCTGGATTTTTTTTTCTGGCTTTTAGTCAAAAACAAACTCCTCAAGAATACATAGATAAATGGAAAGATGTAGCCATCCAAAAAATGAAGGAACACAAAATTCCTGCTAGTATTACTCTGGCTCAGGGAGTTCTTGAAAGCGGAAGTGGAAACAGTAATCTTGCTCGATTGGCCAACAATCACTTTGGAATAAAATGTCATTCATCTTGGACGGGAGAAACTTATTACCAAGACGATGATGCCAAGGACGAATGCTTTAGAAAATATAAATCTGCTAGCGAGTCTTACGATGATCATGCGGAGTTTCTCAAAAAAAGAAGGTACGAAGATTTGTTTTTGCTTGATATAACAGATTACAAAGGCTGGGCATACGGCCTAAAAAAAGCAGGATATGCAACAAATCCAAAATACCCAAAGCTACTTATTGGAATTGTAGAGCGATACAATTTGTCACAATACGATTCGGATGAGTATAAAAGTTCTCCTCCACTTGTTTCAAAAAAGAAAGAAACCAAGAAGAATGAGAAGTCAGAAACGAATGAAACTGTTACGGTAAATATTGGACATACGATTTCAAAAACGGCAAACCTAGTTCCATTCATTGTGATAAAGAGAAATGATAGCTACGAAAAGTTAGAAAAAGAGTTTGCTATCAGAAAATGGCAAGTTGTGAAGTACAATGACTTGAGAAAAAATCACGAACTAAAAGAAGGCGAAAGAATATTTTTGAAGCCGAAAAGATGTAAATCTCAAGAGGAAACACATAAAGTAAAAACTGGGGAAACAATGAGAGATATTTCGCAACTATACGGTGTAAAACTAAAGAGTCTTTACAAAAGAAATGGACTGGATGAAGGAGTAGTTCCAAAACCAGGACAAACTATTTTCTTGAGAACAAAAAAGAAAGTTTAATAGCTTACTTTTTTACTATTCTTCCAGATTTTTTATCAAAACCATAAGGGCAATGCTTACATCCGTTTTTGCAGCAATATCCTCTCTTTAGCAAATACTTTTCTGTAAAAATAATATAACCCTCAGGAGAATAATAAAATTCATCTGGATCTAGCTTATCTCGTTTCGAGAAACCACTCATATCTGTCATATACTCTCTTTACTGTTGTAGAAAATAAGATCTAGGAGCAAACACATTTCCCAAAGCAAAATATTGAAAAACAAGCATTTCTTTTTCACCTCTCACATGCCCATGGATGTAATCTGTATCATAAAGACTCTCTTTACCTGTCACTAAGTCAATAGTTGGATTTTCGCTTAATTTCAAGTAGAAATCTACTGTTTTTTTCTTGTTAGAAACATCTGTTACAGAAATAGTGTAAACGGGTGAATGAGCAGTAATTGAATCTACTTGTGGTGGCTCAAATTCGGCAATTCTATTGAAGTATATTTTTTCGAAATTCAGTATGTAATTCTCTACCAAATATTTGTTTACACCCGAAACGGCAACTCCATTTTGGTCGGTAAGATTCACAATCTTGGCTAATTGATTAATGACATAAGAATCCGAAGGTTTGGATGGGAAGCTAACTTCTATTTTAGCTATTTCCAATGGGTCGTATACAAATACTCCTGAATACTTCCAGTCATTTACATTGGTAAAAAACCTACTCTCTAGAAAACCATTAAAACCAGGAATGTGCATAACGTATGGCTCCGAAGATTTTCTTCCATTTTTTTCTAACAACATGTATGTTCCATAATGATCTTTGGTTGGCGAACCAACAAAATAAGTTTTAGAAAGGTTTCCATTTACATAAATTTCTACCTTCTTGTTTCTTGCCGCCATATTTGCTACTACCGTTTTTTTGAGCTCGCTAGGCACGGTACTTTGTACAGCAATATGCTTAAAAGTTCGAAGCAATAAATCTACATTTTCTGGACGAGCCTGAAACATTCCATTCAACATCCAAATGTCTCCCTCTTTTGATAATTCGGCCACATTCCCTGTACTCTCAGTAATCACAAATTTGGTGATATCCTCAGTGTTTTCAATTTCAAAATCGCTGAAGGACTTGCCACCTCCTTTACTAGAATCTGTTTTCATTACCCAAAAGGCAACCGAACCCAAAACCAAAACTGCTAACAACAATAGAACTGTTGAATTTTTCTTCATACTTTGATTGTTTTATAATAGAGCGTAAAAATACAAAAAAAATCCGCCAGAAGCTGACGGATTTATTCATTTTATCGAGAAAAATTCGATGAAATTGAACACCTCAACGCTCATTAATAGTGAATAATTCTTTTGCTTTTAAGTTAAATTTTTTAATCTAAACTAAAAGTAGAGGATTGTAAATCCTAACTTTTTTATTTTCTAATTTTCTTTTCTTTTGATTGGTTATTTAATTCCAAACTCAATTACTATTTTTTTTAATTTATATTTACACTGGTTAAGATAATTTCAATAATCAAAATTAATTCAGAAAGTGAAAAAAATAATTCGACACATATCTCAAGTTTTCTTTATTGCTGCTATGCCTATATTCTCTTGGTCGCAAAACCCCGAAGGATTTGATAAAATGGCTAAAAAAATGGCAGAAAAATCTGTTCCAATTATCCAATCCAAACAAGTGAATTCTCTTGTCAAAAAAGGTGAGAATATCGTATTCTTGGATGCCCGAGAAAAAAACGAATACCAAGTAAGCCACATAAAAAACTCAAAGTTTGTTGGTTACGATAATTTTTCGATGAGTTCTGTAGTAGATATCCCCAAAAACCAAATGATAGTTGTTTACTGTTCAGTTGGTTACAGAAGCGGAAAAATTGGAGTTAAGCTGAGAGAAGCTGGTTACACTTCAGTTTTCAATTTGTATGGCGGAATATTTGATTGGGCCAACAATGGATTTGAAATCTATCAAGAAAAAAAAATCGTAAAAAAAGTACATCCTTACAATTCCAAATGGGGAAAATGGCTTAAACCTGAATTAAGAAACTAGGAATTTTATGTCCAAAAAGCTACTTATTATTTTTACCAAAATCCCAAAACTAGGCAACGGAAAATCGCGACTTGCCCATACAATTGGAGAAGAAAATGCATTTACAATCTTCAAGGAACTGGTAAAACACACCGCAAAAATAACCAAAGACATAGATTGCGACAAATGGGTTTGCTATGCCGACAACACAGAAGAAAACTCGTTTTTTGATCATTCTATTTATAAAAAATTAATACAATCTGGAACCGATTTGGGCGAAAGAATGAGAAATGTTTTTGTATCAGCAACCGACCAAGGTTACGAGCAAATCATATTAATTGGAAGTGACTGCTATGAGCTCTCACAGTCCGAAATTGAAAAAGGATTCAGAATACTAAATCACAGTGATTTTGTATTTGGTCCTGCCAAAGATGGTGGATATTATTTGATAGGCACTCGAACAACTTTCACCAAAGTATTTGATAACAAAACTTGGAGTACATCCACCGTACTTTACGAAGCCTTGCGAGATGTGGAAGGAGCAGATTTATCCCATGGTGAGCTTGCTACACTTTCTGACGTGGATTACGAATCCGACTTAGGCGAACTCAGAAAATTTATTGACTAATTTTTGGTGTTAAAAAATCGAACACTCGATTTCTAATCTCCTCAGATTTTGTCAGAATCATGTTGTGATTCCCTCCTTTTACAATTTCGCATTTCTCGATATTCTTAACAGGAAAAACATGGTCTTTATCTCCATGAAGATGAAGAAAATTCTCGGTAGGGTTTTCACCGTGCCAAGTATTTATTTTTTTTATTATCCACTTTTCCAGCCTACCATCTATCGAATGAACCATTTCGTTGATTGCTTCGCTATTAATTTCTCGTAAATCCGGAACAATTTTACTTCCTATTGTATAGCCTGCCTCTATTGTTTTCTTCACTACTTTACTCGGAATAAAATCAAGCAAAGAAGAACTTTTTTCCCATTTCATGAGTGGATTCATTTCTTTTCTATTTTTAACAGATGAAATAAAAATAAGCGAATCGGGAGGAAGTTGTTTTGCAATTTCCACCGCCAAAATCCCTCCAAAAGAGGTTCCTAATATTGAAAAATCTTGTGTTGTATCAATTTTATTTCCCAGCCTTCCTGCATAATTTTCAATCGTTTCTTCCGCTGATTCTGTAGTGATAAACTCCAGAACCTCACAATCAAATCTGTCGTCATTTAAAAAATCCTTGTAGATTGTTTTGTCTGTCAAAAAACCTGGAATGAGATATAATTTTGATGTTTTCATTCTCTTATTTTCGCATCATTCTATCCAAATCTCGCTTGGTATCTTTTTGTTTCAAACTTTCTCGCTTGTCATACAGTTTTTTACCCTTTGCTATACCAATTTCCAACTTAGCATATCCTTTTTCACTAATAAACATCAAAAGAGGAACAATGGTAATTCCAACATCCTTAAGCTTTTTCTCTATTTTTTCAATCTCTTTTTTATTGAGTAATAATTTACGTAATCTATATGGCTCGTGATTTATAAATCCTCCATTGGAATACTCGGTAATGTGCATGTTTTTTATAAAAACCTCTCCATTATCCACATAACAGTATGCTTCCTTAATACTTGCTTTACTTTCTCTTACCGATTTTATTTCTGTTCCCAATAATTTAATACCAGCCGTATATTTATCCAATATCTCATAATCGAAATAGGCTTTCTTATTTTTTATTGATATTTTTTTTTGAATTTTGGACATCTCGGTTGCGTCAGTGATTGAGTTACACAAAGTAAGTAAGAATTTACAAACTATTCAATTATTCTTGTTTCTGAGGTTGTTTTTTAATGATTTCTTCTTTCAAAAAACCTAAAAATATCCCTATTTTTGATTTATGAGCAAAAAGGAACAATTATTCGAAGAGTTTTCATCCGTTTCATTACAAAAATGGGAAGAAAAAATAGTGAAAGATTTAAAAGGAACTTCTATTTCTGAGCTGGAATGGAAGCACTCCAATTTGATTGACCTTATTCCTAATTACAACAAAGAAAACTCAAAAAACTCCGAAGGGCAAATCGCTCATAGTTCAAGAGAAAATAAAACCTCAAACAATTGGAATATGAGTGTTTTTATCTTGGTTTCGTCCGAAAAGGAAGCCAACAAACAAGCCCTAAAAGAATTGTCATCAGGAGTAAATTCGCTGACATTTGTTGGAGAAATTAATGACATCAATGCTTTGCTAAAGGACATTATGATTGAAATTATATCCATCGACTACATTACTTCTAAAACCTCAGGTTTTACCAAAAAACTAAAGGCTCTGTGTATCGAAAGAAACTTGAATTTTGACGAACTCAATGGAAGTATTTCATTCGATTATTTAGGAAATTTTGCCCGAAAGGGAAATTGGTATTCTTCTCTTGAAGAGATTTCAAAAGAGTTTTCATCACACCTAGAAGTAAATAAAAACTCCTTACTGAATTCACTTACTGCAAGCAATTCTTATTTTCAGCAAAGTGGAGCAAATACAGTTCAACAGCTAGGAATTGCCTTGGCTCATGGAACAGAATATTTTAACTTATTAAACACTACTCATTCAAACAAAGACATTGCTGCCAATCTTCAATTTCATTTCGGGATTGGAGGGAATTACTTTGCAGAAATAGCAAAAATCAGAGCTTTTAGAGTTCTCTGGAAAATGGTTTTGTCGGCATTTGAAACCTCAACAGAAAAAGTGACAATCAATGCTGTGACTTCGTCCTTATTGTGGAGCGACAAACAACCAAAAAACAATATGCTTCGGGCTACTTCTTCGGCAATGAGTGCCGTAATTGGAGGATGCGATTCACTAACAATCACACCATTTGATTCGGTTGACTTGCACAAAGAAATATTTTCGGAAAGAATTGCATCCAACGTGCAGCTAATACTCAAAGAAGAATCCTACTTAGACAAAGTGGTTGATCCATCTAAAGGCTCTTATTTTATAGAGAATTTAACTGCTGAATTAGCGGAAAAAGGTTGGTCATTTTTTCAAGAAATTGAAAAAAATGGTGGTTACATCAAAGCGCTTGAATCGGGTTACATTCAAAGTGAAATTAAAAAGTCAGCAGATGACTTAATTTCGGCTTACAATTCAGGAGATTTGAATTTGGTAGGTGTAAACAAATACGAAACTGAAGACAGAAAGGTAACCTTACAAAGAATAGCCGAATCGAATGAAAAAACAGCAATTACTCCACTTACATTTTTACAAATAAAATAAAATTATGATCAGCATACTTACCGCATTCAAAGGAATGGCTATGGGAATTGCCGAAACAATTCCCGGGGTTTCTGGAGGAACTATTGCCTTTATCACAGGGATTTACGAAAATTTATTGGGCTCTATAAAAGCCTTCAAACCAAGTCTTATCAAAACTTGGAAGGAAGAAGGGATTAAATCTGTTTGGAAAGAAATAAACGGTAATTTTCTTTTTTCGCTTTTGGGAGGAATGGTTATTGGAATTGGAATTGGGATTGTGGCAGTAGAAAAGCTACTGGAATCTTATCCTCCAGTAGTTTGGGCATTCTTTTTTGGGCTTATAATTGCCTCTATAATTTATGTCGGAAAACAAGTAACCAAATGGGATTTGGGGCCTATAGTTTCTCTCATTCTGGGCATTGGAATTGCATTTGGAATCACTCTTTTACCAATTGGTCAAGTAAACGAAAGTTTGCCATTTGTGTTTCTTTGCGGGGCTATTGCTGTTTCGGCACTTATCCTACCAGGAATCTCGGGTAGTTTCATTTTGTTAATTATGGGAATGTATTCTTATATTCTTCATGACACCTTGAAAGAAGGCTTGCTCACAAACCACGAAAGTGGAGCGCTAATTACGATGGTGGTTTTTGGACTTGGAATGATTGTAGGGCTCGTAACCATGGCAAGATTTTTAACTTGGGCACTTCAAAAATACAACAACATTACGTTGGCATTACTCACTGGATTTATGATTGGTGCACTTAATAAATTGTGGCCTTGGAGTATTCCGGAAAAAGTTATGGATGCAAATGATAATATTGTTGATTTTGCGATAGGATTGGAATACGACAAAGTAATTACTTCTTCTAGCGTTTCTCCCACTCAATATTTCGAAAATTTTGGTCAACCTCATTTTCTAATTCCTTCCATTCTATTCTTTATTTTAGGAATCGTTTTGGTTTTAGGACTTGATAAATTTTCTCCAAATAAAACCGAATCATAATGAAACTAGGTCTTATAGGAACTAAACTTTCTCATTCTTTTTCAAAATCATATTTCGAACAAAAATTCGAAAAGCTGGAACTTAGCAATCACTCCTTCTCTCTTTTTGAATTAAAGAATATAGAAGAACTCTCCTTGCTGTTAGAAAAAAACAAAGAGCTAAAAGGGCTCAATATTACTTTTCCGTTCAAAGAAAGTATACTTCCTTTTTTGGATGAAATAGACAATGAAGCAAAAGCTGTGGGAGCAGTCAATACTGTATCTATTTCTTGGAAAAACAACAAACCTGTTCTCAAGGGTTTCAATACTGATGTTTTTGGCTTTAGAAATTCAATCAAACCGTTTTTAGAAAACACGCATGAAAGAGCTCTAATTTTGGGAACTGGCGGAGCTGCAAAAGCTATCAAACATGTTCTGCACTCCTTGGGTATCACCACACTTTCTGTGTCTCGAACTCCAGAAGAAGGCGAAATTAGCTACGAAGAATTAAATGAATATGTCATAAAATTCCATAAGCTTATTGTGAATTGCACACCCCTAGGAACGTATCCTAATGTTCATGACAAACCAGAGTTGCCTTATCAACTTTTGGACGAATCGCACACGTTGATGGACTTGGTTTACAATCCTGAAGAAACTGAGTTTATGAAACTTGGAAAAGCAGAAGGGGCAGTTGTGCTGAATGGTTTATCGATGTTAAGACAACAAGCTGATAAAGCTTGGGAGATTTGGAGTCGATAATCGGCTATTTTTTATTTTAAAAACATTGCGTGACAAGCTAAAGGACAATAAAAGAACTGGATTATGAATGAATTAAAAAAAATCAAAGAATCGGCAGATTATATTAAAAACGCAGGATTTTCTGAAGGAACAATTGGAATTATTCTGGGAACTGGATTAGGAAATTTGGTTACAAAAATAGAAATAGAAAAAGAACTTTCGTACACTGACATTCCTCACTTTCCTGAATCTACGGTAGAGTTTCATTCTGGCAAACTAATTTATGGTAAATTGGGAGGTAAACAAGTGATTGCCATGCAAGGTCGATTCCATTATTATGAAGGTTACACGATGAACGAAATTGTATTTCCTGTGAGAGTAATGAAGATGCTTGGCATAACAAACCTTCTTGTTTCTAATGCCGCTGGAGCGATTAATACCAGTTTCAAAAAAGGGGAATTGATGCTCATTACTGACCATATCAACTTACAATCTAATGCTTTGATTGGGGCTAATATTCCTGAACTTGGTACTCGATTTCCCGATATGAGCGAACCCTATTCTAAAAAATTGAATCACATTTCAAGAAAAATTGCCGAAACAAACCAGATTAAACTTCACGAGGGAACGTATGTATCGGTTCAAGGCCCAATGCTAGAAACCGCTGCGGAATACCGCTATTTGGATAGAATTGGAGCAGATGCCGTAGGAATGTCAACAACTCCTGAAGTAATTGCCGCTAACCACATGGGATTGCCAGTTCTTGCTATCTCTGTATTGACAGACGAATGCGATTACAACAACTTAAAACCTGTAGATATCTCAGAAATAATTGCAGTGGCAGGAAAAGCTGAAAAGAAACTTTCGGTCCTTTTTGAAGGAATTGTAGCTTCAATTTAAACATAAATTGAGATGAGTCTAGTTCAAAAAAATTTGTAAAAAGAAGTACTTTTGAAAAAAACTAGTTTGGCAGGTATCTACATCCATATTCCTTTTTGCAAAAAAGCTTGTGTGTATTGCGATTTTCATTTTTCTACCTCTATGAAAAATAAAACGGAACTCATAGCTTGTATCAACAAAGAGCTGAAAGCTAAAAAAGAATATTTGGACACCAACTCTATCCAAACCATATATTTTGGAGGAGGAACTCCCAGTGTTCTCAATCAAGAGGAATTGACGAGTATTTTATGTACAATACGTCAAGAATACAAAGTAGATGAATCGGCCGAAATAACCTTGGAGGCAAATCCAGATGATTTAACTCCCGAAAAGCTTGCAATTATAAAGCAAAGTGGAGTGAATAGATTGAGTATAGGAATTCAGTCGTTCATTGCTAGAGATTTGGCTTTTATGAATCGTTCTCACACTATTCTCCAAGCTACCAATGCCATAAAACACGCCAAAGAAATAGGATTTGATAACATAACCATTGATTTGATTTACGGAATTCCAAACCTCACAGAGCTGGAGTGGAAACGAAATATTAAAAAAGCTATCGAGCTAGATGTAAATCATATTTCTGCCTATTGCCTCACTTCAGAAGAGAGAACCGCGATGCACCATGATATTGCGAAAGGAAAATATGAATTGCCAAGCGAGGATGTTACTACCGAACAATTCACTACTTTGATAAACACTCTGGAAGAGCATGGATACGAGCAATACGAAATATCCAATTTTAGTAAAAAAGGTCATAATTCTAAGCATAACTCTTCGTATTGGAAACAAACTCACTTTTTGGGCGTTGGACCTTCGGCTCATAGTTTTAATGGAAAAACAAGAAGATGGAATGTATCGAACAATGGGCGATACATAAAAGGAGCAAATGAAAATAACTGGTTAGCCGAAGAGGAAATACTGGATGAACCGACCCGATACAATGAATACGTAATGACCTCATTGCGCACAAGCTGGGGAATTGACAGTCAGTTTCTAAAAGCTAATTTTAGTTCACAACTTGTGACCCATTTTATAAAAGAAAGCAAACGATTTATTCTCGACAACTCCCTCATTCAGAAAGGAAACTTTTTTACCCTTTCGCAATCAGGAAAACTACTTGCAGACAGAATTGCTAGTGAATTATTTTGGGTGGAGTAAAATCTTTCTAAAATTATATCCCATTCCCCCTGCTCTATTTTCCCTCTATCACGAATTCAACTTTAATTCCAAAAGATTGCTTATTTTAGCTTATCAGGCTTCTATTATTCTATTTTAAGAAAAACACCATCATGAAAAAAATTCAACTTATTTCTATTTCACTCTTCGTGCTTTTGACAGCTCAATTCACTTTTGGTCAGTCGAAGAAAGACGAAAAACCTAATTTATCTAGTACTCTCGAAGGATTTAAATTTAGAAGTATCGGACCAGCTTTTATGTCCGGTAGAATTGCCGACATAGCAATTGATCCTAAAAATGAAAATACTTGGTATGTGGCTGTTGGATCGGGAGGGGTTTGGAAAACAACCAATGCCGGAACTACATGGGAAGCCATAACCGAAAACTTACCATTTTACTCAACAGGTTGTATTACAATTGATCCTAACAACAATAGTTCTATTTGGTTAGGAACAGGAGAAAATGTTGGTGGCAGACATGTTGGTATTGGCCATGGAATTTACCACAGTAAAGATGGAGGAAAATCATGGAAAGATATGGGATTGAAAAAGAGTGAACACATATCAAAAATAATTGTTCATCCCACCAATCCCAATATTATTTGGGTTGCTGCCCAAGGACCTCTTTGGAGTTCGGGCGGAGAAAGAGGACTTTACAAAACTATTGATGGTGGGAAAACATGGAAAAACACCTTAGAAATAAACGAATGGACAGGAGCAACTGATTTGGTGATTGATCCTAAAAATCCAAATGTATTATATGCTGCGACATGGCAAAGACATAGAAATGTAGCTGTACTGATGGGTGGAGGGCCTGGCTCTGGTATTTACAAAAGTGTAGATGGCGGAAACACATGGAATAAAATTAACAAGGGCATTTCAGAAGAAAACAAAGGAAAAATTGGATTAGCAATTTCGCCAATGGATTCGGATGTACTCTATGCAGCAGTAGAACTAGAGAAAAGAAAAGGAGCTATATACAGAACTGAGAACAAAGGAGAGAACTGGAGCAAAATGTCTGAAACTGTATCTGGTGGAACTGGGCCTCATTATTATCAGGAATTGGTAGCTTCTCCCTTCGAGTTTGATAAAATATACTTGATGAATGTGAGGATGCTTGTATCTGAAAATGGTGGAAAAACATTCTATACGATGTCAGAAAAAGAAAAACACTCTGACAATCACTCTTTGACTTTTAAAAAAAATGACCCCAATTACATGCTCGTAGGGACGGATGGAGGAATTTACGAATCCTTTGACCAATCTAAACATTGGAAATACATAGGAAATCTTCCTATTACTCAATTCTACAAATTAGCTGTAGATGATGCTCTTCCATTCTACAATATTTACGGAGGAACTCAAGACAACAACACGCAAACTGGACCATCTAGAACCGTGAGTTCAGCTGGAATTACCAATTCAGATTGGGAAGTTATATTGGGTGGCGATGGTCATCAACCAGCTACAGAACCCGGAAATCCAAATATTGTGTATGCTCAATGGCAACAAGGAAATATCAATAGAATCGACAGAACAAACGGAGAAACCGTATACATCAAACCACAAGCAGGTGCGAATGAACCCAAATTACGTTTCAATTGGGATTCACCTATTTTGATCAGTCAACACGATCCAAAAAGGATTTATTTTGGTTCGCAAAAAGTATGGAAATCAGAAAATCGTGGAGATAGCTGGAAATCTATTTCAGGAGATTTAACAAAAGACCAAGAAAGATTCGCTCTCCCGGTAATGGGGAAAACACAAAGCATTGATAATGCATGGGACGTATATGCCATGTCAACATACAATACAATTACTTCCCTAGCTGAATCCAAATTAAATGAAAACATATTGTATGCCGGAACGGACGATGGAATTATTCAAAGCACCAAAGATGGTGGAAAAACATGGACTAAAATGAATATTGAGAGTCTTCCAGGAGTTCCTTCTTCGGCATTTGTTAACGACATAAAAGCAGATTTGTATGACGAACATACGGCATACGTTGTGTTGGACAATCATAAATTTGGAGATTATTCTCCTTATATATACATGACAAAAAATGGAGGAAAGACTTGGGAATCTATTTCAAATGGGATTCCAGAAAATACAATAACATGGAGGATTGTACAAGACCATAAAAAACAAAACATATTGTTTTTAGGAACGGAATACGGTGTATATGTTAGTTTGAACCAAGGAAAAAACTGGAACAAATTTTCAACAGGAATCCCAACCATACCTGTGAGAGATTTGACAATACAAAAAAGAGAAAATGACTTGGTGATAGCTACTTTTGGTAGAGGGTTTTATATTCTTGATGATTATAGTGCTTTGCGCGAAATTAATGAAAAGAGCATTTCGGAAAATGCCCTATTATTTGCACCCCGAAAAGCTCTTCAATACAATCAAATGAGAGGAGGAACAAACTCAGGAGGAAGTTCAAGTTATGTAGCAAAAAACCCTCCTTACGGAGCAGTAATTACTTATTATTTGAAAGAAAGTTTTGTTTCAAAAAAAGCTGCTCGTCAAAAATCTGAACTCCCAGAGAAATTGAACAATGGACTTTTGGAAAAACTAAAAAAGGCTGGCTACTTAAATTCAGAGAGCATTTTGGATGAAGACACAAAGACTTTGGCAAAAAGAGCTGACGTTAAAAAAGAGGAAATTGATGAGTTAAAAACTTCCTTAGAATCTTCAAAAACAAAAGACATTGTATTTCCTGGATGGGAAAAGCTAGATGCTGAAAAACAAGAATCAAAAGCTTCTGCCATCCTAATAGTTAAAAATAGTAATGGTGAAATCGTAACTCAATTACAAGGTCCTTTGACAAAAGGAATGAACCAAGTGAACTGGAATTTAATGAAAAAAACACCAACATTGACAATGAATTCAAGGAATAGAGACATATATAAACTAGCTGAACCAGGAAGTTATAACATAACCCTGTATCAAAGAATTGAAGGAAAGTTAACACAAATTGCTGGGCCAAAAACTTTGGAAGTAGAAAGAATCAGAAAAGGAACTCTCACCAATCCAATGACACATGAACAAACTAAGCACGAAGAGGAAATTATTGCTTTCACCAAATTAGTCAATCGATATTCGCACCAGTTTGGTAAAGCAAATAAAAAGTTAGAGGCATATAAAAACAATTTGGAATACTTGACCACAAACAACCAAAAGTTAACTAATCAAGTTTATGAGTTGATCAAACTAAAGAACCAATTGAATATTGAATTAAATGGAAGTCCATCGAAAAATGAAGTAGGTGAGAAAACTGAGGTGAGTATCACAAATCGATTATGGAAGGCACGAGGACCTGTAAATTCTTATGGAGCTTCGGCTTTGCACATGGAAAGTTTGTGGATTGCTAAAGCTTTATTCAATGAGTTACAACCTAAAATGGATGCTTATTTGAATCTAATTGAAAAATTGGGAACAGAACTTCAAAAAGCTGGAGCACCCGAAGTTTTGGATTAGATTTTTTTTTGTAGTGAATAATCTTTAAAACTGAACAAAAGGATTGTTTCTAATCAAATCCATTTAACTTTGCGTAAATATTAGATACCATGCACACAATTTACTCAGAAAACTGGAAAGATTACGAATTACTAGATGCCGGACACGGAAAAAAGCTAGAAAGATGGGGTAGTACTCATACAATTCGTCCTGACAGAAATGCCTATTTTCCTGCAGTATTATCCGAAGATGAATGGAGAGAAAAGGTTGATTTTGAATTCATAGAAACTACTTCCACTTCGGGAGAGTGGATAAAAAGAAATCCTTACGCAGAAGACGAATGGCAAATTAAATTTGGAAAAGCTGTTTTTAATCTAAAAATCACAAACTTCAAACACGTGGGACTTTTTCCAGAGCAACAAACAAACTGGGAATACATTCAACAAAAAGTACAAAAAGACCATAAACTACTGAACTTATTTGGCTACACTGGAGCTGCTTCAGTCGTTGCAAAACTAAATCATGCCGAGGTGTTTCACTGTGACAGTGTGAAAAACGTAATCAATTGGGGAAAAGAAAACATGGAATCCTCGGGTGTAGATGACATAAAGTGGGTGCTAGAAGATGCTTTGAAATTTGCCCAACGAGAATCAAAAAGGGGAAACAAATACAGAGGAGTAATCATGGATCCGCCAGCTTTTGGCATTGGTGTAAAAAAAGAAAGATGGAAATTGGAGGATAAATTCCAAGAACTACTGAAATCGACTAAAGAACTAATTGAGCCAGGAGGATTTATCATCATAAACACCTATTCGCCAAAACTAGATGCAAAGGAAATAAAAAGAACTGCAAGTACTATTTTTCCGACCCAGAAAGTAGAAGTTTCAAGACTTTCTATGAAAACTACGACTGGAAAAAGATTGGATTTTGGAGAATTAACTAGGATTACTTTTTAAAGTATTTCTTATTTTTAATTCTATTGATTCTAACCTTCTGAATCATTTAGGCAAGTCATATCTGCCTTAGCAAGTGAGGCAAAGAGCGATAATTGAATTAATCGTTGCCGAACAAGTGCCTAAATACTTCTTCTATTTTTCCTACTTGAATGAGTTCTATGTCAAAATCAGTTTGCTTCACTCCTTTGTTATATTTGGATATAATCATTTTCTCAAACCCGAGCTTTTGTGCTTCTGTAATTCTTTGATCAATATGCGAAACTGGCCTTATTTCACCTGTAAGCCCAACTTCACCTGCTAGAGCAATTTCCTTGCTCACCGGCATATCTACATTAGAAGACAATACAGCTGAAACAACAGCTAAATCAATGGCTGGATCATTCACTCGGATTCCACCAGTTATATTCAAAAACACATCCTTAGCACCTAATTTGAAGCCACATCGTTTTTCAAGAACTGCAAGCAACATATTCAATCTTTTGGTGTCAAATCCTGTTGTGGTTCGCTGTGGATTTCCATAAGCTGCTGTACTCACAAGAGCCTGAACCTCAACAAGCATAGGACGCATTCCTTCCATTGTAGATGCAATTGCAACTCCACTCAATGCTTCGGCATTGTTATTTAGCAAAACATCAGATGGATTGAGTACAGGAACTAATCCTCCTGTTTGCATTTCGTAAATCCCTAATTCATTAGTACTTCCGAATCTATTTTTGGTAGTTCTTAGCAACCTGTAAATATGGTTTCTATCTCCTTCAAATTGCAAAACCGTATCGACCATATGTTCCAAAACTTTAGGACCAGCAATACTTCCATCTTTTGTTATATGTCCTATTATAAAGACCGAAGTTTGAGTTTCTTTGGCAAATTTCATCAAATCTCCCGTACATTCTCTAATCTGCGAAATACTTCCTGGGGAAGAATCCAAATAATCCGAATGTAAGGTTTGGATTGAATCTACAATTAAAATATGAGGCTGAAATTCCTCGATGTGTGAAAATATATGTTGAAGCTTCGTCTCGTTTAACAAGAAACAATTTTCTGAGGTCTGCCCTATTCTATCGGCTCTCATTTTCACTTGTTTCATACTTTCTTCGCCCGAAACATACAAAACTCTAGCTTTGGAATGTTGCAGCGCCATTTGGAGCATTAACGTAGATTTACCAATTCCTGGTTCTCCACCAAACAAAACGAGAGATCCATGTACCAGTCCACCTCCGAGTACTCTGTTTAATTCTGTATCTTTAAAAATAATTCGGTTGTGTTTCTCATCCGAAACATCACCTATTGCAACAGGTTTTGAAATTCTCTTTGTTGTAGGACCCGTGGAAAAAAGCTTTTTTTCATTTTTAGACACTACTTCTTCCACAAATGTATTCCACTCGGCACATGACGGACATTTCCCTACCCATTGTGGAGATTGAGCTCCACAATTTTGACAGAAATATGATTTTTTCACTTTTGCCATATTATTTATTTCGTTGTTTTGGGAAGTTCATTTTCTGCATCCATCACATTGAATTTTACATCAATAGCGAACAAGGATGCAACTCCCAACACAACTAAAAATGCGGTAGTAACTACCCAAGAAAGAATAGTAAAACTAGAGGCTAATTCTTCGTTGTATCCAAAATAAACCAGGGCTGCTGTTATAAAAAGTGGGTACAATCCAATTCCACCAGGCGTAATAGCTATAGCTGCTGCTCCCACTACAAATGAAACCATCAATTCTTTGATTCCAATTGATTCCATTCCATCTAAACTAAGAGCCATTAACCACATCATCAGTATATAAGTAAACCAAATAAATAGAGTATGAAAAATAAATGCCATTCTCTTTTTCATAGTAAAAATAGTTTTAACACCTTCCAGCATTCCTTTTAACTTTTCTATAAAAAATCCTCTTATTTTTTTTGAAACAATCAATGCTATACCTCCTAATAAAACTAGTCCGACAATTGCATAAAGCAAATACGAATTACCTGTTTCTCCATCTGTTTTTGTAAATCCCTCTATTACTTCATTTCCTACCAACAAAGACGTTCCAAAAGTAATCCCTAGTAACATTATCACATCAATTATTCTTTCTGCCACCACAGTTCCAAAAACTTTGTCAAACGGTAAATTTTCTTTTTTTGATAAAAACCCAGGCCTTCCAATTTCTCCACTTCTAGGAATTGTAAAATTAAGGACGTAACCTATCATTGTTGAATGATAAAGGTTTACCAATTTTGGTTTATACCCCAAAGGCTCCATTAAAAACTGCCATCGGTAAGCTCTGCTCATGTGACCCAACCAAGCAGTAACTAATGCTAAGAATACCCAAAAATAATTGGCACTTGCAAATGCTTTTGGAATTCCTGCTTTTCCTTCTGGCGAAAGATTAGAATAAAAATACCAAGTAAGGTAAACCCCTATTCCAAGTGGCAATATAATTTTTAAGATTTTAAATATGCTCTTTTTCACGGTCTTTAATTTCATCAAAGATAAGATTATCTGAGAATTATTATTTCATAAAAATCTATAAAACCCAACCGTTGCTAAAAATAGAGCTTATACAATGCTACTGGAAAAAATCCTCTTTGATAATTAGTTTTAATTTGGTCCGATGAAGCTTGATATCCCTGAATAAATATATTCTTTTGGTTTGTAATATTTTGAATATCTAGCATAAATTCATGAGATATGTTTTTCTGATTCCATCTCATCCCAACCTTAAAATCTAATCTAAAATACCCTTGGTATCTTTCAGAAAAGGCAATATTCCAATCTCTCACTTCGCTTAACTGAGCATTGGATGCATCCAAGTCAATAGGAGTAAATGGCTTTCCTCCAGCATAAGTCATTCTTCCGTCAAAAGTTAGTGTTACATTTTTCTTTAGTTCAAATTCTTTCCCAGCAAGGGCATTGAACACATATTGGTTATTAAATGCTGTATTTCGTTCTACTCCATCGCTTCCCTTAAATTTGGAATCGAAAATAGAAGTAGTTACAAGGAAATAATAACCTTTAGAAAGAAATTTCTCAAACGTAATTTCAATTCCATAATTCATGCCAGTCCCCTCGTTTACCAATCCCGTTTTATTCGGCAAGGTGAAATCAGCTCCTTCGTTCAACATCGAAAATGAATTACTTGCAGTATCCACAGGAACATTGTAAATGTATTGAAAGTAGGTTTCGAGTTTTAGTCGTGTGTTTAGCCCAATATTTCTCTCGTAGCCAATTACATTGTGAATACTTCTAGAAAAATCAAGAGATTTATTAGGAGTTGACGAACCTGAATTTTCCAAATCCTTCACGAAATAAACAGAGATTGGTTGAGTTTGACTGTGCATACCAAAACCATAGGTGAATTTGTTTTTGTTATTTAACTCATATCTCAGCCCAAGTCTTGGCTCCAAACTTGTAGATTTAGATAGGTTAAAATATTGACCTTGAACACCTATGTTGGCTGTCAATTTTTCATTAAAATGATGCCTCCAGGTAAAATATGCCTGACCCAAACTTGCTTCACCTTGAAATCGCAATGTTTCAATAAATTCATTTTGCCTTTTATTACTATCTACAAAATCCAAAGTATTGATTCGCCAAATGACACCTGCATTCCAATTGTTTCGAACATTTATTTTTTTGTTTAATTTGAAATGAACCACATAATTGGATAAAACTCGATCGAATACAGCGACTTTAGAAACTTTAGTTCTCTCAAATCCTGTAGAATCTAAATCACCGGCTGACCTAGTTCCTGTTGCAACTATTGATAGTTTTGAGAACAAAGTAGAATTAAAAAAATACTTGTGTGTCACACCCAAAACTCCAGTTTGACTTCTAAATTGAGCTTCTTGGTTTTCATCTGCAAATAAATTGGTATTGGAAGTATCCAATTCGTAATCAATAAAACTTATTCCTCCAATTCCAAAAACCGAAAAAGTTCCCATTTTCTTTGTTGGAAGATTCACTTTAAAAGTTATATCTTGATATTCAGGAATCGATGAACCAGTTCCAAGATCCACACCTATTTGCTGAAAAATTCCAAGCGTTGAATACCTATAATTGAACATATAAGAAGCTCTCCCTCTTTTTTTAAAAGGACCTTCGGAACCTAATTCAAATCCATTTACTCCTACCTGAAAAAGATGCTCATAACTATCGTTATTCCCCTCTCTTAATTGCAAATCAAAAACTCCCGACAAAGCATTACCGTACTCCGCAGACCAGGCACTCGTCATAAATTCAGAATTCTTCAAATTATTCACATTCAGCATACTAATTGGCCCTCCTGTGGTCCCGATAGTCGAAAAATGATTGGGACTAGGAATATCAACTCCTTCTAGTCTCCACAAAACTCCCGTAGGGGAATTACCTCTAATAATCACATCGTTTCTATCGTCCGATGAACCACTTACACCGGCATAGTTTTGGGACATTCTTGCTGGATCTTGCAAAGACCCAGAAAAACGAGTGGCCTCATCTATTGACAGAGTTCTTGAGCTCACCGTATTCATTTTATTAATGTTTTCTCGTTTGTCAGCTTCACCTCGAACGACAAACTCTCCCAATTGATTGAATTTTTCACTCAACGCTATGCTTACGTTTAGGTCTTTTGCAGACAACACTAATAAGTTTGGTATTTCTCTGGTTTCATATCCCAAATAACTGACTCTAACTGTGTGTCTTCCTGTCGGTACATTTTCTAATCTAAACTCACCATTTATATCTGAGGTTGTTCCTATCAGCGATTCGCTTCCGACCAACACTATATTCACTCCAATTAATGTTGCCTGTGATGTTTTGTCTATTACAGATCCTTTAATGACAGAGGTGAGCTGCTGCGAAAAGCCCACAGAAACAAACATTACAAACAATACTAACAACTTTAATTTCATGTGATTACATTTATCAATCTGACACAAAATTAGGGCATCTGAAGTTAATATTACTTGATATTTGTTAAGAATTACTTTTTAAGCGAGATTTCCTCAATCTACATAGTGATTCTGCAGTAATTCCTATAAAACTAGCCAAATGTTTTAAGGGAACTCTATTTACTAAATCTTTGTTGTTTAACTCAAATTCAGTGTATTTCTGATCCGCCTTGAGGTTTGCAGTGGAGTTTGTCATAGAAATCAAATTAGCCAAAGCTCTTTCAACCATCAATCGACCTAACCTTTCTAGCATGTGAGATTCATTATAGCTTTCCAACAGTTTTTCATAAGGCAAAAAAATTATTTTTGTAGGCTCAATTGCCTCTAATCCTAATTTGCAATTGTTACCTGTCATCAAACTTTCGTAATCTGTAAAGAAATCATTCTCTTTCATGAACGATACATTCACCTCTACTCCATCCTTTAATGAATAAACTCTGAACAATCCTTCACAAATAAAGTAGATTCCCGAACATTTTTGTTGAGTGGTTAATATAGATTCCTTTTTCTCATACTCCTCATACCTAACATGAGGCACAATCATTTGCACATCTTTGTCATTTAAAGAAACGAATTGTTTAGTAAAATCGACAAATATCTCTAGTTCTCGTTCCATAATTAAATATAAAAAAACTCCATTTACTTCAGTAAATGGAGTTTGTAATTTTGCTTAAAATGCAATTATTTAACCACGATTAGTTTCTTTGTTACCACTTTATTCTCTGAATTAAATCGAATGAGGTAAACTCCTTCCGAAAAACTATTTATGTCTATTGTAGTTTGTTCAGTTTGTGAGGAAATTAGAGAAGAATGAACCATATTTCCGGAGCTATTAAAAATGGCCATTTTTACGTTTTCCATTTCACTTTCCAAAATAGAGATGTTTAAAAACCTATTCGCAGGATTTGGATAAACCACAATGGACGAAGCTAAACTTTCTTCTTCTAGTCCTGTGCAGTCATTTACTATCACTTGAATTGAATTTGAACTATCGCACAAACCAAAAGTACCTTTTACGGTGGCAATATAAGTTCCTGGAGCAGAATAAATGTGAGATGCATTTGGTACACTAGAAGTAGTTCCATCTCCATAATCCCAGTCGTATGTAATGGCATTGGAACCAGTCATACTAAAATAAATTGCGCTACCCAAGCAAACCAATGTAGGGTTTGCATTGGCCGTAACATTAGGTATTTGATTATTTGTTATGGTAACATAAGCAGTATCACCGATACAGTTTGCGTTACTTGCTACTCCCCAATATTGAGTTGTGGCAGTAGGCGAAACAGAAACTGATTGAGTAGCTCCTCCTGAACTCCAAGCATAAGAAGTACCGCCATTAATCGAAAGAGTTATAGAGCTACCATCACAAATTGTGGTATCTCCTGGTGAAATAGTGGTTGTTGGATAATCTCTTACAGTCAATGTTTTTACTATACTATCAGAACCACACCCATTATCTACTTTCATTTTTATGGGATACACTCCCGGTGTAGAAAAGAAAATTGTATTGTCCTCAAGATTAGAAGATGAAGGCAATCCAGTTGGATATGTCCAATAAATTGTACCACGACCGTTCAAAGTCCCGTCAAAAGCAACAGTATCTTGTTCGCATATTGCTAATGAAGTTTCTGTAAAACTAATTGTTGCTCCTGCGGTATCAACAACTATTGTTGAAATCAAACTATCATTAGAACATACACCTTCAAGGTAAAGAATAGCTTTATAAGTTCCAGCTGTTGCGTAAGAAACAGTTTGATTAATATTTGTGGAGAATGAAGGAGTACCTCCAGGAAAAAACCATTTCAAAGAATCGTAATTGGCTAATCCCGTAGCACTAAAACTTGTGCTTTGTCCTTGGCAAATTCTATTTCTAGTTACGTTTACAGTTCCTGTTGCTGGTAAATCTGTATATATTACTTTTATTCCCAAAGAAGTATTAATCGCGGCAACTCCAGTTGAACTTTGCCAAATCCCACCAGTTTTAACAAAAGTAGTGTTGACTCCACCGATCCTATTGTTTGCAGTAGTAATAACCAATGTATCGCCATTTCCGTATTCCAACTCTAAACCTGCCCAAAAATTTCCTGTAATGAAAGGTGGAGTTGTAAGGTAAACCTCATTGCTTACTCCAGCTACCAAACTATTTATTTTTATGGTGTCTGTGGATAAAATTGCTCCTGGACTTCCAGCATTATCATCGTAAATATTCACTACAAATGAAGAATTTGGTGTACCAGCATCTGCCTTAATTACAGGTAGAACAATTCTTTGAACTGAATTTGAAGCACCCGACAAATTAAAGGGTTCTGCGTATCCTGTAATGTTAGCTCCATTATGACCTGGGTAATAACCCCATGTACCTAAAAGCTTATAAAAAATCATAGAGTCTAATGCATTGTCAAAATTGTACAAAGTATCGCAGAAACCCGGAGGTGTTGGAATTACCACAACACAGCCCAATTTGCTTAGAGAATCTTTCAAAGCAGCATTTTCAACTACCATCTTTACATCATACGTTCCTATAGCCGAATATCTTTTTACTGGATTTGTTTGAGTTGATGTGGTTCCGTCTCCAAAATCCCAAAACCATTTATATACAGCAGGAAAAGAAAGGGAAGTATCAGTAAGATAAACTGGGTAATTTGGATATACTGTGTCACAGCCCTTAAACCCTGGATTAAGTAATGTGTTGTATGGAAGACAAAAAGAACTGATTAAAGAATCTCCAAAATTTGGGTTTATGGTTTTTGCTATAATCTGCCCAGATCCAAAATCAGTAAGCGTGAATCTTCCGTTTGATCCACAAAAACCTTTACCCTGAAGGCCATCTCCCCATGAATCATATATAACAAACTCATAACAGCCTGAGTCTAAACAAGCTGATTCCAAAATATTTTGAATCTGCTGAGTATAACCACTACCACTTAAAAAAACAATTCCATTGGTATCTCTCAAAAGCCAGGATATTTCTTGAGCACTACAATCTGTTGTAATATCCACGATAACTGAAAACTTATCCCTTGAAATAAAACTTTTGACAAAAAAATTATCCCCAGTAAACCCGTCATTTAGACTCCCATTAATAAGAGTAGAGTCAATCGAGATATTGAAATTATGATTTCCTGATGCTACTGTTAATGCAGGCAGAGCAATTGTATCACATTCATAAGGAGGTATACTTCCAGACCAAAAATAAACATTTGGACTTACTCCATCGATATCATAATTTAGTCTTAAGCTAGTTAAAGTATCGAATCCATTATTACAGATTACAGCAAAACCTGGAATCAAATTAGTACAAATAGAATCTACTTGGAAAAATAAATTAGTAACTGCTGGATTTACTTGATTTGCCACTCCACAGTTTTGAGTTGTAGTGAGTGAATGCCTCGATCCACCTAAAGCCAAAACTGCTCTCATTCTAGAAACTTGATCTGGAGTAAAATCTGAGGCACAAGAACCATTTTGATATTGCATATAATTTTCTTTATTGTCTAATGGACAAACTGGAGTTGTACAAGCATTTCCTGAACCAACAATCGTGGGAGGTGTGTCACAACACAAATCACCAGAAGTAGCACAAGGACTGGTGACTGTGCAAGATGTTGTACTTTGAAAAGTATGATAAAGATTGAAATAATGCCCCATTTCATGAGTCAAAACTCTATTGTCATTTGTTGCAGACCATAGATTATAACCTTTTGTGCCAGAAATGTCATTCCCAGTTGCACTAAATCGAATTACAACACCATCCGATGCTGCTGGTCCTCCAGGAAATGTTGCATAACCTATTACGCCACCACCACCACCCTGGTAAATATTTGTTGTGCTTCTTATTTTGTTAACTACCCAAATATTTATGTATTCAGCAGGGTTCCATTGAACCATAGATTTCATAGATGCATCTGATCTCCATGTAGCACTATGATATACTCCACTATCCAAATAACCCTGAACTCCCGACATATCATGCCTTGTAATACCTGTAGTAAAATTGCCATTAGGATCTTTTCTAGCCAAACAAAATTCAATTTCTGCGTCTGCACCTAAAGGTCCTGTTTGTGCTATTCCTCCGTCAGCCCCATTTCTTCTAAAATCTCTATTCAATGCAGCTAGACATGAATAAATTTGAGCATTTGATATATTCGTAGAATCACCAACATTTTCACCTTCGTGCAAGACATGAAAAACAATTGGTACTGTATAAACAACTCCTCGGTTTACTCCACCAGAACGCGAGACAGAGGCGGTTTGAAGAATCTGTTGAGTATGCTGCTCAATAGATTGTCGGTTTAAACTATAAGCTGGATCAAATCTTTTTAGAAATTCATCCATGTAGTGAGAAGCACACTTTTCTCCATTGAAAGGAATAGTTTTTCCAGGAATTTGAGGGTAAGAATTACTTGGAGTCAATTGTGATTTAACCAACTGACTAAAAAGAATAAGTGTAATAATTATATATATTTTTTTCATAATGAAATTGTTCTGATTAAAGTACGCTATTTTTTTTTCTTGGTTGCTTTCTTAGTTATAAATTGGTTAGCTTTTTAATTTTGATTTAAGTAGCTTTATGGAATCACGTAATTTGGCTGCTTCAACAAAATCAAATTCTTTGGCAGCTTTTTCCATAGCTTTTTGGGTCATTTTAATATTTTCCTCGATCTGTGATGTTGTCAAATATTCAACTTCATCTTCGGCAGCGAGAGTTGGAGTTTTTTCAAGATTATTTTCAAATTTATACGGTGTATTTTCCGAATTCTTTTTAATTGGCCTTGGTACTTGGTTGTGCTTTTTGTTGTAATCCATCTGAACCCCTCTTCGTCTTTCCGTTTCATCAATTGTTCTTTGCATGGAATTTGTCATTTTATCCGCATACATAATCACTCTTCCGTTCACATTTCTTGCTGCTCTACCCACCGTTTGTACCAAAGCTCTTTCCGACCTTAAAAAACCTTCTTTGTCTGCATCTAAAATAACAATTAAAGACACTTCTGGCAAATCCAATCCTTCTCTCAGTAGGTTTACACCCACCAAAACATCATAAACTCCCTTTCGCAAATCCTGAATAATTTCAATTCTATCAAGGGTATCCACATCTGAGTGAATGTATCGGCTTCTCACCCCTACTTTTTCCAAATACTTTTGGAGTTCTTCAGCCATTCTTTTGGTAAGAGTTGTGGCCAAAACTCTTTCATTTTTTGCGATAGTTTTATTTACTTCTTCTAGTAAATCATCAATTTGGTTTTTACTTGGCCTTACTTCAATGATTGGATCCAACAATCCAGTTGGTCTTATTAATTGCTCTACAAAAACACCTTCTGCTCTTTCCATTTCGTAATCTGCTGGTGTTGCCGAAACGTACAAAGTTTGTTTCGTAATCTGTTCAAACTCTTCAAATTTTAGTGGCCTGTTATCCATTGCAGATGGCAATCTAAAGCCATGTTCTACCAAGTTTATTTTTCGAGATTTATCTCCACCATACATTGCTCTTATTTGCGGTAAAGTAACATGACTTTCGTCTATCACCATCAAAAAATCATCTGGAAAATAATCGAGCAAACAGAAAGGCCTAGAACCAGCTACTCGCCCATCAAAATATCGTGAATAATTTTCTATTCCTGAGCAATAACCCAATTCTCTAATCATCTCCAAATCTAAAGTCACTCTTTCTTCCAAACGGTTTGCCTCCAAGTGCTGCCCCCCCGCTTTAAAAGACTCAGTTCTTTCTACCATATCAGCTTGAATATCGTGAATAGCCCCTTGAATTGTGTCTTTACTCGTTACAAAAATATTTGCTGGATAAATACTGTACTCGTCAAATTTCTCGATTCTACGGGCTGTGTCATTCTCAATGGTTTCAATTTCTTCTATCTCATCTCCCCAGAATCCAATTCGCAACGAAAAATCGGCATAAGGTAAATTAATATCTACCGTGTCGCCTTTTACTCGGAATGTTCCTCTCTCAAAATCCAATCCTGCTCTTGAGTATAAATTATCTACCAATTGAGCCAAAAATGTATTTCGAGTCACTACCAGGCCTACATTTATTTGAAGAATACTATCTTTAAAATTAGTTGGGTTTCCAATTCCATAAATACACGAAACAGAAGAAACTACAATTACATCTTTCCTTCCAGACAACAACGCAGAAGCTGCACGTATCCTCAGTTTTTCAATTTCATCATTGATAGATAAATCTTTCTCAATGTATGTTCCGGTGGTTGGCAAATAGGCTTCTGGCTGATAATAATCGTAGTAAGATACAAAATACTCTACCCTATTTTCTGGAAAAAAATTCGTGAATTCTTCAAACAACTGGGCGGCCAAAGTCTTATTGTGAGACAAAACCAAAGTTGGTTTATTTGTCTCCTGAATTACATTTGCAACAGTAAATGTTTTACCCGAACCGGTCACCCCCAAAAGGACTTGACTTTCAACTCCTGAGTTCACGCCTTCCACCAATTCTTTTATGGCTTTCGGCTGATCTCCAGTAGGTTTAAAGTCTGATACTATTTTAAATTCCATTGATGTGATTCGGTTTTATTCTAATGTGTCAACTCTTTAAACACATTCTCAAGTTTCTGTGTTTCCTTTTGAAGAGAAAGCACCAAAAGTCCTTTACTACCCGCAAACTTTGAAATTTCAGCTCTCAAATCTTCAGGCTGTGTAGATATTATTTCCCATTCGTTCTCATTCAATTGCTTCACTTTATTCACCCCTACTATCTGTTTCAATTCAGTTTTGGAAACGGGTTTATCAAACTCAACTTTGACAATTTGCCTATTCGAGTTGGCATTCATAATTTGACTAGCGTCTTTATCTACCAGTAAGTTGCCTCTATTTATTATGACAATTCGGTCGCATATTGCCTCTACTTCTTGCATGATATGTGAAGAGAACATCACTGTTTTTTCTTTTCCAATCTTTTTTATTACTTCACGAATATCTGCCAATTGGTTTGGATCCAATCCACTTGTTGGCTCATCCAGAATAAGTACATTGGGGTCATGAATCAAAGCCTGAGCCAATCCAACCCTTTGCTTGTAACCTTTGGACAGCTCCCCTATTTTTTTGTTTTGTTCCAATTCCAAACCAACTAGATCAACTACATTGGCTACCTTTTCTTTTTTCTTCGACAACTTGTGAAGACCTGCTATAAAATTCAAATATTCTTTCACATACATATCCAAATACAATGGATTATGTTCTGGTAAATACCCCACTTTTTTTCTTATTTCGAGCGAATCTTCCAACACATCATAGCCGTCTACTATCACAGTTCCCGAGGTTGGTGGAATGTAACACGTGATAATTTTCATTAAAGTAGATTTTCCTGCTCCGTTTGGACCCAAAAAACCCAAAATCTCTCCTTTGTTTACAGTAAACGAAATGTCATTCAATGCTTTTTGAAGCCCATATTCTTTTGTTACGTTCTTTATTTCTATTGACATGAAATGCGATTGATTTTAAATAATTCTTAAAAATAATGAAATTTAAAGCAACTATTGCTATTCCTCCTGAATTTCATTCGGATAAGAAATCGATTGAATGGGTTGTTTCAATTTGATAGGAATTGCATTACCTTTGAGTTCTAAATAAAAAAATTGAAAAAAGGACTTGTAATAAAATCAACAGGAAGCTGGTATTCTGTCAAACTATCCAACGGAACTATCATTCAGTGCAGGATAAAAGGAAAATTCAGGCTAAAAGGTATAGAGACAACAAACCCCGTAACTGTGGGCGATATTGTTTCGATAGAAATACAGGAAGATGACAACGGAATGATTGTAGAAATTGAGACAAGAAAGAATTACATAATCCGTAAATCGGTAAATCTTTCGAAAAAAGCACATATCATTGCATCAAATATCGACTTAGCTTTTTTGGTTGTAACTGTTAATTACCCAAAAACTTACCTCAATTTTATCGATAGATTTTTGGTGACTGCCGAAGCCTATCACATTCCTACAACCTTGGTTTTCAATAAAATTGATCTTCTCAATGACAATGAATTGAAAGAACTGAATAACTTGGTAGAAACATATTCCAAAATTGGATATTCGTGTATAAAAACTTCCGTTGAGAAAAACATAAATATTGAGGAAGTAAAAGCCCAAATGAAAAACAAAACTTCAGTTTTTTCTGGCAATTCAGGTGTAGGTAAATCTTCATTGATAAACCTTATTGACAATTCCCTTGATATCAAAACGAGTGACATTTCTGATTCTCATAACCAAGGCAAGCACACTACAACTTTTGCCGAAATGCATGAGCTGAAATTTGGCGGACACATTATTGACACTCCCGGAATTAAAGGCTTGGGAATTATTGATATAGAGCAAGAAGTCATTCATCATTATTTCCCTGAAATGAGAGCAATAATGAATGAATGTAAATTTAACAATTGTGTACACGTAAACGAACCGAAATGTGCTGTGAAAAAAGCAGTGGAAGAGGGTAATATAGCTGAATTTAGATATCAAAACTATCTGAATTTGTACTATGGTGACGAAAACCCTGGTTTTAGAGAAAGTCTGTATGCACCGAAATAAGAAGTTAGAAGTTAGAAGTTAGAAGTTAGAAGTTAGAAAATTCTACAAATTAGAGTCCACAAACTGGTTTCTTAAAATAATGTTTCAAACAACATGAGAGTATTAATGCAAAGAGTTTCGGAGGCTTCTGTCCACATAAATGGTGAAAATTTTTCCAATATAAAAAATGGGGTTTTGGTTCTATTGGGCATCGAAGACTCAGATTCACAAGAAGATATTAATTGGCTGGTAAGAAAAATAACCAACCTTAGGATTTTTGGTGATGAAGAAGGTAAAATGAATTTCTCCTTGAGTGATATAAATGGTGAAGCGCTGGTGGTGAGTCAATTCACCCTTTTTGCTTCGACAAAAAAAGGAAACCGCCCTTCCTTTACAAAATCAGCTAAGCCCGAAATTGCAATTCCATTGTACGAACAATTTATAAAGTCACTCCAATCTGAAATTACTACAGAAGTTAAAACCGGAGTTTTTAGCGCTGACATGAAAGTACAATTAATTAATGATGGACCCGTGACAATTCTATTGGATACAAAAAACAAAGAATAAAAGCCTGCTTTTATTCAACATGAGCGACTGGTTGTAAAAACTACAGTTAAAAAATCAACTCGAAACCAAACCAACCAGCTAAACTGAGGTAAACGTAAAATGCGTACAACAAAACACTCATTTTCATTCCTCGCCTATAATACAAAACCATCGAAACAATATTAATTGCCAAAAGATAAAGCCATGTTTCATGAACAAAATTGACCATGAGTATTGTTCCAGTTATACTAAAAACAGTGGTGAACGAATCTAAAAAAGGAAGTTGGGACTTAGTTCTTTTTGACAAGAAAAAACCAACCAAAACGGTAGCAAAAAAAGTGACTCCCAGAAAAATCAAATGAGTTAAAAGCGAATAACTATTTTCTCCATATTCTCCCCAATTGAACCATCCATAAATTGCTGTAAGAATATAAAAACCTTGTAAAAAAGACTCGGCAAAAATCTGTTTTACGTAGCATAAATAACCATAAAGAATCCCACCCAAGACCGCAAATACAAAGCAATACTCAACCTCTTTGATGTAGAGAATCGTATACAACAAGCCAAAATTTATTGCAAAAAACTCAACTGTAAAGTCACGTTTATTTGCCAAATTCCACTTATTTACTTCGGGCGATGAATTCAAACCTTATTTCTTTTCGTAAGTAACGTATGAAAAACCAAACTCATGTTTTTCGTCCTTTGGGTGAAAAATTTCGCTTGTTTTTTTCCATTTGGAAGAGTCATATTCTGGAAAAAATACATCAGCATCAAAAGAATGGTGGACATATGTGATGTACAATTTATCCAACAAATCATTCTCCAAAGCAGTTTTATAAATTTGCCCTCCTCCAATTACAAATGCTTCAGTTTCGTTATTTCTTCTTGCCAATTCCAGTCCTTCTTCAATGGAGTTTACTACATCACAATTGTCGGCAACAAAATCGCTGTTTAGAGTCACAATAACATTTGGCCTATCCGGCAAAGGTCTGTATTTATCAGGAATAGAATCGAAATTCTTTCTTCCCATAATCACATAATGCCCTTTGGTTGTATCAGAAAAATAACGCATATCATCACGCAAGTGCCAAATCAAATCATTGTCTTTTCCTATGGCTTCATTGGTAGCTTTTGCTACGATTAAAGATACTTTCATTCTGAATGATTTTTGTTTCTACAAACTTACAGAAATAACTATTAATAAAAATTTGGTTTTGCAATTTTATTCATTAGCCAATTACCGAATAGGAATCCAGAAAAATGAGCATCAAAACTCCCCACAAATTGCGTATATTTGCAACCAAATTTAAACCAAGCCAAATTTAGCATTACAATGAGCTTAGAATTATCTGAACAAGAAATATTTAGACGAGAAACTCGCACAAAATTAATAAACCAAGGAATTGAGCCTTATCCAGCTGCTCTGTTTCCAGTTGACACCCTCTCAAAAGAGGTAAAAGAAAACTACGAAGAAGGCAAACGGGTAATTATAGCAGGAAGATTGATGACAAAAAACATAATGGGAAAGGCTTCTTTCTCCTCTATTCAGGACTCTGCTGGTAGAGTTCAAGCTTATTTCAACAGAGACGAAATGTGCCCGGGTGAAGACAAGTCATTGTACAACGATGTATACAAAAAACTCCTGGACATAGGAGATTTTATTGGAATTGAAGGAACTCTGTTTACAACCCAAGTTGGCGAAAAATCCATTAATGTTGAAAAAATGACATTGCTTAGCAAGTCATTAAAGCCTTTGCCAATGCCAAAAACAGACAGCGAAGGAAAAGTGCACGATGCTTTCACGAATCCTGAATTGCGATACCGTCAGCGGTATGTTGATTTGGTGGTAAACCCACAAGTAAAAGAAGTTTTCATCAAAAGAACAAAAATGTTCAATGCGATGCGTAATTTCTTCAATAATGCTGGATACTTTGAAGTGGAAACTCCAGTATTACAGCCGATTGCAGGTGGAG
>JAHEIE010000002.1:33045-34544 GCA_024639505.1 Crocinitomicaceae bacterium
TCGTCCATTTATTACACACCACAATAGTTTGGACATTCCATTGTACATGAGAATTGCTAACGAATTGTACCTGAAAAGATTAATTGTAGGAGGTTTTGATGGAGTGTATGAATTTTCTAAAAACTTTAGAAATGAAGGAATGGACAGAACTCACAACCCTGAGTTTACAGCCATGGAAATTTATGTAGCCTACAAAGACTACAACTGGATGATGGATTTTACTGAAAAACTACTCGAAAATGTAGCTACTGAGGTAAACGGAACAACCGAAGCTACTTTTGGTGAGCATAAAATCAATTTTAAAGCTCCATACAAGAGAGTAACAATGAGGCAATCTATTATTGATTTTACTGGATTTGACATCAAAGGAAAAACAGAAGATGAATTGAGAGCAGCTGCAAAAGGAATGGGAATAGAAGTAGATGAAACAATGGGAAAAGGAAAACTCATTGATGAAATCTTTGGAGAAAAGTGCGAAGGAAACTACATTCAACCAACTTTCATTACGGATTATCCAAAAGAAATGTCGCCACTTTGTAAAGTGCACAGAGAAGACTCTGAATTAACAGAGAGATTCGAATTGATGGTGTGCGGGAAAGAAATAGCAAACGCATACAGTGAGCTGAACGACCCAGTAGATCAGAGAGAAAGATTTGAAGAGCAATTGAAACTTGCAGCTAGAGGAGATGACGAAGCAGGCGAGTTTATCGATAATGATTTCTTGAGAGCTTTGGAATATGGAATGCCGCCAACTTCGGGTCTTGGAATTGGAATGGATCGTTTGATCATGTTCTTAACGAATAATCAATCTATCCAGGAAGTATTGTTTTTCCCTCAAATGAGACCAGAGGTAAAACAAAAAAAACTGGAATTAGCTGATAACGAAAAAGCAATTTTTGAAGCCATTAAGATTCAAAAAACAATGGAACTTACTGCACTGAAAGATTCTTTGGAACTGAGTAACAAACAATGGGACAAAGGAATGAAAGCCCTTACTAAACTAGGATTGGTAAAGGTTACCAAAACGGATGACACACTAATCGTAGATTACATAGAAAACTAATGGAAGAACAAAACGAACACACGGATCTTCAAAATGAAGACTTGAGAGATATGATGACTCACATTCTTCAATCTTCCTGGGGAATGGTGGAAGTAAAAGAAGAACACGATCCTGTTGAATACGATTGGTACGTTTCTACTATAATCAAGATTTTTGAGAGAGGAAAGCACACGATTGACGTAGGAAATTTCCTTATGGAACAAGAAACCAAAATAAAAGAAGCAAGTGGCGACAGAGATAAAAATCACGACATTGCTAACAAACTAAGTTTTGTGTACCACAAACTGAACACTAAAGATTGGACTAAAGAAGACAAATAACAATTAAAACCAAAAAGAAAATGAAACACTTAATCATAACAATTTCTGCAGCTTTATTTTTAGCAACTTGCGGAACAGAACCAAAATCACAAGAAGGATGTGAAGAAGGGTGTAAA
>JAHEIE010000003.1 GCA_024639505.1 Crocinitomicaceae bacterium
TTTTATAAATTGATTCAACAACTTATTCACCGGCATAGATTCCGCTACAATTCCTACAGGTCTGAGAATCTCTGTGATACTTTCTGGGTTTTTAAACATTTCAAAAGAATGTACATACCCTATAATATTATCTATTGTATCCCTGAATACCATTATTTTGGAATAACCTGTTTCTACAAATTCTTTTCCTAGTTCTTCTACAGATGATTCCACGTTCACAGCCTTTATCTCTGTTCTCGGAATCATGCAGTCTCTTGCTTTTACTTTATTAAAGTTCAGTGCATTATGAAACAACTGCACCTCGTGATCTTGTTCCTTGTCCGTTTGAACTTTTGTTGATTTGTTCAGGTAATCATCCAAATCTATAGCTCCAAAATTTACTTCGCCAATTACTTGTTTACTGCCAAACAATCCTAAAATCAATCCAGAAATAAGCGTAACCAGCATAGTAAGGATGTACAAAACACCATAAACAACCGCTAGTGGATAAGCCAAAATGGAGAGAGTTCTGTTTGGGTTAATACGAAAAATAGTTTTTGGTAAAAACTCAGCTGTTACCAATATAATGAGAGTGGAAATAAGCGTTTGAGTAAGTAAAATAACTCCTGGCAACTCAGTAGTGTTGACGTGGACAGGAAAAAGCTTAGCAATAATTAACTCTCCCATAAAAATACCATAAACTACCAAAGCTATGTTATTTCCTAAAAGTAAGGTGGTAATGAATTTGGATTCATTTTTTACAAAAAACGATAAAATCTTGGCGCTTACTATACCTTGCTTTTTATCTATCTCAATTTTCAGTCTATTGGATTGCAGGTAAGCGATTTCGGTTCCCGAAAAAAACGCGGAAAACAACAAAGACAATAAAATGACAAGTAACACGTAGTGTTCCATTTAAAAGAAATTCGTGGGTTGAATATACACAAAAAGGTTTGAAATCATGATTTATCCATCTTGGTATGTGAGTTGTTTTTTTCCATTCTTATACGAATGTACCTCCTGAGCAAATACATTACAATAGGCAAGATTAAAAATAGTAGGTAAAATTTTGCTGTTTGAACTTCATCTACAATAAATTCGTAGACACAAAAAACGGCTACTAAAATCGAAAAATACAGCCAAAATTTTTCTAAACCTCTGTTAAACTTTTCCATATTATTGTGCTTCGGCTATTACTTCAGTTACATCAGGCAAGTGCGATTTCAATAATTGTTCTACACCTCCTTTTAAAGTAGCTGTGGAAGAAGGGCATCCGCTACAAGAACCTTTCAAAATTACGGTAACTTTTCCCTCATCAAACGATTTGAAATGAATAGCACCTCCATCGTTTTCTACTGCTGGACGAACAAATTCCTCCAATAAGTCTACAATTTTTTGATCCAATTCGGAGGTAATTGTTGGCTCAAAATACGCTGGAACTTCCTTTTTCTCGTCACTTTCTATTGACTTTGGAGTGGGCAAAGAAGAAACCACAACTGGATTCTTTTTAAGGGAATCGGCTATAAACAACCTTAATTCTAAGGTGATATCTTCCCATTCAATTTCAGTCATTTTAGAAACCGTAATAAAGTTTCTTGTGATAAAAACTCCCTTTACAAAAGGAAAATCGAATAAAGATTCTGCTATTTCAGAAGAGTTCTTTGCTTCCTCTTTGCTCAAATATTCTGCAACTACATCTTCGCCCACAAGCATCTTGTTGGCTACAAATTTCATTGTGTTCGGGTTCGGGGTCATTTCCGAATAAATTGTAATTGGCATTTCTTGTGTTTCCATATCCTATTTTTATCTGTGCAAAGTTACTAAAAACTAGTTCAGAATTTCGTGATTTCATAAATTCTAGTTATTTTCAATTTAATTCATCTTAAAAAATCATTAGTTATGTTATTCATACTTATTATTTACATTGGACTTATTGTCTTTTTGATTGCCTCAATCTGGAAAATGTTCGAAAAAGCTGGACAGCCAGGATGGGCAGCTCTAGTTCCTTTTTACAACATTTATGTTCTAACACAAATAGCTGAGAAACCAGGTTGGTGGATGCTTTTATTCTTTGTCCCTCTAGTAAACCTTGTTGCCTCAATTATGGTTTGGTCAGCAATCTCAACACGATTTGGAAAAGGAGATGGATTTACCGTAGGCTTAGTGCTGTTGTCTTTTATTTTCATACCTATCCTTGGTTTTGGAGATGCCCAATACAAAGGAATTAATCCTAATGGAGGAAATGACGACATCTTGGATGATGTTTTAGAAAACTAAAAAAATGAAAAAGAAAGTTCCTGAAATGCTCAATGTACTCACAATCATGACAATTGGTTGGAGTTTTATGATGCTCATTTCAAGTATTGTAAACGCTTTTGTCTTATCTGGAAGAGTGGATACTATTCAAGAAGAAATTGGCAAAGTAGACATCAAAGGAAAACCAGGAGAACCTTTTCTGGAAGTGATTTTTAATACTGCTGACATCGTGTTGGAGCATGCAGAATTTCTGAATTACAATAGCATGATCGTTTATGTGCTAAGTATTGTTGCTGCTCTTCTTATGAGAAAACTATTGAAACTAGGTTTCTGGATGTATGTAATGGCTACCGCCATCGAAATTTCGGTTCCAGTGATTGTACTGGACAATAAATTAGCGGCAGGAGTAGTAATTTTGAGCAGTGTATTTTCTGTCATTTTCATTATTCTGTATGGTGTTAATTACAAACAATTAACCGGCACAAAATAGACCTTTACTTTATTTCACAAAAGAGCTTTTCATTGAGGAGCTCTTTTTCTTTACATTCCAATTTGGATTAATTATATTTGTTCTAAATAAAAATTAACTTTTAAACTAAATAAATTATGGCATTCACATTACCAGAATTACCTTATGCATACGATGCATTGGAACCACATATAGATGCAAGAACTATGGAAATTCACCATAGCAAACATCATAATGGATACACTACAAAACTAAATGGAGCGATTGAAGGAACAGATCTTGATGGAAAATCAATTGAAGAAATTCTTGAAAACCTTGATATGTCAAATGGTGCAGTAAGAAACAACGGAGGAGGTTTTTACAACCACAGATTGTTTTGGACTGTAATGTCGCCAAATGGAGGTGGAGAACCTACAGGAGAATTGGCTTCAGCAATCAATGATGCTTTTGGATCTTTTGAAGATTTCAAAACTGCATTTTCAAATGCTGCAGCTACTCAATTTGGTTCAGGATGGGCTTGGTTATGTGTTCACCCTGGAGGGAAATTAGAAGTTTGCGGTACGCCAAACCAAGACAATCCATTGATGTCTGGTGTAGGTTGTTCTGGATTCCCAATTATGGGAATTGATGTATGGGAGCATGCGTATTACCTAAATTACCAAAACAGAAGACCAGATTACATCAATGCATTTTTTAATGTAATAAACTGGGAAGAAGTTTCTAAAAACTACGCAAACAACAAATAAGCGTTATAATTCACAATAAATACAGCCTGTCCTAAGCAATTGGGACAGGCTTTTTTATTGTATATTTTTCTTTAATTTTGGGAAGTCCAAAATCACACTGCATGAAATATTTTCTTTTTGGTTTGTTAATCACCCTATTTGTTCCGCAATTCGCTTGGGCTGAAGAAAATATAAACGCAAGTTTTGAAGTTTTTCAAAACGATTCGGATACTTTTCTCACCGAACATCTTGTAACGCTTGATAGTATTTCTCCTAAACAATTTAGAAAAATGAAAATTACTGCTGTTGCGCTAGCTGTAACGCTGGGAGTTTTTGGAGTTCATCGATTATATCTTGGAACACCTGCTCGAATACCAATCACCTACACACTGACACTTGGAGGAGGCTTTTTCGTTCTTCCTGCCATTGATATTGTCTACATTATTCTAGCCAAAAATCCAGAACAACTAAAAAACAATTCTTCCATTTTTATGTGGAATAAATCAAAAAAAGACAACCTTTAGAGTTGTCTTTTCAATTATTTATATTGTTTTTCGTAATAGCTCTGGTAATCTCCAGATGTTACATTATTCAACCAATCACTGTTACTCAAATACCATTCTACGGTATCTTCCAAGCCTTTCTCGAAAGTAATGGATGGCTCCCAACCAAGCTCTCTTTTTATTTTGGAAGCATCTATAGCATAACGCATATCGTGCCCAGCTCTGTCGGTCACGTAGGTAATAAGTTTTTCACTTTCTCCTTCTTTTCTTCCTAATTTTCGATCCATTGTTTGGCACAGTAGCTTAACCAAATCTATGTTGGTCCACTCATTGTTGCCACCAATATTATATGTTTCTCCCAAAACACCATCATGAAAAACTACATCAATAGCTCTAGCATGATCATTCACCCACAACCAGTCTCTTATATTCAATCCTTCTCCGTAAACAGGAAGCGGTTTGTTTTGTTGTATGTTGTGAATCATTAATGGTATCAATTTTTCGGGAAATTGATGTGATCCGTAATTGTTAGAACAATTAGAAATCTTTACAGGCATTCCATAAGTATAAAAATAAGCACGAACCAAGTGATCCGAACTCGCCTTTGAACTAGAATAAGGACTTCGAGGGTCATAAGGAGTTTCCTCCAAAAAGAATCCTTCTTTTCCCAGCGAACCATATACTTCATCCGTAGAAATGTGGTAAAATACTTTGTTTTCAAAATCGTTTCCCCAGCTATTTCTCGCTGCATTCAGCAAATTTATTGTCCCCATCACATTTGTCTTAATAAACTCGGTAGGATTGGAAATAGACCTATCAACATGAGATTCTGCAGCCAAATGCACTACTCCGTCAAATTTATTCTCTTGAAACAAATTCATTATAAAATCTTCATCCACTATATCGCCTTTCACAAACGAATAATTTGGATTGGATTCTATGTCTTTCAAATTCTCCAAATTTCCTGCATAAGTAAGTTTATCCAAGTTCACTATTTCGTAGTTTGGATATTTCTTAAGGAACAACCTTACCACATGTGAACCAATAAATCCAGCTCCTCCTGTTATTAGTATTTTTTTCATTTCTATTCTTTCCTTTTCTTGAATAAAAAAGGCTGCATAGAAATTCTATGCAGCCATCTTTTTACTATTATTATCTGATTATAAGTGCCACAAATCGTGCTCTATATTCAACATTTTGTTTTTGATTTTTTCACCTTCCAATAGAACTTTGATTCCGTTCTTTTCGTAGTGATTTATTTCTCTGTCATATACGTTAGACTCTTTGTAGATGTAACTTGCAAATTGTCTTTTCCAGAACAAATCATCAAATGACATTCTTTGAGCATCATTTTGTCTGTTGTATACAAAGTAGTTTTGGAATACATAACGACACTCTGGGAAATACAACCAAAACAATTGCTTTGGTGCTTTAAATTCTCCATCTTCATCGTAAGTTGCAATGATTGGACAAATACCAATAATTCTTACATCCATCACAGATCTTTGCTTGTCAAAAAACCAATCTTCTTTTACTAAATACTGCATGATATTTTCGGCAGTGATAGCATTTTTAGAAGTAATGAAAATATCGTCACCTTCATCATCGTACATTGGTTCACCATTTTCATCTAATTTCTGAACTTGAGATGTATTGTACAATAAGTTATCAATGGTTGTTTTGTAATTTGTATCATTCGTATTTCCCTGAGGAGCAACTACTGGGTACAGAAATTCTCCATCCCAATCTAACTTACCATTTCCATTGATTTCATAAGGAGTTAAACTTCCTTCAGTCTCAATTCCATACTTAATAATATCCCACATTGCCATTCTATCAGTCAATGGCTCTCTTGGGTAAAACAAAGGAAAATTAAGCTTTTGCTGAACGTCAATCACTCTCCATATTCTCTTACTCCACATTACATCCGCTTCTCTTAATGGTACGTAAGAAATTACTTTCTTAGTGGGGATATGCTGCTGAACATACAATCCATCCAATACATTGGAAGGTGACACTCCTGTACTTTGGAGCTGTCCAAATGCAAATCCAGTCATCATGAGTGAGGCTGCTATCGCTATTGCTATTATTTTCGTCTTCATTTCGTTTCTATTTTATCCGTATTTAACTAGTACGCATTTTTGATTCAAATGTTGTCTTACAACACTTTGAAAGTAAGTCCACCAATTGGTTTAGACTTTCCGTCAGGACCAGCAACCATTACGTCACTGAAGTAAATTTTTTGTCCTTTCTTAGCGTTCTTCAATAAGTTTTTCATTTTAGGAGTTAATGAACCTCCCCTTCCTTTTTCTTCAATCAACTTTCCGTTTACAATTACTTCTAGAGTAAATGATTTTACAGAAAACTGAACATCCAAAGGAGAATCAGCCAACTTTGCAGTCAAAGGTGGTGTTTGTTTCAACAATCCATTTTGTATCGTATTGTCACCATAAGTTCTTCCTGCATAGTAAGGTTGTGGCTTTGGCATAGGCATAATTCTAAACTTCTGCATTCCCACTTTTTTACCGTCAGCAGTTACAGAAACAGTAGCTTCTTTACCTCCACCAACTTTAGCGATATACAAATCACCTTTTTTAGAGAAAGAACTACAACCTGAACAAGAAACTTTCACAGCATCTGGTGGATAACCAGAAGCAACTGCTTGAATCTTATTGTCGTAACCTCTGTACATTACATTCAGTTCTGGTGCAGCAATAGAAGCCGAAGGCTTTCCTACTGTGTACTCAAATGCAAACGGTAATTCAGTAGCAACTCCTGCCAATTCTACCGATAAGTTCCCTTCTAAGTTTCTTTTACCTGGTGAACCTGCGCTAATTACAAATGCACCTGAATCTGAAGTAGCGTAATCTCCAGCGTCACCCATTCTATATTTGATTGGGTATTTTTTTGTAGAATCAAAAGCAACAATTCCTACTTTTACGTCTAGTTTCTCACCCACGTTTAGGTATTGAGTAGATGCTATTACTTGCGCTTCTACTTTGTTGATATTCATCATTGGAGTTTCTACTCTTGACATTAACATTTTAGAAGCTTTTTCTTGAGCTAATCTAACATCATTTCTCAAAGAAGTCATTGTACTAATTACTCCAACTATAGGTTGGTGGTAGAATCTTGCTACGTTCCAATCTTTATCTTCTTTGTGTTGCTTTACTTTTTCCGGCTTTGTAAGGCTTCGGTATATTTCCGCCAATTCAGTTTTATTTGGATGATTTTCATCAATTAAAAATTTTTGAAAACCTTCAAAACTTTGTAGATTCTCCTTTTTGACATTATATACTTTACCATCCTTTTTAATAGAATCTGCAACAATTAAGATGATTTCATCACGATACTTGATTAAGTCTTCTCGAAATTTCTTTCCTCTCTTAGTTGACTCAGGAGTATCCCCCCCAAATAATCTAGAAGGTGTATCATAATCATCCTTTTTACTTATTTCTTCAATTGGAAGATATTCTGTTATTTGAGTTTCAGGATTTTTTGTAAACCACTTTTTATCTTCAACTTCCAGAAACATCTCATTCATTTCGTTGTAGATATGATCATCTACAGCATTTGCTTTCTCAGCAACTTTATTGAACAAAGGTAAAATATCCTCTGCAGATTTCTTAGATTGAGGATCCTGCATTAAAAAACCGATTTTGGTATTAATACCATTTATCGATTGTACTATGTTTGTATTTTGTTCCAATGATTGTTCATCTATTGTAACGAAGGCGTCAAGAATACTCTTGGAAACGTTTAGTGCTAACATGGCTGTTAACACTAAATACATCATTCCAATCATTTTCTGCCTTGGGGTTTCTTTTCCACCTGCCATTTTTTTCTTGTTTTAAAAAGTTAATAATTGTTTTAATACAATTGAAATCTTAACCGTTCGGGTTAATATTCATGGCATTTAGCATATTTCCATATACTTTGTTCAGAGCTTGTAAGTTTTTACTCAACTCTGTAATGTTAGTTTTGTAGTTTCTAGTGTCTTCAACAGAATCTGCAAGAGTTCCCATCATTTCACCAATTCCAGATTGAATTTTCTTAGAGTTTTCTAATGATTCAGTTGCTCCTTCTAATTGCATTTCATATACTTTGTTCAAAGCAGTTAGATTTCCAGCAACCTTTTGCATTTCTTCTCCAAATGATTGTCCAGCCTCTGTTGCATTTGTCAATCCCATTAGAGATTCACTTGCTTTTGTATAAGATTCAGCTAAACCGTCTACTTTTGCAGCAGCATTTTTCAAGCTATTTGTGTAATCCGCAGAAACAGAAGTAGCATCAGACATATTGCTTATTTTGTTTGCTGTTTCAGACAAGTTTCTCATTCCAGCTCCTAAGCTCTCAATCAAAGCTCCATCTATTTTTGCTTCTTCCAACATTCCATCCAATTGCTGTGTAACAGTTCCGCTTTTGTGTGAAAGTGAAGTAATTTCATCGTCATCAGAACCGTGACCTAAAGCTAATTCTGGGTAAACCAATGTCCAATCATACTCTTCATGAATTGGCTCAAAGGCTGAGAATAAGAATATAACTGCTTCCGTTCCAAGACCAACTGTAAGCATCAAACTCGCTCCTGGCCAGTGTTGAATTTTAAATAGTGCTCCTACAATTACAACAGCTGCACCAATTCCGTACAGTTTTGACATAAAATTTTTCCATGCTTTAGTTCCTGGTTTCATAGACTTTTTTCTTTTTTAGTTTGTTTGTTTGTTTTTCTATTTTACTATCTGAACACCTGATTCAAATGAGATTATATTCGATAAAGTTATTTAATTTTTAGTTGACGTCTCCTCCTTTTTCATTTCCTCCTCTACCTAAATAGGCTGACACACATCTAAAGCCAATGTAGCTTTTTGCCGTATCTTGGTACTCGTATGTTCTAGAACCAGTTTGCAGGTAATAACCAATGTCTTTCCAAGACCCACCTCTAATCACTTTTCTTTTCATTGAAATTGGATCATGATCCAATGCATTGTACTCGTATTCTGGATTCAAATCATGTGAAAACTCATACATTGATTCGTCATAAGCAGTATTTGTCCATTCAGCAACATTTCCTGCCATGCAATACAATCCGTAGTCATTTGGATGATAAGATGTAGCTTTTACAGTGTAAGTTCCTCCATCTTCCATGTATCTTCCTCTCATTGGCTTAAAGTTTCCTAAGAAACATCCTTTTGAGTTTCTGATGTAAGGACCTCCCCAAGGATAAGGACTTTGATCTAACCCACCTCTTGCTGCATATTCCCATTCAGCTTCTGTAGGTAATCTAAAATCATCGATTCTTGGGTCTCCAATACTTCCTAAATGTCCATTTAATAAATTCGTTCTCCATACACAAAATGCTTTTGCTTGTGACCAAGTAACACCAACAACTGGATAATCATCGTAGGCAACACTTGAAAAATACTGTCTTGCATATGGCTCATTATATGAATAGGCAAAGTCATTTACCCATACCAAAGTATCAGGATAGACATTAATTTGTTCATGTATGATAAATCTTGATCGATCAGAGTGCGCTCGTATTGAATTATTTTGTCCTTTGCTGTTTCTCCAACCTAGGTCCAAATCTCTTCCTTGCTGAACCTCTTCATCGTACTGATCTACAGGAAAATCAAATCCCTCGTCTTTCATCTTCAATCTATGTTCTTCTCTGTCTTCATATTCTGTGTTAGAAATAGCTTTGACTACAGTTCTACCCTTTGAAGCCGCTGCCTTAAAATCAATCCAGTAATAGTCAAACATTAATTTTCTTACATCGATCTCTCTAGCACCATAAAACCTTTGATTTTCTGGCAACACCATTTCAGACATTAAGATTGGATAAAAATCTGGATCTTCCCAATCAATTTCAACATCCCAATCCAAATTCCAATCTTCTTCATCTTTTTCTTCCAATTCATCGTCATACGTAGGAATTAAAAATTCTTCTGGAAATTCCTCCGCTAAATATCTCATTGCAATTGAGTCTCTCACCCAATATACAAACTGACGATATTCGTTGTTTGTAATTTCTGTGTGATCCATATAAAATGCAGAAACAGTAACTGTCTTTGTTTTATTCTGTTGAGTAAAAGGAACATCTTGGTCACTTTGTCCCATCTGGAAACTTCCTGCAGCAATATATTGCATATCCAATGGATCGTACCCATACCATTCTGGTCTTCCTTGCACACCAATCAACTCACCGTTACCCGTTTGACAGCTGGCAAACACCAAAACCGCAAACCCTATCATTGTTGCTAATCTTTTCATATCTCTTATTCTTTTCTTTAGAATTATTAACAAATATATTGTTAATAACTCAAAATTCAATCCTTATTACGTTAAAAATTTAATTATGTTTTATTTTTTTACAAAAAATATGGGTGAACTTCCTTTTCTTCTCTAATTGGCGGTGTAACACTGAAACAATAATTTAACATGATTTCGTGGTTTCCATTAGAGAAATAGTTACTCAAGAAAGAGGTACCTAAACCATAAGAATAACCAACTTTCAGAGCTCCTCCTTTCAACAACTGAAGACCCGCCATTGGAGCAATCGCATCATTGTGACGGTAAGTTGCTCCAGCCCAAAACGTATTAAAAGCTAAAACGTGTAAATTGAAATCATATTGTGTTTTTACACCGTCAGACTTAATCATAACGTTTGGTTTCAGCACAAATCCACCAAATAAAGCCGGTGATTCATATCCTCCCATTACGAAATAATGTCTTGAAGCAGAAACACTTAATGCTTTCAATTCTGTTTGTGAAATGTTAGTTGTTGAAACTCCCAAATATATGCTTGGGTTTTTATAATAAAGACCAGCGTTAAAACTCACTCCTCCTTCTGATTGATTCCCAGTAGGAATAGATTGATCTAAGCCTGCAGTCGTACCTCCTGGAATTCCGTCAGGGGTTATCCATGCTCCGTTAATGTTTTTTTGAAAATAACCTGCAGACAATCCAATTGCAAAGTTACCTCCTCCAATATCACTAAGACCGATGTCCCTCAAGTGTAAAGAATAAGACAACCTAAATACATTGTTCTTTTCCCAACCAATTTGGTCATTGTAATATGAAAAACCTAAACCTCCTTTTATCAGCCCGATTTTAGGTGCTGTAAAATTAATAAGGGTAGTATTTGGCTCACCGGCACTAAAGCCTGTCCACTGTCTTCTTGAAATTGCTGTAAGACAAAACGCGTCTTTGAAACCAACAGAGGCTGGATTAAAAGACAATTGATCGAACATAAAATGAGTAAACTGCGGATCTTGCTGTGCTTTTGAAACAAAAGCCAAACTTACCACAAACGCTACTAGTACTAATTTTTTCATATGATTGTTCATTATGGAATGAACTGCTAAAATAGTGAAAAAATCGGGATCAGAAAATTTTTTGTCAAATGTTTCTTGTTAAATTCTTGAAGAATTTTATTTAAATTAACAAAAATAAGAGTTAGGAATGAATTCGGTTGTAGGTATTTATCCATAAGTCAGGCATTTCATCTTGCAGCGCTATTTCATAATCATGGTATGAGCATGGCACTAAATGGTGTCTTTCGAACTTTCTTTTCTTAGAGGGCGGATAAGGAATTTTCATCCACCACCTTCCAGATTTTTGACTCTTTATGAATGTCAACTCTTCTTCGGTATTAGAAATTACAACTTTATAATTAGTGTAATACTTGCTGTTTGAGATTGGGGATTCATTGTTTCTATGAGCCACTCCATCCAAAAAATACCAAATCATTTGAGCTACAAGTTGTGCCGTTTGATTGTGAATATCATATTCTGGTGTCATTTCAAAAAACCCAATCGCATTTAACTTATCACTAATACCAGCATATCTGGCTATTTGACACGCTTCATTTCCAAAAAAACCATTAGGCGATGCAAAACTAGTACCCGGAACTTCGCTTTGTCGGACACTATTTAAATCAAAACTTACCAGATTGGAATTTCTAAGAATCGGCTCTGCCAATTCCATATTACTTTGAAGCTCGCCCAGCCTCTTTGTTTCAAAAAACAACTTGTGCATCATTTGCACGTTATCTGGATTCAAGTAATAAGATTGACTTCCTAGATTTGCATAATTGAACAAATAATTTGGTTTGGCTAATAAAATATCTTTGAGATACGAATCTGTGGTTGTTTCGTTGACGGCTTGAAAATCAATTTTCCTATCGATTGTCGTTAAATTGATAATCAACTCTAGTTTTTCGAAAGCCTTGTACATACCAAGAGTCAATTCTTGGCTCCCGCCAATTAAAACAGGAATTATATTTTTTTTGATTAATTGACTAAGAACCTCAGCCAAAGCAAAAAAAGTATCTGCTTGGGATTCGCCTTGCTCTATATTTCCCAAATCAATGCAAGAAACTTGAGTTCCTGGAAACAATTTGTATAACTGATTACGCACTGCATCTGGCGAGTCCTTCACCGAAACAACCTCTGTCCCTCTTGACTCTTTTACACCTAAAAACGCAACTTTGTATTTTTTATTTATCTCGTCTCCGTTGTAAAAAACAACTTTAGAACCCAAAGATTTTGTGTTTTGGGCAAATTCCTCCTGGTTCTTTTCTGAAACTGGAGTTAGGAAAATCGAAAAATCTTTCATTTAATCAAAGAGTTATTTCTTCTTGGCTACTTTCTTTTTAACTGCTTTCTTTTTTGGGGCAGCTTTTTTCTTAGCGGGCTTAGCTTTCTCTATCATTGCCTTCACTTCATCCAGAGTTAGTTTTTCTGCTTTGGTAGTTTTTGGCAATTCTATTTTTGTTTTCCCTTTAATTACGTTGAACCTTCCCCACCTTGCTTTTTCTACTCTTATACCTTCTTCTTCCCAGTTGTGAATGATTTTATCAATTTCCTTTTGCTTCTTGGTTTCAATCAATTCAACAATATCATCTTTTGAAAGGTTATCAAAATCGTACTTCTTGTTTACATTGATAAACATTTCGTTCCATTTGATAAATGGTCCAAATCTTCCTGATCCTTTTTGAACTGGCAAACCTTCATACTCAGCAATTGGAGCATCTGCTTCTTGTTTTGCAACAATAAGCTCGATAGCTCTAGGTAATTCCATGTCGAGCGGCTCTTCTCCTTTTGGAATAGAAACAAATAGAGCATCGTATTTAATATAAGGACCAAATCTCCCGTTCGATACAATCACTTCATGTCCTTTGTGCTCACCCAGTTCTTTCGGAAGTTTGAATAAATCCAACACCTCTTCAAGAGTTATTGTTTCTAAACTTTGATTTTTCTGTAACGATGCAAATTTTGGCGCAGGTCCGTCTTCTTCTTCCGAAACTCTTCCAATTTGAGCCATTGGCCCAAACCTTCCAATTCTTACCAGAATATCATTTCCTTTTTCATCTTCTCCTAAAACTCTTTCTCCCGATTGACGTTCACCATGCTCCAGTGTGTTTTCCACTTTTGTATGAAATGGATTGTAAAACTTCTTGATCATATCTGTCCATTTCATCAATCCTTCGGCAATATCATCGAATTCTTTCTCTACAGATGCAGTGAAATTATAATCCAATATTCCATCGAAATTATCTACCAAAAAATCATTTACTACGGTTCCAATGTCTGTAGGTGACAATTTATTTTTGTCTCCTCCATAGTTTTCAGTCAATTGTTTTGACTTCACTTCGCCTTTTTTCAGGGTAAGTTGAGCATAGTTCCTTTGGCTGTATTCAATTTCATCTTTCGTTACATACCCTCTTTTTTGAACTGTTGTAATGGTTGGCGCATAAGTAGATGGTCGTCCAATCCCAAGCTCCTCAAGTTTCTTTACCAAAGAAGCTTCTGTATATCTCGCTGGTGGTCTTGAGTATCTTTGAGTTGCTTCAATCATTTTAACATCCAAGAAATCTCCTTTTTTCATTGGAGGAAAAATCCCTTCGTTGTCATCGTCAGTATCTTCATTGTCTTCATCTCTTCCTTCCAAATACACTTTCAAAAAACCTTCGAATAGAATAATCTCTCCTCTAGCAGTAAAAAGTTCCTTAATTGTGTCTCCTGCAATTTTTACTGTTGTCTTTTCCAGTTTTGCCTCACTCATTTGAGATGCAATTGCTCTTTTCCAAATCAAATCGTAAAGCCTATTTTCGCTACTATCTGTTCCAGCAGAATGGACTGCAAAACTTGTTGGTCTAATAGCTTCGTGAGCTTCTTGAGCTCCTTTTGTCTTTGTTTTGAATACTCTTGGATGAGAAAAATCATTTCCGTAAGCTTTTTTTATTTCAGCCTCTGCTCCATTTCGGGCAGTTTGCGAAAGATTTATAGAATCGGTTCTCATGTATGTAATTCGACCAGCTTCGTATAGCTTTTGGGCTACACTCATAGTTCTACTTACCGAATATCCCAGTTTTCTACTTGCCTCCTGCTGAAGAGTAGAGGTCGTAAAAGGTGGCGCTGGAGATTTTTTAGCCGGTTTCTTCTCGATATTATTAATAGAAAACTGAGCAGAGGCACAATCGTTCAGAAAATTCAATGTCTCTTCTTCCGTTTTGAATGTCTTTCCTAAGTCAGCTTTTATTACTGTGCCATCCAATAAAAATTCAGCCTTTACTTTGAAAGCAGCAACGCTGTTAAATTCTCGAATTTCTCTTTCTCGCTCAACAATCAATCTTACGGTAACAGACTGCACTCTTCCGGCAGACAAAGAAGGTTTGATTTTTTTCCATAATACTGGGGAAAGTTCAAAACCAACTAATCTATCTAAGACTCTTCGAGCTTGCTGTGCATTTACCAAATCAATGTTGATTTTTCTTGGGTTTTCGATTGCATTTTGTACCGCAGTCTTGGTGATTTCGTTGAAAGTAATTCTTTTCGTTTCTTTTGTCTTTAACCCTAAAGTTTCATACAAATGCCATGAAATGGCTTCCCCTTCTCGATCCTCATCAGTCGCTAACCATACAATGTCAGCAGCTTTGGTTAATCTCTTCAATTCTGCAACTACCTTCTTTTTATCTTCGGATACTTCGTAATTCGGATTAAAATCATTCTCAATATCTATCCCCATTCCTTTTCTTGGTATATCACGCACGTGTCCAAAACTGGATTTTACGGTAAATCCTGCTCCCAAATACCCTTCTATGGTTTTGGCTTTGGCTGGTGACTCAACTATGACTAGGTTCTTGGACATAAAGTTATATTGTTTTTTTCATCTTTAAAGACGAATACTACAAACGTAAAAGGCTGTAAATGTAGATAAATTCAAGCTGAGCAAAATTAAGGACTTTTTTTCCACAAATCAAAATGTATTTTTTTTAGACCCCTTATTCATGCTGAACAAAGGCTATTTAGAACTAAAAACAAGATGAATTGCGACAACTTTAAGAACCTCAAAAAAGACTGCAATTCTGTCAGTTTTTCCTATCTTTGCACTTTAATTGAAACCGAATACAGGAATGGACAAAATAGACAAAACAATAAACGAAGCCAAACAGGGAGAGGCTTTGGTGTTGGAAAATCAATCTGGGGAGAGTAGTAAAAAACTTTATTTGGAAAGCTACGGGTGTGCCATGAATTTTTCGGACAGTGAGGTTGTGGCTTCTATTTTGAGCGAAAACGGATATACAACTACACGAAATATTGAAGAGTCTGATTTGATTCTATTAAATACATGTTCGATTAGAGATAAAGCTGAACAAACGGTTAGAAAAAGACTAACCACTTTTAAAAAAATGAAAAAAAGCAAACCAGGACTAATGGTTGGCGTACTTGGCTGCATGGCAGAAAGGCTAAAAGCTGCTTTACTCGAGGAAGAAAAATTAGTTGATTTAGTTGTGGGACCCGATGCTTACAGAGATCTACCAAACTTACTTCATCAAACAGAAGGAGGGCAAAAATCGGTGAATGTATTGCTTTCTCGTGAAGAAACTTATGCAGACATATCACCTGTAAGATTGGATAACACAGGAGTTACGGCTTTTGTATCGATTACGAGAGGATGTGACAATATGTGTTCTTTTTGTGTGGTTCCCTTTACTAGAGGAAGAGAGCGAAGTAGAAATCCATTGACTATCGTGGCTGAAGCAAGAGATTTATTTGAAAGAGGATACAGGGAAGTAACATTATTGGGACAAAATGTAGACAGCTACAGATGGAATATGTCTTCGAAAGGTGAAATAAAAGACGAGACGATTCCTACAACTAACTTTGCTCAACTAATGGAAATGGTTGGATTAATTAATCCTAAACTAAGAGTAAGATTTTCAACATCGCATCCTAAAGACATGGGAGATGATGTGCTTGAAGTTATTGCTAAATATGAAAACATCTGCAATTACATTCACTTGCCGGTTCAGTCGGGTAATAGTGAAATATTGAAGAAAATGAACCGAGGATATACGCGAGAATGGTATTTGAATAGAATTGCTGCTATTCATAGAATTCTGCCAGAAGCAACAATTTCTACCGATTTGATTATTGGATTTTGCGGTGAGACTGAAGAGCAGCATCAAGAAACATTGAGCTTGATGGAAGAAGTGAAATTTTCATTTGCTTACATGTACAAATATTCTGAAAGACCAAAAACCTTGGCAGAAAGAAAGTACGAAGACAATGTTCCTGAGGAGATAAAACAAAGGAGATTGACAGAGATTATTGAGATGCAACACAAGCATCAATTAGAATATCACGAAAAGGAAATAGGGAAAACGTATGAGGTTTTGGTAGAGAAGGTTTCGAAAAAATCGGAACAAGAATACATGGGACGAAATTCGCAGAGTTCTACTTGTATTTTTCCTAAAGGAGAGTACAATATTGGAGATTACGTAATGGTGAAAATCGTTGACTTTACAAAAACAACATTAATCGCAGAATTGGTTTAAGATGGAAATACAATCAGTAAAACAAAGGTTTGGAATAATAGGTAATTCGGCAGGACTAAACAGAGCTCTGGAGGTAGCAGTGCAAGTTGCTCCCACAGACATTTCGGTGCTTATAATGGGCGAAAGTGGTACGGGAAAAGAAATTATGCCTCAAGTAATTCATCAGTATAGCAAAAGAAAGCATGCTGAATATATTGCTGTAAACTGCGGAGCTATTCCAGAAGGAACAATTGATTCTGAATTGTTTGGACACGAAAAGGGTTCGTTTACCGGAGCTCACGAAAAAAGAAAAGGATATTTTGAGCAAGCGGATGGAGGGACAATTTTCTTAGATGAATTAGGCGAACTACCTCTATCTACCCAAGCTAGATTACTGAGAGTATTAGAATCTGGTGAGTTTTACAAAGTAGGTTCTTCCAAGGTGCAAAAAACCGATGTAAGAGTAATAGCTGCTACCAACACAAAACTAGAAGAAGCGATACAAAAAGGGAAATTTAGAGAAGACCTATATTATAGGTTGAGCACTGTGCCTATTCGACTTACGCCTTTGAGAGAAAGAAGAGACGATATTCATTTGTTGTTCAGAAAGTTTGCTTCAGATTTTGCTGAAAAATATAGAATGCCCACGATTGTTTTGACTCCAGAAGCCAAAGAAATGTTGGTGAATTATTCTTGGCAAGGTAATATAAGACAGCTGAAAAACATTACTGAACAAATCTCTGTGATTGAAAATTCCAGAGATATAAATGCCGAAAAACTAAGCAGTTACTTGCCAGCTGTGTACCAGAACAACTTACCTATGCTTTTGCCAAATGACGGAGAATCACATTCTGGAATGAGCGAAAGAGATATTTTGCACAAGGTGCTTTTTGACATGAAAAAAGACATCACAGAACTAAAGAAAATAATTGTAGATATAGTAAACAGCAACGGAAATCCTGATGTGGATTTTCCCGAAAATGACATTGCTATTATAAACAAAATGGACAAGGATGTAAGAAATGATTACACTCCCAGAGAGTCATTTTCGCCAAGACCAACGATTTCTTACCAGCAACCCGATATTCACGATCACGAGGAAGTAGAAGAAATTCTTTCGCTAGAAGAAAAGGAAAAAGAAATGATTGCAAAAGCTCTTGAAAAACACAGAGGAAAAAGAAAGTATGCAGCCAAAGAATTGGGAATTTCTGAGAGAACTTTGTATCGAAAAATAAAAGAATATGGGCTTAAATAGTAGGAGTTGGAAGCATGGGGTATAGAATGACGGTTTAGAGACTAATTAGCCGCCAAAATTAATTAGCTCACAGTTCTCTCCATCAAATACTAAATAATTGTACTGCGAAATCCATTCGCCTAAATTGTAATAAGTACTTTGTTCTGCTAATGGAAATACAACGGGATGATGCCTGTGTCCGTAAACAAAATAATTAACTGGTTTATTTTTCAAAACTTCTTTGGAATATGTAATGAGCCACTCTTTTTCTTCCCCCAAAAACTTATCATCATTTACCGAGTGCTTTCTGCTTGTTTTAGAAAAGTAGTTGGCAATTCCCAACCCAAAATTGGGATGAAGACGAGCGAACATCCATTGGCAAAATCTATTTCTAAAAATAGACTTAATTATTTTGTAACCAGTATCTCCGGGACCAAGTCCATCGCCATGCGCTACCAAAAAGGATTTTTCATTCAATTCAAACTCCAATTCCTCGGTCAATATTTCTACTCCGAGTTCCTGAGTAAGGTAATCAAACATCCACATATCATGATTTCCTGTAAAAAAAACTACTCGAATTCCAGAATCAGTTAGTTCGGCTATTTTACCAAAAAAACGAGTAAAATATTTTGGAATTGCATGCTTGTATTCAAACCACATATCAAAAATATCGCCTACCAGATAAATGGTATCCGCATCTTCTTGGATTTGAGAAAGCCAAGCAACAATTTTTGCTTCTCTCTTCCTACTTTTTTCATAAGTTGGGACACCTAGATGAAAATCTGAGGCGAAATATATTTTTTTTCCTTCCTCTAGTTTCATTATTTCGAAAATATTTCTTCCAATTTCTTTTCCAAAGCTGCGCCTCTCAGTCGCGTTTGGATAATCTTTCCTTCTCTGTCTATCAGAACTGTATAAGGAATTCCTCTAAATCCATACAAAGAAGTTGCTGCCGAGCCCCAACCTTTTAAATCACTCACATGGCTACTCCAGTTCAAGTTATCTTTTATAATTGCAGCTTCCCACTTTGCTTTGTTTTTGTCTAGCGAAACACTAAACACCTCAAACCCCTGATCTTTGTATTGGTTGTAAAGCCTTACTACATTTGGGTTTTCTCTGCGACATGGTCCGCACCACGAAGCCCAAAAATCAATCAACACAACTTTTCCTCTCAATGATTCTAAGGTTAAAATTTCTCCCTCGGGATTTGGCATATTCAATTCAGGAGCTAGTTTTCCAGCCGGTGAATTTCCTGCTTGAGCCGCTTGAGATTTGATAGCTTGTTGGGTTCTTTTGAGAGCATTGTGATAAATAGAATTGGGATAGGACTCTCCTATTCCTTTTTCTGCGACATCTATTGAAGCAGCTAAATCTTTCACCTCGTTCAGGGCTAAAAATACAGCTAACGATTTTGCATTATTTTCAACAAAGTGAGTTGCGTATTCCCTGAGGGAATCTTTAGAAACAGAAGGATTAAGTTTCATCGAAAAAAAATCTTGTATCAGTTCACTATCCGCAGATCCAGAAACGCTGTAATTCATACTTTTAAAATCTGTAGTAGATTTTATTTTCAACTTTTCGTCTCCCTTCAGAATCAATATTATTCCATCTTTTTTATCTAAAGATACTCTGTAAAAATCATCCAAAACAACATTTGCATTCAATTTATAGGAACCAAATAAATTAATGTTAGACGAATCGCAAGCCACAAGCTTCCCTTTTTCCTCATGCATCAAATAAATAGTTTTTCCTTTTGCACCTTTTATTTTTCCATTTATTTCAGAGGAAATTTGCGAACTTGCACCGTAAGCTGCACATAAAAAAACAAGTAGTAAAATCTGATTTAATCGATTCATAGGTAGTTTTTCTAATTTATAAAACTTCTAATAATTTTGCTTCCAAGGCAGGTCCTCTCAAGCCTTTCGCCACAATTTTTCCTTCTCTGTCTATCAGTACAGTAAATGGAATTCCGTTGAATCCATACAGATCAATGGCTGCTGTTTGCCAAAATTTAAGATCACTTGCGTGATTTTTCCACACCAAACCATCTTGCTCTATTGCTTTTACCCAAGCAGACTTTTCTTTGTCCAATGAAAAACTAAATACATCAAATCCTTTGTTTTTATATTTATTGTAGGTAGCCACTACATTCGGATTTTCTGCACGACATGGTTTACACCACGAAGCCCAAAAATCAATCAAAACAACTTTTCCTCTCAACGAAGAAAGCTGAATATTTTTACCTTCAGGATTAGGAAAATCAAGTTCTGGAGCAAGATTCCCAACTTCTATTAATTTCTCCCTCTTGGCTGCTTTTTCTTTTTCCACCTCCATATTGGCAAGGTAATTCTTTATGTTTTGAGCGTAAGGCGAATTGGGCATAGTTGCGGACAAATTAGTAGATATCTCTTTCAATAAATCTAATTCTGATTCTGGATTTATTTGATCTATCACCGCAATTAAAGCTTCGGAATTTTTATTTCTTTCGATGTATGCGTTTCTGAATTCGATAAACTTAGCCGAAGCAGTACTGAATTCGTTTTGGATATTTTGTTGTCCTTGAAAATCATCTGGAGCTAATTGTTGTGCTTCCACAGACAAGCGCTGATTCAAACTCATCATTGTAAACACTTCTTTTGCAAACGAAGCAATCTCCTCTGAAGCTTTAGATCCCTGAATTGTATAATCCATTGATACTTGCTGGTTGTTGTTTATTTTGATGTTTAAGTTTTCAGATTCTTCATTAAGCACAACCGGAAATGTATTTCTTACAGTTGTTCCGAAATGAAAAACTCCATTTTGTGGAGTCTTTAATCCTAGACTAAACCCTCCTTTTTCATCCAAGGTAACAGAATCTATAGGCACCAAAATTTGATTTTCTATTTTGTACAAATACATCTGCTGATTTGGCTGAATTCCAACCATATCTATCGTTCCTTCTATGGAGTGAGCTACTTGTTCTCCACAACTCCAAAGCCCTAATAAAAGAGCAAATACAATACCTAGTTTTTTCATGGTTCTTTATTTTTCTAAAAATTCTTTTAAACTCTTGCTTGCCATCTTAGGGTCTGCTTTTCCTTGAGACAATTTCATTACTTCGCCCATAAACAATCCCAAAAGTCCTTTTTTTCCTGATTTGTATTCTTCTACTTTTTCCGGAAATTTAGCCAAAGCTTTTTCTATAAGCTCTGTAATTTCATCTGCATTAGAATTTTGAATCAAGTTATTTTCTTCAGCAATTTGAATAGCAGATTTTTCTGGTGTTTCAATCATCAGAGGAAATACTTTTTGTGAAGCAACGGAGTTACTTATTTTTCCTGAATCAATGAGTCCAATAATATCGGCAATTTGAACAGGAGTTAGTTTAAACTCACTGATTTCAATTGCTTTTTCGTTCAAGAATGACTTAATATTGACTGTCACCCAATTGGAAGCCGATTTATAGTTTTTTGTGCTCTTCGTTACATCTTCAAAATACAAAGCTATGGATTTATCATCCGTCAAAACATTGGCATCATACTCGGACAAGCCATAATCTTGGGTATATTTCTTGAATAAAAAATTTGGCAAAGGAGGCATTTTTTCTTTTACTGCTTGCACATATTCCTGAGTTACTTGAATGGGCTGTAAGTCTGGCTCAGGAAAATACCTGTAATCGTTTGCAGCTTCCTTGCTTCTCATAGAAATTGTTGAGCCATTTGCAGCATTAAAACTTCTAGTTTCTGTCACTATGGTTTCTCCCTGTTCAATCAAATCGATTTGTCTTTTGATTTCAAATTCAATCGCTTTTTGAACATTTCTCATCGAGTTCATGTTCTTTACCTCAGTTCTATTTCCAAATACCTTTGAACCTTTCAACATCACAGAAACGTTTGCATCGCATCTCAAACTTCCTTCCTCCATGTTTCCATCACAAATATCGAGATACCTCACCAATCTTCGCACTTCAGTTACATAATTATAGGCTTCTTGAGAAGTTTTAATTTCAGGTTCAGACACTATTTCAATCAGCGGAACTCCGGCTCTATTCAAGTCTATTAATGTATTAAAAGGATCTAAATCATGAATACTTTTTCCTGCATCTTCCTCTAAGTGGATTCGCGTAAGAGTTACCTCTTTGTCTTGTCCATCGTCTGTTTTAATCACCACTTTTCCTCCCGTACAAATAGGTGTTTCGTCTTGAGTAATTTGGTAACCTTTTGGTAAATCTGGATAGAAATAGTTCTTTCTTGCAAAAATCATATCTTCCGTGATAATACTCTCGCAAGCCAATCCCATTTTTACAGCAAAATTTATTGCTCTCTTGTTGTACATCGGTAAGGTTCCAGGATGCCCGAGTGTCACTACACTCACATTTGTATTTGGAGTAGATCCATATTCGTTTCTATCCGCAGAATAAGCTTTTGTATTGGTTTGTAATTGGGCATGGATTTCTAATCCAATTACAGCTTCGTATTTGTCGTAAATTGTACTCAAAATTAGTTTTTTATAATTTTTATACTCTCAGCAAAAGTACTATTAAAAATACTGACAACATAAACCCCCGAAGGAATTTCAGAAGGAATTTTTATGTTGTTGACTCTCATGAAGGAATTCTGAATAATTTCCTTCACTACTAGCTTTCCATTCACATCGGTAATAGAAACTGTATACTCTCCCCCAAAATCCTGAATCCCAACCACATTGAGTTCCGAAACAATTGGATTAGGGTAGACTTTAAATCGTTCTTGTTTCAGCTCCTGAACTCCCACAACTGCCTGCGAAACATCCATTACAAAAAGTCCTTTTTGCATGTCAGAAACTAATAAATTTCCTGAAGGCAAAAACGGATACACTCCCCAAGCTCCTTTAAAACTTCGGTAATTGAACTCGGTAGAAGTATCGTAGAACCCAACAAGAACTGGGGATGAGGGATTGGAAATATCGTAAACAAAAACTCCATTGTAATAATAAGCCACGTACACATAATTCCCTCTTATTATTTGATTGTGGAGGATTGCATTGTTGTCTCCACTAACGCCAACAGTATCCAAAAATTGAATGGAAGAAAGATTTGACACATCAAGCATCTTCATTTTTTTTCCGTGTGTTTCATCTCCCATTGCGTAAATCGAACCATCTTCGGAAAGCCAACCCGAGTGATTGTAACCAATATCTGGGTAACTCGTTAAACTTGCCAACAATGTAGGTGTCCCCGAAAAATTAACGACATACAATCCATCCCCTGCATTGCAAAAAACAGTGTCGTTTCGGGCAAAAGCATCATGAACATACCCACCTGTTCCCACTGTGGCTCCCCACCAGCTAATGTCATTTTCACATTGAAAAAGTAATTGTGGCGAAAGCGGATTTGCGAGCGAAAAAACTCCGAATTTTTTGGAATTCCCTCCTCCGCAATTGTATAATTTTCCTGCAGCAGAATCGATAAAAATATTATGCGAAAGCTTGATTGCGGTATCTTGGTCATAAACCAAGCTAACAGAATCGGGCAAAAAGGACAAATCTGCTATCTGCAAAGATGCATTTCCTTCATCCGAAACCATGTATAAATAACCTTGGTAATCGTGGTAATCTCTGTGAACAATGTTTCTTCCTGTATCTCTTCCTTGAATAAAATCAACCAGAACTACCGAGCTAGGATTTGTTACATCAAAAAAATGAGTTCCTCTCGTAGTTCCAATTATGGCATACTCTCGCCCATCTTTTGCGTAACCCCATACTTCATTGTAAGCATTAGAATACAAGCTGCTTTTGGAAAGACTTGGGTCTTGCCAATTGTACAACACACTCATATTCAAACTATCTTGCGAAAAACTAATTCCAGGAAAAGTCAAACAAGCGAAAAGAAAAAGAATTTTATTCATACTTACATTTTATACTAACTAAAGTAGTAAAAAATCCTGCCCTAAGCAAAGGCTACACTTCATAATCATTGACTATCAAGTATTACTAAAAATGCCTAAATAAATAAGCTTACAGGCTAGAAATCAATTCTTTTACTATCAAAGTAACCTTTGGAGTAGATTTTCTTGCCACTTCCTGAACTATTTCATGTGTCATTTCAATAATTTTTCCGGGAACACCCAAATCTGTGATTATTGAAAAACCAACACACGGAATCCCCATGTGTCTAGCGGCAATTACTTCTGGCACTGTTGACATACCAACGGTGTCGGCACCAATTGCTCTCACATATTTATACTCTGCGGGAGTTTCCAAAGTAGGCCCAGAAAGCCCAGCGTATGAACCTTGCTGAATTGCAATGTTATTATTTAATGCAATTTGCTTCACTTTTTCTATCAAACTCCTGTCGTATGGCTCGCTCATATCGGGAAATCTTGGTCCCAATTCATCCATGTTTTTTCCAATTAATGGATTGTCGCTGAATAAATTAATGTGATCATCCATCAGCATGATATCTCCAATTTCAAACTCAGGATTCACTCCTCCACTCGCATTAGAAACCACCAAGGTTTTTACTCCCAAAAATTTCATTACTCTCACAGGAAAAACCACTTCATTCATACTGTATCCTTCGTAATAATGAAATCTGCCTTGCAATGCAACAACACGTTTACCTCCCAATACTCCAAATATTAATTTACCCGAATGTCCTTCGACCGTAGAAACAGGAAAATTGGGAATATCTTCGTAGGCAATGCTATGCGAAATTTCGATTTCACTAACCAAATCTCCTAACCCAGTTCCTAATATAATTCCTACTTCGTAATTCTCGCCAACTAATGAAATAAGGTGATTGGCAGTGTCTTTAATTTTCTGTAACATAATTTTTTATTAATTTTTTGAACTCTTCTTCCCTTTCCTGAATTGCAACTTGTATTGGAATATAAAAAAGTGGAATACCTTTGAACTCTTGAAAATCTCTTAATCTCATTGCGTCCTTTTCGGTAGTCAAAACAACTGAATTAGCTTCTTTTCCATAGCTTTCGATTATGGCATTCACTTCTTTGGTTGAAAACGGGTGATGATCAGCGTATTTTAGATGCTCTATTTTTTTATCAAATTTACTCAAATGATTGAGTAATGGTTTTGGATTTGCAATTCCTGTAACCAATACAATCCTTGCCGATTTTTCAAAAGAAACAGAAGCAAATTCTGTTAATGGCTCAGGAAGAGCATAATCGATTTGAGAAAAGAAAATAGGAGTTTCTGGAGCATTAATTCTAGTTGTAATCTCTTCTTTCTCAGACCGGGACATAGAGGGAGAACATTTTGTGACAACAATTGCATCTGCTCTTTTCTTACCTCCCGAAAACTCTCTTAAATTGCCAGTTGGCAGCATAAAGTCCGAATAAAATGGAGAATTCACATCCATTAATAAAATAGATAGTCCGGCTTTGAGCTGGCGGTGCTGAAAAGCATCATCCAGCAATACGATTTCTGGCGAATCCTCCTGACTCATCAACTCTATAATTCCGCTCACTCTTTTGGCATCTACAGCTACTTGAATTTCAGAAAATTTATGATGAAACTGAAGTGGTTCATCTCCAATATCTTTGGCTGTTGAATTGTCATTTGCAAGCAAAAACCCTGAGCTTTTTCGGCCGTAGCCTCTAGACAAAGTTGCTAGTTTATATTCTGGTTTCAAAAGTCGTATTAAATATTCTATATGAGGAGTCTTACCTGTTCCGCCTGCCGAAATATTGCCTACCAAAATAGTTTTGACATCAAAACTACTTGATTTGAGAATTTTTTTATCGAACATAAAATTCCTGACAAAGGTTATCAATCCATAAATAAGAGAGAAAGGAAATAATATATATCGAATCAGTTTCACCATTTATTCCTAAATTCTTTTGGGTAACAGATAAAATACTTTTTCACAGATTCGGTCAATGCTTGAATATTAAAATTATCAGAAGCATCTGTAATATTCAGCACCGATCCATTTTTATATTTTATTAAAATAATATCTTTTTTAGCGTTGTAAGCATTGTTTGCTATTTCAGAGTTGAAAACCAAATGTCCTATTTCAACTTCACTAATTTGATACTTTTCTTTTACCATTTCCTTCAATTTCTCTATTCTTTCATTTTCGAAAGGTAGTTTTTGAATGGCAATTTTTGGGAGTTTTCTGTCAATTAAATTCCTAGAAATAACCGACAATGTTTTGTCTGGATGATCGCACCAAGCTTTGATTGCACTGTAAATATCTGAATCATCTAGCATGGTAAATTGATAGATCACCTCTTCTTTATTAAAATCTTCCTTTGTATAGTTGTTGTACAAGAATTTTTTTAAAACTGGACTTGCAAACAATTCTTCGCCTTGACTTGCCAGGAAATTGGCTCTTTTTAATATTTCGACCAATAAGTTCTCTGCCGCCAAAACAGTTTTGTGTAAATATACTTGCCAATACATGAGCCTGCGGGCAACAATAAATTTCTCTATTGAATAAATTCCTTTTTCTTCGATCACCAATTGATCTTCATGCACATTCAGCATGTTAATTATTCTGTCGCTACTCACAACTCCCTCAGAAACTCCACTATAAAAACTATCTCTCTTGAGATAATCCAATCTATCCATATCCAACTGAGAAGAAACTAATTGATGTAAGAATTTTTTTGAATAGGTATTTCTAAATATCTGAATACCTAGATTCAGTTTTCCTTCAAATTCTTCATTTAATTTATCCATCAAAATAATAGACAAATCTTCGTGATTCACTCCAGATACTAGAGTATGTTCCAATGCATGAGAAAATGGTCCGTGACCAATGTCATGCAACAAAATCGCAATTAATACTCCTACTTCTTCTTCCTCTGTAATCTTCACGTTTTTTACCTTTAGCACCTCAAGAGCTTGCTGCATAAGATGCATGGCTCCAATTGCATGATGAAATCTTGTGTGATGCGCTCCCGGATAAACTAAATAAGATAAACCCAATTGTTTAATTCTATTGAGTCGTTGAAAATAGGGATGATCAATCAGCTTCAATAAAATTGGATGCTTGATAGTAATAAATCCGTATATCGGGTCGTTAAGTATTTTCATTTAGAATTATTTTACAAAGATAAAAGTTAAGCAATTATCTTGTAGGTTTTTTTACAAGTTACCCCTCGAGGGCAGAAATAAGCAATATATTTACAAAAATAAGAATATTAAACCACTTGAAGGAATTAGTTTATATTCCCTTAGAGTTAAACAAAAAATATGGCAGTAAGAATTTTATGGGCTGATGACGAAATTGATTTATTAAAGCCTCACATTATGTTCTTGGAACAAAAAAACTGTGAGGTAGACACGATAAATAATGGAAGTGAAGCAATTGATATGGTAAAAGAAAAATCCTATGATTTGGTTTTCTTGGACGAAAACATGCCAGGAATTTCGGGCTTGGAAGCACTTACAGAAATCAAAAGAATAAGTCCCAACTTACCTATCATTATGATAACAAAAAGTGAGGAAGAATCTATCATGGAAAGTGCAATTGGAAAAAACATATCTGATTATCTAATTAAACCCGTGAATCCTCATCAAATTTTGCTTGCTGTAAAAAAGAATACAGATCAATCTCGATTGATAAGTGAAGAAACCACCTCAGGATATCAGCAGGAATTCAGAAACATAGGAATGAAACTGATGGGGAATTTGGATATCAATGACTGGAAAGAACTTAACGAACAGCTCGTTTATTGGGAGTTACAGATGGATAAATCTCAAGACAAGAGCATGATGGAAATTTTTGAAATGCAAAAAAAAGAGGCGAATCTTCTTTTTGCTCGTTTCATCGAAAACAACTACTTGGATTGGCTCAATGGAACTTCTGACGAAACTCCTGTTTTATCACATACCTTATTTCAAAAAAAAATAGCGCCATCTATCAAAGAGAAGCCTTCATTTCTGTTGGTAATTGATAACTTCCGTTACGACCAATGGAAAGTTTTAAAACCTCTGTTTTCTGAGTATTTTGACGTAACAGAAGAGGATACTTATTTCAGTATTTTACCTACCGCTACTCAATATGCCCGTAATTCAATTTTTGCTGGTCTCATGCCTTCTGAAATCAGAAAAAGATTTCCAAGTAAATGGGTTGAAGAGGAAGACGAAGGAGGAAAAAACAATTTTGAAGAGGACTTCTTGAATGATCAAATGAAAAGAATGGGTCTTGGCCTAAAAACATCTTACACCAAGATTACAAACAATCAAAAAGGAAAGAAATTGGTTGATAATTTTTCTGATTTACTAAAAAATGATTTCAATGTAATCGTGTATAATTTCGTAGATATGCTTTCGCATGCCAGAACAGACATGGAAGTAATCAAAGAATTGGCTGATGATAATTCTGCTTACCGTTCCATTACTGAATCGTGGTATAAGCACTCTCCTCTTCAAGAAATAGTTCAAAAGATTCATGAAAACGGCTTGCAATTAATTATTACTACTGACCATGGAATGATAAAAGTGAGCAATCCTGTTAAGGTTGTTGGAGATAAAAATGTAAATACAAACTTGCGTTACAAGTTAGGAAAAAACATGAGTTACAATACCAAAGAAGTATTTGAGGTTGCAAACCCAGACGATGCCTTTTTGCCTAAATTAAATCAAAATACACGTTACATATTTGCCAAAGAAGATACTTTCTTGGCCTATCCAAACAATTACAATTACTACGTAAATTTTTACAAAGACACTTTTCAGCACGGAGGAATATCAATGGAAGAAGTAATAATTCCTATTCTTAAATTGAATCCTAAATAAATCTCGGATTCAACAAAAAAAGCCTTGTTACTGTTCAGTAACAAGGCTTTTTTTGAATTGTATTTGTCGGGATGAGAGGATTCGAACCTCCGATCTCTGGTCCCCCAGACCAGCACTTTAACCGGACTAAGCTACATCCCGAATTTGATTATGATAAAATAGATTGCAGCGTCTCCTCCATTTCTTCACTTGTAAAAGAGAGCTTAGGTCGCGAAAAATTGATATCCTCAACAGAATTTAAAGGAACCAAGTGAATATGTGCGTGAGGGACTTCTAAACCAATCACAGCAACTCCCATTCGCTTACAAGAAATCTTCTTTTCTATCATTAGAGCTACTTTTTTTGAAAAAACTATCATTTCACTTAGCTTGTCATCACTCACATCAAAAATGTAATCAATTTCTACTTTAGGTATTACTAGAGTATGACCTTTTGCTAGTGGATTAATATCTAAAAACGCCAAGAAACTATCATTCTCTGCTATTTTATAACAAGGGATTTCACCTTCAATTATTTTTGTAAAAAGTGTCGCCATTACCTACTAATATCAATGATTTCGAACTGAATAACTCCTCCAGGTGTTTGCACATCCGCAACATCACCCACACTATGACCAAGTAATCCTTTTCCAATAGGAGAATCTACAGAAATTTTCTTTTCCTTCAAATTAGCTTCATTTTCTGCCACCAAAGTATATTGAACTTCCATTCCGTTTTTCAGATTCTTGATTTTAACTTTAGACAAAATCAAAACTTTTGTTGTGTCCATTTCAGAATCATCCAACACTCTTGCTGTTGAAATTAATGTCTTCAACTGAGAAATTTTCATTTCTAACAATCCTTGAGCTTCTTTTGCAGCATCGTACTCCGCGTTCTCAGACAAATCACCCTTATCTCTGGCTTCAGCTATTTGTTGAGAAACTCTGGGTCTTTCAAAAGCCTCTAACTGATGTAATTCATCTTTCAAAGATTTTAATCCTTGCTCGGTATAGTAAGTAATATCTGACATATTCTGTTCGTTTAAAGGTATTTGTATAACGCAAAAAAAGAGAATCTCTCGACTCTCTTTTTAATTCTGTGCATATACAAATATACAAATTTTTTATTTACAAGTTACTTAAACCATTTGATTTCTAGTCTTCATCACTACTTCCTAACTTCAAAGTAACGCCCACGGTGTGAATACCTCCTAAAACAGGAGCTGTTCTGTATGAGTAATCAATCCCCATGCTAGATTCGTTTTTTCCAAAAGGAAAATCCAAAGAAACCCCAGCCGTTGGACCTGAAAGTGCAGAAAGCGTTTCTTCATCAGAAAAAATTCCTTCTTCATAAGCCAATCCAGCTCTCAAGATCACTACTATTTTCTTCGCATTCAAGGAATACTCTCCTCCAACACTAAACTGATCTCTCTGAAAAGAATTGGATGTAAAAGTTCCTGCCATTGTCAACTTGTTATTCTCATTTATTAAGAAATCATAAGCTGCAGCAATATTAATCAATGAAGGCAATTCAAAGTTTGCAGTTCTTTGTTCAGTAGTTGTAGAAATTTCAGTAAAAGGATTCATAGTTTCTATTGCAAAACCATCTCCTTTAAACTTCAATGGAGGGCCAACATTTTTAAGAGCCAAACCAATTTTTATTTGGTCATTTTCTCCAGTTACATATCTCACACCAGCATCAAATGCAATACCTGATGAACGAGCATTCGAAATTCCTTCATTAAGAATTTTGATGTTTATACCACCCGTAATGGAAGCCGAAAATTCTCTTGCGTAAGCCAAGTTCATCAAAAAACTAGATGGAGAAAACGTTCCTAATCCTCCTTCAGGCAATTCTTCTGTAGTAATTGGAATATTTCCATAATTGGTCGACATTATTGTTACACCCAATACACTAGACTCGCCCACACGCTGAGCTAAACCAAAAGAGTTTATTTTAATATCGGTAGATTGCATCCAAGTTGTATTACTAAACCCTATTTGGGTTTTTCCAGCAAGAGCTAATCCCGCAACATTCAGCTGTATTGCCTCAAGTCCTTTAACATGTGCACCTCCAGCATTTCCCCATCCAGAAGTTCTTCCCCATGGATTGATAAGTAATTGAGTTGCCCCTGCTGCACCAATTCTGTCTTCGTTACCTGCGAAAGTATTTACAGAAAACAATGTTGCAATTGATAGTATTGTTAATTTAAGTTTCATAAAAGTATGTTTCTTTAAATAATTTATTTACGAGTTTCCAATCTTAGAAGTTAGTTAAATCTGGTGGTCTCAATGCACCAAACCACTTAATCACCTTTTCTCCTACTTCTGGTACATCTACATGAATAATGTATACACCTCCAGCAATTGGAACTCCGTTTATATTCTTTAAATCCCAATCAATTGATGTCAAAGGATCATCTTTAGTTAGAGTTCTAATTAAAGAACCTCCAACGTTATAGATTTTAACAGTACACTTATCTGGTAGATTTGTAATCTTTATTCTAGAATCCAATCTACTCGACTCATAATTTGAGTATGCGTAGTAAGGGTTAGGTACTACATTGATGATATCCAAAGCCGTTTCAGCTTGGTCTAACACTCCTTTTCCTGTTGCAACCGAATTTGTATTAAACTTATACAAATTAAACCATTCGTTTTGGCTTGCAGCCTCATTGTTGTTCGTAATCGAACTAACAAAATTTACCACATTTCCTCCGGTAGCATACCTCTCATAATCAGTTTCTACTCTCACTTTCAATATTGCATCTGTACCCAAGAAAGTTGTTCCAGGAATTGTCATTGGTATTCCTACCCACATACAAGATCTCCATAACTGTCCTCTCTGACTTGCATTATTCATTTTATCCCAAACAGTTTGACCATTGTCATATTGTGTAACTGGATTAGCATCATTTGCCATTATAATTGGCTCTGTTACAATATCCTGGTTTCTGAATACATACAAATAGTGTTTCCCACCTGCAACCCAGCTACCTAAACCTTGAGAAAAAGTCGAAGTTGGGTTAAACATCATGTCTCGTCCGTTGTCTCCTGCAAGCCACGAATCTTCTCCGTAAGCTACATTCAATCTTTCTCCAGTTTCAAGATCAATTACATAGCCTGGGAACCATCCCATTCCTGTTGCATTTACCAAATCTCCTTCATTACTATTGTAACCAGCATCTCCAGCTTGTCTTCCTTCCTTATCGATAGAAGCTGCGGCCCTAGGTCGTAACTTACTTACACCACCTTCCGCTAAAGTTGCACTTTCTTGTGTTTCAAGAACAACGCATCTAGTCCACAAACTTTTATCCCTAGTGTAAACTACATCAATACTATGTAGCTCTAACATACCATTGTATGATCTTACAGCGCCTGATGCTTCTCCAACTCCTCCCACTGGTGAGTTAGGAACTGGCTGAGAACCCATTAATCTGAATGGTGCGAAAGTTCCATTTGCAATTCCTTCAAATTGTTGTTGGTCATCCAAGCCTTGATAATCGTTGTAATCTCCATCTGGTGTAGCTGGATCACTAATTTGCGTCCCACTTCTTATCCAGTTAAATTCTGAATTTCCATCCTGATCTGGCATTCCTGTCAACCAAGCCTTAGTAGGATCGGCATATTCTAGACTCCAAGAAATTAAGTTTGTACTTCTTTCAGCCGCACCACCTGCACTAGCAGGATCAGTTTTCACTAAAACAGTTTGATGAACATATTGCTCGATGTCTATTGAGAAACCAAGATCTGGGAATAATTGTTCGTAACCAAGTGCTATGCTTTCTTCTGAAGTATAAACTTCACCAGTAGAAAGACTTTTTAATTCCCAAGTTGCTGAATCCAATCTGTTATTCGCATCTTTTACAAATCTCAATTCATATTCGTCTGCAATCAAGTTCAATGGATCAATGACTTTTATATCCACTGGACCTTTTCCTGCCGCATAAGTAACTTCATCCGCTCTGTTGCTTCTCGCTATTTCATTTCTAGATTCAACTGTCAAGTCTAACTCTCTTCCTCCGTTACCCATACCTTCAAGTCTAGTAATTTCTACTCCATCACCGTAACTTGCATTTTGAACAGTTCCTCCTGCCTCTGGTGAAGGGATGTGAGGAATTCCAGCATAAGCAGCTATTTCTCCTCCGTCAAATCCTTTTCTTGAGGCGATGTAAGGTTTCTGTTGTCCATCTAACGATAATGCGTTGGTTGGGTCATATTTTTTAAATTCATTATATCCGTATGCGATGATTAAGTAATAATACGTTTTATGATTTACTAACCTTGTATTTCCTTTGGCAAACAAATCTTCTGTTACTCTGAAAGAATGTTTAATTCCTTCATCAGCACCATTAGCCAACAATTCTGGGACACCAACACCCATAACAGCGTCCACAGTGTAATTGATCAATTTAGTTACTCCATTTGCAATATCAAACTGAGCTACTAATCTTGATTTATCTATGTCATAGATATCTGAGGCAGAAACTGAATTATCTTTCAATTGGTACACTTGGTAACCCTCAAAGGTATAGTAGTTATTTTTTCCATTTACTCCTTTCAAGCTATCTACTAATAAACTTGTGTCAATTGTTGGATCTAATTTTGCATATGCTTCAATATCTCCACCATTAGCTTTAGGATCGATTGTAAGAATTAATTCGTTCTCCAGTTCTTGAATAGAAAGTTTTGGGGCATCTGGTCCCTCCAAAATTTCAAAACAATTATCAAATAAACTTTGTGCTTTATCATCTGCTTGAGTCAACTTGGCAATAGCCGATAAGTTTCCGCTTGTTCCTCTTCCATAAACTACACCAACAGTAATATTGTTCAATGCACCTGGCTCCAAAATAAATGGACCGGCCGATTGCAAAAATCTTCTATCTCCTGCTGCGTTTCCTACTGAAGATTCTGACCAAGGCAAAGCAGCTACAGCCGTATTACCTCCTGTACCCCATCCTTCTGGATCGGTATTTCTTCCTGTTGCAGGATCACTTGGGAACATGAAGTCACAATCAACTCCGGAAGTAGATGTACCAATTGGTGCTGGATAAGCATTTCCTCCATACTGGAATTTAACACCATCTTTCCATAAACCTCTTAGGTAATTGTAATGTTCTATTTGGTTATCTGGGTCGCTTTGATTCCCTCCAGCAGAATTGTTATAATAAACAAAACGTCTCATTCCAAATCTTTCATTATCTACAACCGAATCTCCATATCCAATTCCATTTCCAGGTATTGCCTCAGTTAAGAAATTCTGAGAACCATTTACAAAGTATGGGTTAGCTACTCCATCATTGTCTTGGTAAGGTCCTTCAAAAAAATCAATTCCTACTGCTGGTGGGTTACTTCCGTAAGGAACTGCACCATTGGAACAATTATCATCTGTTGCATCAGCATTGTAGGCATATCCTAAACCTCTTCCTACATCACAACCTACGTAATCATCTTGTGCACAACCCAAATCTGTATCAACATTCTGTCCGAAATAAGTATCAAATAAAGTCTGTGTAGATCTATTTATCAATTCATAATTGTAAAAAGTCATGTCATTTATCTCATCATTTGTTGCAAACGAGAACGCTTGACCTCTAATTTCCATACCAATTGGCTCTCCACCTGATTCTGTATGGATATTTCCTCGATCATTAAAAATCCACCAGATTGT
>JAHEIE010000005.1 GCA_024639505.1 Crocinitomicaceae bacterium
CTCCTCTGTCCAAATTTATACCTGCACCTTGCAGCAATAAAATGTGTTTGTCTGATGGCAATCCCAATTCGGCTCTCGATACATAATTCACTTTCTCTTTTCTTCTTGGGATATTCCTCACAACTTTTACATCTACTCCATATTTCTCCTTGTAAGTATAAGCAATGGAATCACACACGGTATACACCGACTTTAATTTAGGAAAAATAAATCGTTCAATTTTCAGCCAAATATTTTTAGAAAAAGATCCCTCTTTCAGTTCCGGAACTTCGGTGAAATATTCGTGAGAATCGTAAACCAATTCAGAACCTCTGAGTTTTGAAACCCAATAATTAGCCAACAAAGTATCTAAGTCATTGGACAATAAAACACCTTGTTTTTTGAACAAGAGATAAAAAAACAGTCTTAAATTCAATTCTGCATAAAACAAAGCTCCTTTTTTGAAGATCAATTTTATTCTTTTGGTTTGGTAATTCCTTGGTGACAATTCCAAACTATCTGATAGTTTTCGGCCAACTAAAGTTACTTCAAACCCCATTGAAACAAGCGTGTTGCAAATTTTATCTACTCTCATATCCGAGAATAAATCATTAGAAACTGATACGAACACCCGATTGGCGGAATGAGACATAATGGGCTTATTTAACTAGCTTTTCTACTTTATCCTTTGGTACAAAACTTAATAATACAAACGCGAGGATAAAAAATACTGCAATACATATTATGGAATTTCTCATGCTACCGGTAATCTGTTCCAAAAATCCGAACATAAACATTCCTACAACGATAGCCAGTTTCTCGGTGACGTCATAAAAACTGAAATACGAGGATGTATCTTCGGTTGCTGGCAAGAATTTGGAGTAGGTAGAACGAGAAATGGATTGTACAGCTCCCATTACCATTCCTACCATTGCGGCAGTGAAATAAAATTCAACTGGAGTGACGATAAAGTAAGCCCAAACCACGATACAAATCCAAGCAAACAAAATTATTTGTAATGTTTTTATATTGCCAATTGCTTTGGAAACTCTCGCCATTCCCATTGCTCCCGGAATCGCAATAAGTTGTATCAACAAAATACTAATTATCAATCCCGATGATTTGTCATCTTCTGATGGCCATGCAATTTCTTTGGCGGCAAAATAAACTGCCACAAGCATTACAGTTTGTACTCCAGTACTCAACATAAAAAAAGCAGGTAAAAATCTTTTTAATCGAATGTCTGCCATGAATTCTTTGTAAACCGATTTCAACTCTCTAAATCCATTTCCCAAAATATGGCTTGAAACAGTGTATTTATCCCACGTATCTCTTATTCTGTAAAAGAAAACATGACTAAACCCAAACCACCAAATTCCAGTTAGTAAAAATCCTATTTGAGAAGCTTCTCCTTTAGTGATATCAAGTTTCTCGCTATTCATTACCAACATCAGACAAACAATCAACAACAAAACACTGCCGATATACCCCATCGAAAACCCTCCAGCACTTATTCGATCGTGGTCTTTTTTGTCCGCAATTTCTGGTAAATAGGCATTGTAAAAAACCAAACTTCCCCAAAATCCTATTAATGCAAAAAAGTAGAATAAAAATCCAAGCTCAATGCTTTCGTACTGAAAAAAATACAATCCCATGCATGAAAATGAACCGATGTAAGCAAAAATCCGCATGAACATTTTTTTTCGTCCAATATAATCAGCCACACCAGAAAGAATGGGAGAAATAATAGCTACTAACAAAAAACCAAGAGCTCCAACATAAGTAATTAATGAAGTATTGATCCACTCAAAACCAAATGCTTCTACCATAACTTGTTTATGTCCATTTACATAAACTTCCCTCCCATTTGTTTTGGTCATTCCTTCATAAAAAATCGGAAATATTGCCGAACTTATTACCAAATTATAAACTGAATTTGCCCAGTCGTACATCATCCAACCACGGATAGTTTTTTTGTTTCCTTTTTCTAAACTCATTGCTAAATATAAAACTATTTTTGATATTCCATTCAATCAAATTATTGAGTCGAACAAAAAATCATTAGCATTGCAATAATGATACTTTTAATGATCTTTGTCGGAATATTTCACACCCGCTTTGATATAAGTTTGGAGTGAATTTTCTTTTGGGGGAATCGGACAAGAATATCCATCCGTGTAGGCGCAATATGGATTATACGCTTTATTAAAATCCAGAATAAGTTCATCGTTTTGGGGTATTTTTAAATCTAAATACCTTCCGCCTCCGTATGTCTCACCACCGTTGGTAAAATCATTGAATGGAAAAAATAAAAAATCTTCAAAACCTTCTTTTTTCACAAGTTCGATATTTTGGTACAATAAGATTTCGTGGTTGGTATCGCGCAATGTGAAGATTGCTTTTCCATACACTCTGTAAGTCGGTTTTCTGCTTGTTGACGTCTTCATTTTAATCACTCTTCCCTTTTCAATTTTTACAAATTTAGCCCTGATATAATAATTTGTATCTATTGAGAAAAAAGGCAAGGTCGTGAATTGATCTCTTGCTGCTTTGGTCAGCGGTGAATGAACAGAATCTTTGTATTGCGCGTTAATTTCATCTCTAAACTGCAAATTATCAGCAATCAAAAAATTCCATTTCTTTTGACTGAAACTGGAAAATGTGAGGGAGAAAAAAAGAATATAGTTTATTAATTTGAGCATTATTGTTTAATTATTTTTTTACTGATTATTCCTTTTTCTGTTTTAATTAATAAAATATATACACCTTTTTGAAATTCTGAAATATCAAATGATCCTAAATTATCATATTTCAATTCAAGAAACTTACCAGATAAATCCATCAACTTTACCTCAAGGAATTTTTCAGCAGACTGAACATTAAAAATACCAGAACTAGGATTTGGATATACTGAAACTTTCTGCAATTCATAAGTTGAAATACTCGTATTTGTATTGTCAATTGGTAAAATCAATCTACTAGGAGTTGCACCACCTACGTGAACTTTATTTACCACAAATAATGGATTCAAAACAGAATCTAAGTTGTTACCAGGATACATTTCGCCACCATTATTCATATTTCTGTTGTACCTGGGATAATTGCTACTAGTCACAATCAGTCGTAATTTATTTCCCGCTTTTATAGTAATTGCAGTACTTTGTAACTCGATACTCACCGGATATACCATTCCCGGTTGCATAAAAGCGGTATCGGTAATACGAAATCCATTTCGGAATCTCATTCTTTGGATTCCATCCATAATAATCATTGAGCGACCATCTGGATATACCTCAGTTAATCGAACTGCAACATCAGTATCTTTTCTGTCCGAACTGATATAAAAATGTGCCTCTGGTTTTCCTTTAATTTTTAAATCCTGAGAAGAAATAGAAGTTTCGAAAGTGACTAAATCAAATCGTGATTCTACTGCCGGCACCTGATCGTATGGGCCTTGAACCAAATCATTTCTCATGGTTGCCCCGCCAATGGTAGGCGAAGGAGAGTTAGGATTGTAAGAAAAAGTAAGGCTATCTCTTATCGATTGGCTCGTTTGAAGACTTCCATCAGCTTGAAGATAATAATTGGTTGGAGTGGTATAATTTACTGGCCATTGCGTATCTTCTAGCCACTGCTCATCTCCCATTTGATAATACATAACAGGTAATTGTGCATTCCAATTGTTATTAATATTTCTCAAATGAAAATCAAAAAACTGCATAGCAACTGAATCACTCACTCCCTCTCCGTTAGGATAACTGAGCTGTCCTTGATTAGATGAACCCACATAGGAAGTTCCATTTCCGCCATGAGTCCAAGGTCCCATCAACAAATGATGCTTTGTACCAGAAGGTAATACAGATTTTTTTGTGCACGTATCGTATTGAAAAATAGTAGATTCTGTATTGTGATCGTACCATCCTCCTATCATCAACATCGGAATCTGAATACTATCTGGATAAATAGAAAAGGATTCGATAAAGGACCAAGTTGCATTATAATAAGGATTGTTTGAAATTGTAGAGGTAATTCCAAATCCTAAAATATCCAATTGATCTATCAATTCGGTTCTCGCTGCACCTCCTGAATAATAATGTTCGTACATAAAATGAGGAGCAGCAACCAGAGGAACAGCACAAGTAAGATGTGGAGGTTGTTTTTTAGCTGTTTCAAACTGTACACTTCCTAATGCCGAAGGGCCCCAAGTTCCAATTTTTCCTGTACTCCAAGATTGACTAGCTATCCACTCCACCAAATCATATCCATCCTGACCTGTCCCTAATCCTGGAATTGCTTTGGATAAATTTGAAAATCTTCCTCTCCAATCCATAATAACTACAGCATAATTACTCGAAGATAAATTTCTTTGTATTCCTAAAGGTAAGCCAAGTCTAAATCTATTCTTATCGTAAGGAGTCTGGATTAAAATAACTGGGAATGAACTAGTAGAATTGGGTAAATAAACATCTACTTCTAGGCTATCTCCTTGCGAAGTTGGAAACATGACTTGTTGAGGAACCAAAACCTGAGATTGGGCAATTATCCCAAAAAACAATCCAGATATGAGTACAAAAATTTTCATATTTTACATTTTAGGGATGTACTTTTCCTCAATCACAGACAAGTGATGCTGTGTGTGCCCTGCAATTATGTGAGCAATCATTTCCACTGATAATTCCTCGCCACTTGCCTGTCCTTTTCGTTTTAATGCCTCATTTGACAATTGATTAAAAAACATAATTGTTGATCTATGAACCGCCACAAACTCTTTCAATAATTGATCTTTAAATTTACCATTTGCATTGGATTCTTGAGCGTACAAATCGTGGTCATATCCGGGCAGCTCTGTTTTGTCATTTCTCGCAAAACGCAAAGCACGATAAACAAATATGCGTTCGGTATCTATCAAATGTTGTGTTAAATCTTTGATAGTCCATTTTCCTTCCTCGTAAGCAAAATTCATCTCTTCCTCAGAAAAAGATTGTATCAATTGAACCAAATGATTGTGGCTCTCGACCAAAGTTGTTTCAATATCTGAAGAGGTTGAAAGCTTAATATATCTGTCAAAATATGGCATATTTTAGTTGTTTTCTATTATTTCAAAAATAACCACAAAGGTTTTTTCTTTGGGTTCTGAATTGGAAAACACGGTAATCTTTTTAGTTAATTCTCCAAAAAGTTCCTCCGTATTTATCTCCGCTTTTATCCTTCGTTTTTCTCCTTGCAGTATGGTAAACTCACCTTGTTCAATGACTGTGCAACTGCACGAACCTTCTACATTATAAACTTCGAGCGGAGCATTTCCTGTGTTTTCTATTTCAAATTCAACCTCAATTGGTTTTCCTTTTTTTCTTTTTCCCAGATTCAAAATCTCTTTATCAAAAGAAATGTGTGGCAAAGAGTCTGTTTTACTTTTCAAGTTTACTGATTGTATTTCAATTTTTCTTTCAAGAGCCGCTGCTCTACTGTACACCGAATTTCTTTTGTCATTCAGGTTATCGCTTACCAGTTTACTCGCAGTATATTCTCCAAACGGCACTCTCTTTATTGTCAAATTATTATTGTTAAGATAAGGAAGAAATTTTCCTTCATCTATCTCCGACAGGTAATTAATCAAACTAGAAATTCTTCTTTCTGTCAAATTTACATTGTAATCCGTTTTAGCTAAAGGACTTGCAAATCCTTTCACTGTCAGCTCAACCTCTGTTCCTTTTTTTAGTTCCAAAAACAACAATTCGGTAAATAAAGCTAAATCTTTCACTCCTTTTTCCACATATTCCTTAAAAAAATCTTGAATATCAAGAATTGCTTCCTCTTCTTTTATACCCGTCATTCCTTTGGAATATTCTGTTTCATAATCAGGTAATAAAGCGATATAATCTTTGTACGTTGACAGATAATTGAGATTGGTTGTTGTGCTTGTTGTTTTGGGATTTGGTCTGTCGTTATGAAAATAAAGCGTCACAGGCAGGTAATCATTCAGTTGATCCAAAGTTTTAATTTCAATCTCAGTAGGTTCTATTTCTTTCGGAAAAGTGACAGAATAAATGTCATTGCAGCAAGTAGATTGTTTGTTGATACTCAAATCTGCTCTGTTTGATGCTAAGTAATTTACTTCTTTTTGGTTATCCACAAAATAATACAAATCATTCCACCGTGAATTAATGGGAGCTCCCATATTTTTTGGTCTTGAGAACCTCAAAGGAGTTCCTTTTGAACTAAAAACATCAAACCCACCAAGCCCAGGATGCCAATCCGAACTAAAGAATAAACTTCCCGAATGAACATCATAAAAAGGAGTGACTTCGTTGTCAGGCGAATTGATTGCATCTCCTACATTTATTGGGTTTTCGAATTCTTTATTCTCATTTTTTTTAGAATACCAAATGTCCATTCCTCCCATTCCTCCTTTTCTATCCGATGAAAAAAACAAATATTCTTCTCCATTTATCTCACAGCTCATTGGCTGAGTTTCTGTAGACAAACCTTCATTAAGTTTTAATTTTTTAGGTTCTTTCCATTTTCCGTTTTCATACTTAGAAACAAAAATATCACAAGGTGCATTTTTTCCACAACGAGTGAAATAAAACTCGGTTTTGGATTCATTAAAACAACCATTTGCAACCTGATATTGAGGAGAATTAATGACCATGGGTAAATCTCCTGATTGCATCCAAACTGAATCTTTGAGTTCAGCTTCGTACAGTTTGAAAGCATACAATTCATCAAAAACCTCACCATTTTCGCCCATATTTTTGGCTCTTAAAGAAGCAAAAATCAATTTATCACCAAAAGAAATAGGACTAATTTCGGAAGCTCCAGAATTTACTCCATTACCCAAATTCACTACTTGTGCATCGTTTCTAAATTTCTCTGCCCTTCGCGCAAATGCCAAAGCCTTTATCTCTTGTTTTGCTTTTTTATTTTCGTACGAATTACTCTTTCTGTAAATCGTTTTTACTTGCTTCCAAGTTTTATAACTCTCGAGATAATCTCCATTTATTTTTTGCAAAGTAGCCAACCAAAATACTGCTTTTGGATACTCTCTTCCTCCATCTTTTTTATATATTTTTTGATAATAATACAAAGCGCTAGGATATTCATTGGACAAACGAAGTGATTGAGCATATCTAAACAGTACCTCTGTATCTAAAGAGTCGTAGGCTAAAGCGGTTTTGTAATGGACTGAAGCACAAACAAAATCATTTTTTTCAAAACATTTGTCGGCAATTTTAAGGTATTGATTCCTTGACTGACCCAATCCTGTGAGGGATAAAATAAAACTAAGAAAAACTGCTATGTACAAAGAATTTCTCATAAATAATCAGGACATCTTTTAAATTTTTCTGAGGTTACTTTCAATTGCTTCAATATATAAATTGCCGAGAATTCAATTCCTCCTCTACCATTACTGGCTTGCCTTAGTGTAGATAAATTAATGTCGTAACTCAATCCAAAGTGCCAATTATTGTAGTCGTATTCGGCAGTAATAAATCCTGCATCTTTGGTTCTAAAAAACAAACCAATGTAAGCTGCTTGCTTTGCTCCCACTGCATCGCTCAAAATATATTTCCCTCGAACCCCTAGAATGTACTCAAAATAAGTGCCTTGAGCCATAAAAAACATAGTAGGAACCAAATCAATTTCAGAAGAAACATCAAATTGATAACTTGCATTCGCCACAAATCTTCTGTCCAATTCTATGGCTTGATTATCAAAATAGCTCTCGGTTGGTTTTGTCAAATTAAAGAGCCCAACTCCAAGCTTGAATTCATTCCTTTCATCTATTTTTTGTTGGAAACGAATCCCAGAATGTAGATTAAAAAAAGTTTGTCGATTGGATGAAAAACTCTCTCTGCTTGGCAATCCTTGCTGAAAAGAAAAACCATTGTATTGGGCATCAAATCTCAACTCATCATAACTCAAGTTTTTATTCGTTATTCCAGACTGAATTCCTAGTGTAAGAAAACGATTGTCATTAATTTTTATTCTGTAACTTCCGCTAACATTCACAACAGTGGTGGTGAATTTTGAATCCCCAGTATTGTCATGATTAAAAACCGCACCAATTCCCAATCCATTAACCCCAAATGCATTATTTATATCGCCTGTCATGCTAAATGTGGCAAAAGGAACGGTTACCGCATTCCACTGGTTTCGGTAGTTACCTGCAAATCTATAATCTCCATCAAACGAAGCTGTGTTTGCTGGGTTTAGCGTGAGTGGCGAATTGTAGAACTGAGAAAAATGTATATCCTGTCCGCAAACTAAAGTATAGCTCAAAAGAAACAACACAAACACTATGTATTTATCTCTTTTCAAAAATTATTGAATTATTAATTTTTCCGTTTTGTTCTCGTAACGGACCAAATAAACTCCTTTGGGCAATCCTAAAGTTTCTAATCTGTTCGATTTATTTTCTTGAATTATCTTACCGCTTACATCCAACAAAGTAAACTGTGTACTTTCCGAAAAACGAACTTGTTCTCCTTCGCTCACTGGATTTGGAAACATAGAAATTCTTGAAATTGAATTTACCTCTACTCCCACCAGCTCATTGTCCTGAATAAATATAGTATCGCTAGAAATTGAACCAATTTTTCCGTTTGTTACGGTTTTTATTGTAAAAATGATTGTTTCTGTTGGTTCTATATCCATATCATCAACTATAAACAAAGACAGACTATCGGATATTTTTCCACCAGAAAAAGAGAAAGTCTTCGGGTAAACAGAAGTTGAAGTGAAATCTTGATTTCTTTTTGCTGTGCTGTTTGCAGTATCAATATCTATTGTTACGGTTACCAAATCATCCAATTCATTAGATAAATTGAATGAAACATACTGCAATCCATCAGCCTCCGAATTTGAGAAACTAGCTTCATTAAAATTTACGATTGGAGGTGTCAAGTGCTCCAAAACAAATAATCCTCTTCTTCTGTCCGAAGCTAAAATTTTTCCTGAACTCAATAAAGGATAAACTCCCCAACATCCTTCTCCACCTGCAGCATTAGGACCTCGGTAAGTATCGTAATACCCTATGTTTTTTACATTGTATTTATCAGAAATATCATACACCTGCACTCCATCATAATAGTAACTGATGTAAGCCAAATTTCCTTTTATTATAGGATTGTGAGGAATTTGAAAATTATTAGGCAAAGCTGGACCTTCCAAATCTGTAACTTGAATGTTGGACATATCCGAAACATCCATAAATTTGGTTCTTTTTCCGTGAGTTTCATCACACATCACATAGGTTGTGTCATCATTCATCAAATACCCAGAATGATTATATCCTTGATCAGAATAGCTGGAAATCGAACCTAAAACAATGGGGCTTGTTGGATTATTAAAATCTATAATGTGCATTGCATTTTCGTCATTGGTGTAGGCGATATTGTCCTTCACAAAAATATCATGAACATATCCTACGAAAGAACTCCACCAGACTACATCATTTTGTAAATCAGTAATTAAAACGGGTGAAGAAGGGTTAGAAATATCTATTAATCTGAGTTCATTAGATCCTATTTGTGTATTTCCACCACAAGAATAAAGAATATCATGAGCAGAATCAATGAAAATATTATGAGATCTTATAATTAAATTGGTACTGTCATACACCACATGAACGGAATCTGGCAAAAAGGATAAATCTGCTATTTGCAAACTACTATTTGCCTGGTCGCAAACCATATACAAATATCCATTTCGCACATCAAAATCTCTGTGGGTTACATTTCCGCGGTATTGCCCTGGAACAAAATCTTTTTCTACTAAATTATTCGGATCAGAAACATCTATAATATGCGTTCCTTGCGTAGAACCCAAAACTGCATACTCCACTCCATTCATTTCGAATCCAAATACTTCGTTGTAGGTAAATCCCCCAGCATTGGATGGAATTGTCGTGTCATTCCAATTCCCCAATAGTCGGAAGTTTTTACTTTGAGAAAAAGACCCCAGAGAAAAAAAAATAAAAAAAAAGAGTAACGTGCTTTTCATAAATACAAAAATTTAATCCTTCTCTAAATTACAAAAAAAAATTCCTTGTTTTTTAATTACCAAGGAATAGTTCTTTTCGATGCTATAAATAAAATTATTCGGCTAGTTTCCACTTTATTTTTTCGATTAAAACTTCAATCATTTTATTCACCTTTTTTATTCGGTCATCGCACTCATACCTACAGATAACTTTTTTCTCTTTCCCTTCTAAATTAAGGTAAGTAGTGGCGCTAGGTACATCAGAGACAAATTCACTGTCATACTTATCTTTGAGTGAAAAATATCCAACAGCAGAAGCTTCATTCAACAATTGATTAATATCTTCTTTGTTAATTTTCGCTTTGTATTTACCTAACCTAGCCACATTACTTAAACCATCGTATTGTGCTGTTCCATTTGCAAAGACCGTAAAATTAAATGAAGGACAAGCACCAAAACAAGAGGTTTTTGAAAGAGAAACTAAAATCAATTCAGCAAACTCTGGACTTTCCATATCTTTAGATTCAGCTGAGGCATATTTACTCGACTCTTTTTTAGATTTCTGCTCGTTGGTTTTTTTTACGATTTCTATCTCATTCGCCACACCTTGTTGTTTTTTTGATTTACATCCAAAACTAAATAAGACTGTTACTAAGATGATTGCATAAGTTATATTTCTCATAATAATAATATTATTTTTTTATTGATCGAAACAAAATAGATTCCACTTATTACTTCTTCGATTTCTGAACAGCTTGTTGTTGCTTCATTGCCTCTTCCATTCTCTTTTGAAAAGCAGATTGTTTTTTAGGCTTTGTTTTGTTCAATTCGATGGTAGCTCTAATTTTATTTTCATCAATCATATACTTTTTTACCAATAGCATAAGTCCCATTGTTACAAGGTTTCCACACAAATAGTAGTATGTAAGACCTGCTGAGAAGCTATTCAGGAAGAATAACATCATCAGCGGCATCAGGTACATAATTACCTTCATATTTGGCATTCCTGGCTGAGACGGCATACTCATTTGGCTACTATTCATTTTGGTATAGAAAATAGTAGAAATACACATCAATAAAGTGAATAAACTCACGTGATCTCCGTAGGCTGGGATATTAAAACCTAAATCATAAATTGATTCGTAAGTAGATAAATCTTCTGCCCAAAGGAAAGAACGCTGTCTTAAATCTATGTTGGAAGGGAAAAACTTAAAGACTGCTAAAAGAATTGGCATTTGAATAAAAATAGGCAAACATCCCGCCATTGGATTTACTCCTGACTTTCTGTAAAGCGCCATAGTTTCTCTTTGTTTTTCTGCCATGTCACCATCTTTAAACTTTTCGTTTATTTTAGTGATTTCTGGTTTCAAAACTTTCATTTTTGCACTCGACTTATAGTTTTTATATGTCAATGGCAAGATAATCAATCGCACCGCCAAAGTTACAAGTAGAATAATAAGTCCCATTGCAAGTCCAAAATTGTTCAAGAAATTAAAAATTGGCTTAATCAACCACTTTGCTGTCCATCTAAAAATTCCCCAACCTAAATCAATAATATCTTCCATTTCATTCTCATGAGATGCTAAAATATCGTAATCATTTGGACCAAAAAAGAATGTCAAAGGAATACTAGTTCGGTTGTCTATTTCTGTTCCAACATTTAATTCTGCTTTGTATTCATCTGAGTAAGTACCAGTTTTTAATGGTCTAGAAAATACAGAACCTCCTTTTTCAAATCCTTCTTTGGAGATTACAACACTCGAAAAGTAGCAATGTTTAAAAGCAACCCAATCCGTTTTAGATTCCAATTCTTCCGAATCTTCAGTCATTTCACTCAAGTAAGTTCTTCCATCGTCACTTGGTTTGTAAAACACACTACTCATTCTGCTCTGTCCTTCTGCTTCTTTTTCTGTAATCAGGGATTTCATTTCCCAGTTAAATTTCATCTCATCACCATCCACTATTCCTTCTAACCCTACAAAATCTATAGAATACTCTACGTTGTAATTTTCGGTTAACGAATAATTCATTTCAATAAAACTTCCTTCCTGACTAGTTTGTGCTCTCAATACAATTTTGTCATTCTCCTTTTTAATAGGAACAAAAAATAACTCATTCGTTTTGATATCTTTTGAGCTTTTCATTTCAAAATTGAAATACATGTCGCTGGAATCTTCATCAAACAATTGAAGTGGCTGAAGGATTGGCAAATCCTTTACAGGAATATCTTTCAAAGAATCTTTGGCAACCATGTAACTTGTGTAATTCTGATATTTTTTCAGTTCAGTCTTCACAATTTTACCTCCTTTGCTTGCTATGGTAAGAATTAAGTCTTCATTTTCGATAGTAAAATAATCATCGCTGCCTTGAGCGGCTGGAGCAAAAACATTATACTTTTGAGTTAAAACACTGTTGTTTTCAGCTAATTTTACTGCTGCAATCGAATCTCTTTCTTCTGAGGTTAATGTAGAATCTATTTCGGCTACATCTGGCTGAGAGTTTACTAAGGCCATCTTCTCTACTTTTGCAATGCTATCTGCCAAAAAAGCTTGTTCTTGTTGAATTCTTCTTTCGTTAAGTTCCTCTTCTGAGGGTTGATTCATTATTTGAAATGTGAATAATATTCCAATAATTAATACGATTCCTATCAGGGTATTTCTGTCCATGTTTGTTTTTGTTCTCTTATAAGTTTCAAAGATAATTTTTTTTACACTAATTCTTGTCCATTCTCTTATTTTTAAGCCTATACTATTGGCTAAGGGAGCAAGAATAAAAAAAACATGAGTTTTTTTCATAGCTTTAAGTTAAATTTGAACCATGAAATTACTTATTCTTAATGGTCCTAACCTAAACTTAGTAGGAACAAGAAATCCTAAAGTATATGGGAACACAAGTCTTGACCAATATTTGGAAAACCTGAAAAAGAGCTATGATTTTGAGAAATACCAATCTAACACAGAAGGTGAAATCATAAATAAGCTGCAAGATTCAGAAAAAGAAAATTTTGGTGGTATTATCTTAAATGCTGGAGGCTACACACATACCTCAGTTGCAATTGCCGATGCTATAGAAGCCATTGCTGTTCCTGTTTTAGAAGTTCATATTTCCAATATATTTTCACGGGAAGAATTTAGAAACAAATCTCTCATTGCACCGCATTGCATTGGGCATATTTCTGGTTTTGGATTATTGAGTTACGAATTAGCCATCAAGGCGTTTTTATCTATTTCACAACAAGTTTAAAAATCAAAAGCAAATCTTTATATTTGCATACAAATCAATACCAAATTATGAAAAAAATAGCCGTTATAGGAGCTGGAACTATGGGAAACGGAATTGCCCATGTATTTGCACAATCAGGTTTTACAGTTTCCTTAATAGATATTTCTCAGAACTCGCTTGACAAAGCAGTTGCAACCATTACCAAAAACCTCGACAGACTTCTTGCTAAAGAAAGAATATCTGAGGAAGTAAGAAACATCACACTTACAAACATTTCTACATTTACTGATATGGCTTCAGGTGTTAAAGGAGTAGATTTAGTAGTAGAGGCAGCAACAGAAAACATTGATTTGAAACTTAAAATTTTCAAACAACTAGATGAATTGACTTCAGAGAATGTTATTCTAGCGTCTAACACTTCTTCCATTTCTATCACTCAAATTGGTGCTGCTACTTCTCGTCCAGAAAAAGTAATAGGAATGCACTTTATGAATCCTGTACCTATAATGAAATTGGTAGAGATAATTAGAGGTTACGCAACGACAGACGAAGTAACTCAAACCATCATGGAAATGAGTAAAAAACTGGGGAAAACACCTGTTGAAGTGAACGATTACCCTGGATTTATTGCCAACAGAATATTGATGCCAATGATAAACGAGGCAATTTATTCTTTGTATGAAAGTGTAGCTGGAGTAGAGGAAATTGACACGGTTATGAAGTTAGGAATGGCTCACCCGATGGGACCATTGCAACTAGCTGATTTTATAGGATTAGATGTTTGTTTATCTATCCTCAATGTACTTCACGATGGATTTGGAAATCCTAAATATGCACCTTGTCCATTACTTGTGAATATGGTTATGGCAGGAAAATTAGGTGTTAAATCTGGAGAAGGATTCTATTCTTGGGGACACGGAACAAAAGAATTAATTGTTGCTAATAATTTTAAGAAATAAAGACCTATTGCCATGAGTGAAGTAGATCAATTAATTCAGGAAAATAAAGAACTTAAGGCAAAATTACGCGACAAAGAAATCCTATTTAACCATATTGTAGAATCTACTTTTTCCGGCTATTTTGATTGGAATATTAAAGAAAAAAAAGAATACTGGAGCCCTACATTAAAAAAAATGTTTGGCTACGAAAATCATGAACTTTACTCTTCCCCAATTACTTGGCAACGACTTATTTATCAGGAAGATTTACCTATAGTCTTTGATCAGATGGATGCACATATAAAATCGCGAGGTAAAATTCCATTCGATTGTAAAATGAGATTCCATCACAAACAAGGTTTTAGAGTTTGGATTTTTTGCCAAGTCAAAATTGTGGAATGGAATGAATTGGGAAGGCCTACAAGAATTGTTGGGTCTTTGACTGACATTACAGATATAAAAAATATTCAAGAAACTGAAGCATATGTTGAGCAGCTAGAAAGCAGAAATAAAGAATTGCAGCAATTTGCATATGTTGCCTCTCACGATTTACAGGAGCCTTTAAGAACCATTATTAGTTTTACCGAACATATGTCTGAGGAATACAAAGACAGATTGGATGAAACTGCAAAAACCTATTTGAAATACATCACTGGAGCGTCTCACAGAATGAGCGAACTAGTAAAAGGACTATTGGATTATACACGAATAGGGAAAAACTTCAAAATCAAGAAAATAGACCCGAATAAAATATTGGAAGCAGTTTTACAAGATTTACATAGCTTATTGGAAAATAAAAATGTGAAAATTGAAATTGAAAAGTTGCCAAAAATAAATGGACTAGAGACGGAAATCAGATCCGTTTTTATGAATCTGATTTCTAATGCCGTAAAATATTCTAAAAAAGATGTTACTCCGATAATAAAAATTGGAGCAATTAAAGATGTGAATGTTGTAAAGTTCTTCGTTGAAGACAACGGAATTGGAATTGAAAAAGCATATTTAAAAAGAATATTTTTAATTTTTCAAAGACTACATAATAAAAATGAATACGAAGGAACTGGAATTGGACTTGCTCATTGTCAAAAAATTATCGAGCTTCATGGCGGGAAAATATGGGCCGAATCAATTCCTAATTTAGGAAGTTCATTTTTTTTCACAATACCGGCTTAAACTACACTTATGATGAATACAAAACAAAACAGAATCTTATTGATTGATGACGATGAACCTACGAATTTCATGTCAAAAATAATTATTCAAAAGGCAGATGAAAACAGCATACCTAGTGTGATGCAGAACCCAAAAAGCGCTTTGAATATTTTGAAAAACGAATCAATAAACATTGAAGAAATACCTGACCTAATCTTTTTGGACATTAACATGCCAAGTATGAATGGTTGGGATTTTTTAGATGAATACAAAGATTTAGAAATTCATAAAAGAAAAAATATATTGCTGTATATGCTCACTACTTCTATGAATGATGACGATGATGTAAAATCAAAAAAATACAGCTGTGTTAACGGTTTTATGGTTAAACCATTGACAGTAAAATCTTATAGTCAAATTGTAAATAAGCATTTTAAATAATTATTTTTTAGAACTCGTAAATATTATTCCTAACTTTGATAAATCAATAGAAACATGAAGAAAAATCAGCTTTTAAAATCAGCTCACATTGTAAACCCCTCTTCACCGTTTCATTCTCAAATCAAAGACATTCTCGTGGTTGATGGAGTCATCACCAAAATAGAAGACTCAATTCAATCCGAACATGATTTTGAAGTAATTGAACACAAAAATCTTCATGTATCGACTGGATGGATCGATGTAAAATCTAATTTAAGAGAACCGGGAGAAGAATGGAAAGAAACTCTAAAATCAGGATCAGAAGCTGGAATTTCTGGCGGTTTCACTCATTTGATTATTTCTCCCAATACAAAGCAACCTCTTGATAGCAAAAACAGAATTGAATACATAAAAGCTGCCTCTGCTAAATTGCCTATTTCGATTTCTGCCTTAGGAACTCTGAGCCATGAATTGAAGGGCGAAGAGCTTTCTGAAATGTATGAAATGAGTATGGCTGGAGCTCTCGCTTTTTCGGATGATAAGCATGATGTAAGCACGGGACTTATGTCCAAAGCCTTACTTTACGCAAAAAATATTGACAAACTGATTGTTAGTTTCCCTAACGACAATTCTTTATCGAAAAGTGGACAAATAAACGAAGGAGAAACCAGTACCAGAATGGGATTGAAAGGAATACCTTCCTTATCCGAAACACTGAGAATTGAAAGAGATTTGGCTTTGGCTGAATACCACAACTCACCTATTCACTTTTCATGTATTTCCTCGGAAAAAACGGTAGAATTAATACGGATTGCCAAGAAAAAAGGAATGAAAGTAACCTGTGATGTGGCTGCTCATCAGTTATTTTTTACTGATAAAGATGCTAGAAGTTTCGACTCTCATTTTAAAGTTTTACCTCCATTCAGGGCTCAATCTGATATAGATTCCTTGATAAAAGGACTGAATGATGGAACTATCGATGCAATATGCTCAGACCACACACCACATGACATCGAGGACAAAAAATTAGAATTTAATTTAGCCGAATTTGGTATCATTGGATTGGAAACAGCATTTGCTTCACTGGTAACGGTAACTTCAGGAAAATTAAGTTTAGAAACAATTATAAATAAATTCACTACTGGACCTAAAGCGATTTTTAGTTTGACCCAAAATGAAATTAAGGTAGGTGAAAAAGCTAATTTAACTTTGTTCGACCCCGAACGAAAATGGACATTTGAAAAGTCTGATATTCGTTCAAAATCGAAAAATACTCCTTTTGTAGGAACTCAATTCACAGGAAAAGCATTGGGAATTATTTGTTAATTGAAGTATCCTTTGTTACTTTTAAAAAACTTACATAATCAATGGCATTAAACGTTATTTGGATAGGATTTTTTTTAATTGCCTTGGTGGTAGCACTCATCAAACTTATATTTTTTCAGGACTACGAAATTCTCAATGAAATAGTAAAAAGCTTATACAGCAATGCTGAAACAGGATTTACGTTGTCTATCGGACTTACAGCAATTTTGGCATTTTGGCTAGGAATAATGAAAATTGGAGAAAACGGTGGAGCCATTAAGTTTTTATCCAAAATGGTGAGCCCTTTATTTACTCGATTATTTCCCGAAATACCTAAAAATCATCCAGCTTTGGGTTCTATGATGATGAATTTTTCGGCAAACATGCTGGGACTAGATAATGCCGCAACTCCAATGGGATTAAAAGCAATGGGACAATTGCAAGAACTAAATCCTGAAAAAGAAACAGCATCCAATGCGCAAATTATGTTTTTGGTATTGAATACTTCAGGACTTACAATTATTCCCGTTTCGATTATTGCATTGAGAGCAAGTGGAGGTTCAGAAAACCCATCTATGGTTTTCTTGCCTATATTGTTGGCGACATTTGTTTCTAGTTTGTTTGGGTTGATTATAACCTCTATTTATCAAAAAATAAATTTGATTCAACCAGTGGTTCTTGCCTATATCGGTGGGCTAACCGCTCTTATTGTTGCACTCTTTCTCTACCTCGGCACGTTAGACAAAGAAGGGTTAGAAATGGCTTCCAATTTAATTTCTAGCTCCATCATTTTGGGGATAATTTTTGGTTTTATCATTCTGGCGGCAATCAAAAAAGTAAATGTCTACGAAAGTTTTATTGATGGAGCAAAAGAAGGTTTTGGTGTCGCTATCAAAATCATTCCTTACCTTATTGCTATGCTTTGTGCAATTGGCGTTTTTCGGAGTGTGGGAGCAATGGATTATTTAGTCGATTTTTTTAGGTGGTTTTTTCAATTATTTGGGTTCGATACTCGATTTGTTGATGGACTTCCCACAGCATTTATGAAGCCACTTTCGGGAAGTGGAGCGCGAGGAATGATGGTAGAATCATGGGGAACATTTGGAGTTGATTCCTTTGTAGGAAAACTTACCTCTATTTTTCAGGGAAGCACAGAAACTACTTTTTATGTTTTGGCAGTGTATTTTGGATCTGTAGGAATTAAAAACACAAGATATGCTGCAACTGCCGGAATACTTGCAGATTTAGCTGGTGTTATTGCTGCCATTCTTATTACCTATTATTTCTTTGGATAATGATGAGTAAAAAATCTATAGCGGTTTATAGAATGCCCAAAGAACAAGACTTCTTTAGCTTGGAATCTGAATTGCCAATTCTCCAGGATGACAAGGATAAATCAAGTGGCTTTTATTTTTCTGATTTTGAAACAGGAACTCAATACTCTATCCGTGATTCACATCCCAAAACCAACAGTTGGCCTAATTTTGATCCTCATTTTAATGAAACTTCAGAGTCCTCTGACCAAAATTATTACCTCGCAAAAATAAAAGAAATTTCTGAAAAGATAAGTGAAGGAGTTTTTACAAAAGTGGTTTTTTCTAAAATTAAAAACAGAGAAAAAAAGAATGGGTTTGAGTTGAAAAACACATTTCTTTCTTTGTGCAAAAAACACCCAAATGCTTTTGTTTATTGTATTTCTACTCCCAAATTTGGAACTTGGATGGGCGCTACGCCTGAGCTTTTGATTGACACACAAAACTCAAAATTCAAGACTGTTTCTCTCGCAGGAACTAGAACCAAAGAAGTGGAATGGACAAAAAAGGAACGAAAAGAACAGCAAGTTGTTACTGATTTTATTACCCAAAATATTGCACCTTTTTGTACAAATATGAATGTGAGCAAGCCCCATGATTTGGATACGGGTTCTGTGATACATTTAAAATCTGACATTGAGGGTGAGCTAAAAAAAGAAAACTCAATTTGGGAAATAACTGATATACTGCATCCGACTCCCGCAGTGTGCGGAATTCCTACTCAATTGGCAAAGAAATACATTTTACAAAACGAGAAGCACAAAAGAGAATTATACACAGGATTTATTGGACCAATGAACCTCAATAACCACAGTAGTCTGTTTGTAAATCTGAGGTGTATGCAAATTGGAAAAAAAATGATCTCTCTTTATCTTGGAGGTGGAATTATGGCCGATTCTATTCCGCAAAACGAATGGATAGAAACTGAAAACAAAGCTAAAACACTACTCTCTGTATTAACTGAGTAATATAAAAAAGTCCTTTGCACACTGTCATATTTTCCCTTTCGTATCGTTGGCAAGCCTTTTGTAATAAAACGATTGTTAATCACGTTTAAATCAACTAAATTTAATTCAAACTATAAATTCTCTAAACAATGAAACACATCATTCTTTCTCTTCTATTTCTATCATCCTTCCTTTTCTCAGGCGCATCAGTAGCTTTTGAAGGTGAAATAGATTTCAAGATTTCCTACAAAAACTTACCAGAAGAAATGGGAATGTACAAAGCTATGCTCCCAAGAAAATCGAGGGTAATTATCAAAAACAATTGGAGTAAGATTGAACAAAATATGAGCCCATTGATGAAAATGGATATCATATTTAATTCTGAAACTAGCACTTCATTGATGCTTATTAATGCAATGGGGAAGAAAATTGCAGTGGAAATGAATGATACCACAGAAAAAATTGATCCTTCTTTATTTACATTAACCCAAAAAGAAGACATAAAGATAATTGCAGGATACAAATGCAGAAAAAAAATCTTAACTGATACGGCAAATAACTCATACACTCTATGGGTTACGGATAAATTGCCGAGTTACAAAAACCAAAATTTACCCGACATTGATTTGGGTGGTTTTCCTATGGAATACAACATAGAAAATAACGGAATGAGCGTTAGAATGACAGCTTCTAAAGTTACTGAGAAATCAATTTCTGACGAAGAATTTACTATTCCAGAAGGTTACGAAAAGAAAACAGCCGAAGAAATGGGTGAACTCATGAAAGGTATGAAATTTTAGGTCTTTAAGACATAAAGAAAAAATCTACATTTGGCTTTAAATAATTCGATTTTAAAGCCTTTATTATTTCATCAGCGGCCTTTCTGTTTCTAATTGCCACCAATATTTGAGGATTGGATTGAAAAGAAATATCCTCATCCGATTGTAAAATAATCCCATAAATTTCCTTTCCTATTTTATTTTTGTTGTTGGTAGCCCAATTAAATTCTATTTGTTGGTCTACTAAATAGGTTGCTAGCTCCTTGCCTTTTTTTCCTGCACCCCACAACTGAATAGGTCTTTTTTCATCCCGATGAATCTCAAAAAAATAGTTCATTTTTAAGGGAAGGAAAAAATTATCGGAGTAATTGGAATCGGTGCGCGAAGTTCGCGTTTGATAATCTCTCCAAAAATGAATAATCTCAGGAATTGAGGCTATTTTCATTTCATATTTCAACATCCTGAATGCCAACTCATAATCTTCGGGGTATAACTCTGCATCAAAACCACCCATTTTTTCAAAATCAGTTGTGTGCATCATCCAACTTGGCGATGGAATGACACATTCCTTATATATTTCATTAAAATTGATTTCAGATAATGTTAGGCGATTCAACCATTCTTGGTAATAAAAATAACCCTCTCCTATTCCTTCTTCGCTGAAATACTCCACCAATCCTACAGCTACAAAACCTTCCCCTTTTTCTTGGAGTTTTGAAACCATCAGTTCTATTTTATGAGAACTCATTCTATCATCAGCGTCCATTCGTGTCACAAAATCTCCTGACGATTTGGAGTAAGCCAACTGAAGTGCAGGAATAATTCCTTTGCCTCTATTATTTTCTACCTTTATTCTGGAATCTTGAACAGCGTATTGTTCTAACATAGCCAATGTGCTATCCGTAGAATGATCATTTACTATGATTACCTCCCAATCTGTATAGGTTTGATAAAGAATTGAATCCATGCACTCAGTAAGAAATTGTTCTCCGTTACGAACAGGAATGAGGATGGATACTTTCAAATTACGATGTTTTTGTTTCCTAAAAGTAAGGAAGATTAAGCAAAGACAAAATTATTCGACCAAAACTCCGCCAACAACATCCTCTTTTGCACCTGTAACCGAAGCCAAACAATTAGGGATATTTTCCATTTTTAACACTCCTAAAAATGCAAAAATAAGAGCTTCCTTAAACTCAATTAATTCCTTGGATGCCTTTACAACATTTGCTTTGCTGTATTGTTTTATTTTTTCGATAAGAAATAAGTTGTAAGCTCCGCCTCCAGTAATTAGCAGAGTTGAATTCTCAGTCAATTTTTCTGCAATTTTTAATGCCAAATATTCTGTTACAGTTGCGATTTTTGTTTCTGCAATAGAAGGGCTTTTCTCTAATATTGGTAAAAAGAACTCGTTGTATTGCTCTATCCCTAAAGATTTTCCATCAAAATCAAGAGCTTGTAACTTCCATAACAATTGAGGATTTATAACTCCTTGTGCTGCCAAATGTCCTTTGTCGTCATATTCGTAGCCCATTTCTAAGGCAAGTGGATTTAGCGCCATGTTAGCAAAACAAACATCTTTGGCCTTTCTTATTCCATTTTCTTTGTATGAAATATTGGCAATTCCTCCAATATTCAAGCAGTAATCGAATTCAGAAAATAAAAGTTCATCGCCAATTGGAACCAATGGAGCACCTTGACCTCCAGCCGCAACATCTGCACTTCTAAAATCATTGATTACTGGAAGACCTGCGGCTTTCTTAATCTCCTTGCCGCAAGCGATTTGCAACGTGAAATCTTCATCAGGTTTGTGAAAAATAGTGTGACCGTGAGAAGCAATAAAATCAATACATGTCAGTTTGTTTTCTTCAATAAATTGTTTTGTTTCATTCCCAAAATAAATGCCCAAATCGGTATCTAATTTAGTCAATTCTGAGTTGGATAAACGAAAAGTATTTTTCAATTTGGTTCTCCAATCTGATGAATACTCAACCATCTTAGAAGCAACAATATCGAAAGACCATTTTTCATTTTTAAAAATAAATTGGCAAAATGCAATGTCAAGGCCATCGCACGATGTTCCAGACATTAATCCAATGACGTTGTATGTTTTCATGACTCAAACTATTTGAGTAGAAAGTTACAACTTTTACAAGAAATTAGGAATTAAAGTTAATCTGAATTAGATTGATAACGGCCGAAACAACATACTCCACTCCTATGGAAATAACAACAAAACCAATAATTCTTGACAAAGCGTTAATTCCTGATGCGCCCAATTTTTTCACAATCAAAAAAGCAGATTTCAAGATTATATAAATCAAAACTGTTGTAGTTAACATTGAACCTAAAAAAATAAAGATTTCAAGTGCATCAGTATAAGTTTGGTTGTAGGTAATGAGCAAAGATATAGTTCCTGGACCTGCAAGCATTGGAATTGCTAGTGGTATCAAAGTTATTTCAGATCGTTTTTTAATATCATCCTCTACTTTTTTCCTTTTCATTCCTTTATGCTCTGCAAATTTTCCTGTAAGAAGAGCAAATCCAGAAGAAGCAATAATTAATCCTCCTGCAATTTTCAATGAATTGATACTAATACCGAAAAATACAAGTAAATATTTTCCGAAAAAAAACGAGATTAGTAATATTACAAATACGTTTAATGAAGTCCAAAAAGCAATTAATCCCTTTTCTTTTCTAGAATTTTCTTGGGTTAATCCAACAAAAACCGGAACAGTTCCTAATGGATTCATGATTGAGAACAAAGCTCCGAATGAGAGAATAAATAATTCCATTTTATTTTTTTTGCAAAGGAACTTTTTATTTGTAAGATTATTCGAACCAAATGATTAACCCTATATTAATAAATTGAAACCGCATTTTAATGAATGAAATTGGATTTTAAAAACAATTTACTCTCAGTGCTAATCAGAAACAATTGATTTCTTTATATTTGAATCAAACAAAACATATTATGAAGAAGATTACTCTACTTATTTCAGTTCTAATTTTTACTCTTTTAGCCATAAATGGATGTAAAAAAAATGACGAAGAACCAAAAAATGAAAATAATACAGTTACACCTTGGGAAGGAGTTGAAGGAGAAATAAGAACTTTCAATACTTTTCAGAATGAAAGATTAGCTTTTGGAGGTGGACACAATCAAGCTTCATTACAAACATTTACTCTTCATGACGAACCTAGAAATGTTCGGAACATAAAAATGTATATCAAACTGCATTGTCCTACAGGTGGTTGTAACGCTTGGGATGTATTTGCCAACATAAAAGTAAAGGACGATGCTTCTGGATTGTACTATGAAATAGGACGATTTATTACACCTTATGGAGTTGATAATTCTGCTTATCCCGATGGTTATGAAATTGACGTGACTGATTTTAAATCTTTACTAACTGGAAATGCTGAGCTGAGAGCTTACATAGAAACATGGGGTACAGATGGCTGGGAAATTTCGGTCCGATTTGATTATACTTTAGGGAAACCTGACTACCAATATTATTCTGTGAATAAATTATTGAATTACGATACAAATTCTCTTGAAGGAGTACCTTATGGTGTGATGCACGGCAAAGATTTAACTCGTACGGTAACGATTCCATCTAATGCAAGTTCTACAAGTTTGAGAACAATAATCACAGGCTGGGGACACACAACACCAGCAGATCCTGGCAGCGGAAGGCCTTGTGCAGAATGGTGTTTTAGAACTCATAAAATAAAAATTGATGGTGGAGATAAATTCAATCATGAAATGGGTGCTTTGGGATGTTCTGCAAATCCTACAAGTAACCAAGCAGGAAATTGGCAACCAGACCGAGCTGGATGGTGCCCAGGAATGGCAGTACCAGTAAGAACGGATGTTTTTGATAATTCTAAAGCAGGGGAAACTTTTAATTTTGAATATTTTTACCAACCTTGGTCAAGCAATGGAGGAAGTACTTCGGGAACTGTAGGAGCTTACTACGCTACTTCTTGTTTTGTAATCGTAAAAAGTGACGAACCTATTTCTAAACCAACGGTTGTAGATTAACAAAAGAGCTAGTCCAGCACTATTAATTCTACTCTCCGGTTCCGGAAATCCATGATATTGCCGAACTTGGGTTGCGTATTATTGTACCCTTTGTAAGTGAGCATTTTTCGTGGCACCCCTCTTTCAGTAAAGTATTTGTAAACCACAAAAGCTCGTTCAATCGATAATTCCATTTGGTTTCCGCAGCAAATATGCCCTGCTATTTCAATAGAAAGATCGGAATTTTCAATGAATATGGGAATAACCTGATCCAAAATTTTGGTTGCACCGGGCAAAAAATGAGCAGTTCCTCCATAGAACTGAACAGCCGGTAGTTCTATGGTTCTTCCAACGATAAAATCCTCCTTTTTTACTTCAACTTTTGGAGTTTTCTTTTTTATTTCCTTGTTCTTTTTACTCGAATAATAAGCTTTCATACGAACCCTTCGATTCTTATGTTTTGTGGTGTCTGTATTTTCAAAAACAGGATCCTTTTCTCCTTGGGGTACTATAAAAAACAAAGAATCTGGCAGAGTTTCTGGATAAAAAGTTTTTAAATGATTTATTCGTTTTTGTGCTAATTCCAAGTTGAATGTTTCGCTACCGTCCGAGTCTGTGTAACCTATCATTTCAATTTTAATCAATTCAAACTTGCCTAAAATCTTCGCAAATACTTTCGCTTTTTTTTGTTCTGCACTATCCAATTCAAAACTCCCCGATTCAAAATAAAAATCACGAGTAAATTTCTTGGGATTCTTTTGCGAAAAAGATTGTCCACTGAACAATGTGATAATGCAAAGAATAAATAACTGTCTCATACCTTTACTAACGCTCAAATTCTGTTTTTGTTTTGAACTAACCTCATTTTTGTTTTAAAATTTGATAAGCTTCCGAAATTTCTTGGAATTGTTTTTTGGCAATTTCTTTATTTACACCGTTCATTACTTTGTCGGGATGATATATTTTCGCTAAATCTCTGTATGCTTTTTTTACATCAGCAAAAGGCGAGTTATCAGGAATACCAAGAATTTCGTAGGCTCTGAACTTGCTCGATTTACTCGTGGTTGTTTTCTTGTTTGCTCCACCCGTTTGTGTCCATTTTCGACTTTCCCAAGCAAAATTTCTACGAGCCAAAATTGAGTTCAAAACATTGGGATGAACTCTAAGTTTTTGAGCAATTTCGCGTACAATTTCCTCTTCTTTTTTGGACATGAATTGATCAGCTACAGCAATTTTCACAATCACATCCAAAAGGACAGTTGCATTACTTGACTCAAAAACTTGATTTAATTTACCACATGCTTTCGATACCGAAATCGTATCATTATCCTTTATTTTCTGAAAATACCTGTAAGCTCTTTTTGCTTTGTAATACCCAAACTGACTTTTGAGTGAACGAATCACCATTTTTTGATCCTTTACAGTGATTCTGTTGTCTGCTCTCGAAATTATTGCAATTAATTCTACAATAGGTTTCAACCAATAACGGGAAGAACTCATGGTAAAAAATGTAATAATTGCAGATAAAATTCCTGCACCAAAAATCGAACCCATTATTGCAGCACTCAATGATCGTTCGGGTGGTAAAAAAGGACCATTTACTTTATATTCAATCGGATAAAACAAAAACAAACACACCACAAAGGAAATTAAGTAATTTAAAGTTGATTTCTTTTTAAAAAAATCAACTATTGGAACTGTTGGCTTCTTGGAACTCATAAAACGAAAGTAAGAATAAAATTGCATGAGAAAAAATGGGGAATAATCGGTATTTATATAAAATTGGACTTTACATTTAATGAACAAAACCGTACATTTGGATCTGAAAAAAAACAAACTATGAATTTCGAATTATCAGAAGAACAATTGGCAGTACAACAAGCTGCTAGAGATTTTGCTCAAAACTCTTGTTTACCGGGAGTAATTGAGAGAGACAGAGAACAAAGATTTCCTGCTGAACAAATTAAAGAACTGGGAGAATTAGGTTTCATGGGTATGATGACTAGTCCAGAAAACGGAGGAAGTGGAATGGATACTATTTCTTATGCCATTGCGATGGAGGAAATATCCAAAGTAGATGCGAGTACCTCTGTCGTAGTTTCTGTGAATAACTCATTGGTATGTTACGGTTTGGAGCAATATGGAAGTGAAGAACAAAAGAAAAAATATTTACAACCTCTTGCCAAAGGGGAAAAAATTGGAGCATTTTGTTTGTCTGAGCCAGAAGCTGGATCTGATGCAACATCGCAAAGAACTACTGCAATAGATATGGGTGACCATTATTTATTGAATGGAACTAAAAACTGGATTACAAACGGAAATTCTGCCTCTACTTACCTAGTAATTGCACAGACTGATGCTGACAAAGGTCACAGAGGAATTAATGCATTGATCGTAGAGAAAGGAATGCCTGGTTTTGAAGTTGGTGCAAAAGAGGATAAATTAGGAATTAGAGGAAGTGATACGCACACTCTTACATTTAATGATGTGAAAGTTCCGAAAGAAAATAGAATTGGAGCTGACGGATTTGGATTCAAATTTGCAATGTCTACACTTTCTGGAGGTAGAATTGGAATTGCTGCACAAGCCTTAGGAATTGCTGCAGGAGCTTATGAATTAGCGCTTAAATACTCGAAAGAAAGAGAAACTTTTGGAAAACCAATTCACAATCACCAAGCAATTGCCTTTAAATTGGCAGATATGGCAACAGAAATTGAAGCTGCACGTTTGTTGGTGTACAAAGCGGCTTGGTTGAAAGACCAAGGTATGGATTATACCGAGGCATCTGCAATGGCAAAACTATACGCGAGTAAAGTAGCTATGGAAGTAACAGTAGAGGCTGTTCAGGTTCACGGTGGATATGGGTTCGTAAAAGAATACCACGTAGAAAGATTGATGAGGGATGCAAAAATCACTCAGATTTATGAAGGGACGTCTGAAATTCAAAAAATTGTAATTTCTAGAAGTATTTTGAAATAAACGTAAGGTTTGATGCGTTAAACATCATTGTCGCTCTTGTGAAGGCAGAAATGACAAACAATGAAGATCTAAAAACAAAATCCCGAAAACTCGGGATTTTTTTATGACTAATAACTATTTAAAATCAGTATATCATGGGAAGAAGAACAGAAAGTAAAGAATGGAATGAAATAAAAACAAACGACAGCTGGGCGATATTTAAAATAATGGCTGAATTTGTTGAAGGTTATGACAAATTAGCCAAAATTGGTCCTTGTGTTTCTGTATTTGGCTCTGCCAGAACTCCAGAAGACAACAAATACTACAAAATGGCCGAAGAAGTGTCTTATCTCCTAACCCAGAATAATTATGGAGTAATTACAGGTGGCGGACCAGGAATTATGGAAGCAGGAAATCGTGGAGCTCGAAGAGGAGCAGGAATTTCTGTAGGTTTGAATATTGAGCTTCCTTTTGAACAAAGTTCAAATCCTTACATTGATGAAGACAAATTGATTGATTTTGAATATTTCTTTGTGAGAAAAGTAATGTTTGTGAAATATGCTCAAGGATTTATTGCACTTCCTGGTGGATTTGGAACTTTGGACGAATTGTTTGAAGCATTGACTCTCATACAAACAAAAAAGATTGGTAAGTTTCCTATTATATTGATGGGGAAAGAATATTGGGAAGGAATGATAGATTGGATTATTAATACAATGCTGGGCGAAGAGAAAAACATTAGTCCTGAGGATATGGATTTAATCCAGATGGTGGATACACCCCAGGAAGCTGTTGATATTATCAATAATTTTTACAACAACAATATGTTAAGACCGAATTTTTAATGAAAACCATCACAATAATAGCTTTGGTGTTGAGCTTTGCCTTTGAAGGTAAAGCTCAATCTTTTTGTGACACAATGTTTGGAGAAAACTTTAATCTAGAATTTGGCAGTGAATTAGGAAATGGAGTACTTAATTTTAATTCAGATACTTTGAATTTTTTTCAATATAAAGAATTAAAAAATTACAATTCGATTATTTTGAACTGTCAGGATTCAACTTTTTATGTTAAAATGTTTTTCACTCATGATTCCTATATGGATGACGATGAGACTTCGTCAAACATTTATACATCCTGGAATAAAAACATGAATGATGGAAAATGGAAAATAGATTCTGCAAAAAATATAATCAGTTTCAAACTTATTGACACTAGCAATTGGTATCACTTTAGAATCGATGTAAAAGGTAAGAAAAACGACAATCCATTTATAATTCATACATCTACAGGAGACTATAGATATTTAATTAGACTAATTGCGGTATTAGAAAATTAAATCCAACTTCCTTCAATTTGTCTTTCCCAATCTGTCAAAAATTCTTTCTTCGAAGTAATCAAACCATTGTAGAATAAAGTTGATTTAGAAATATCTCCTGAGGCTATTTTATTCCTCAATTCCATAAATGGTAAGGTTTCTATATTTTCATTTTGATTGATTGCAACGAGCATTCTATCCATTAATTTTACTGCCAGAATTTGCTCCAATTCTTTCATGAATTTCACCGAACTATCTTGCGCTCTACCACACATTGTGTCTCCCTCGGTATCAGCAAAAATGGCAACAAATCTATTCTTGATTACTTGGAAACAACCTTTTACCAATTTTCCATGAGAATCCCATTGAGATAAAAATCCTTGAACATATTTTTCAATATCTGCGAGTTGACTCTCTGTAAATTCTTGATTGCTTGTATAAACCCAAGCTTTTGCTTCGTTTGCAATTTCAGTAAAAGGTGCACCTAAATTTATTGTTGTTTCTGTCATTTATATTCTACTTTTTTATTCAGTCTAGCTCTTTCTTTTGGTAATAATCCTATGAAATAGTTTCAGGATCAAATCCGGAATGACACATTAAAAAATGTACTTAATCAATTACAAATCCTGAGCTTGAGCTATTAACTCTGCTATATCCATGACATGAACAGAACTTTCTTTTTCTGCCAGTTTCACTCCATCAGTCATCATTGTATTACAAAAAGGACAGCCTGTAGCAATAATGTCCGGCTTCACCTCCATTGCATCTTCAGTTCTTTCTATGTTTATCTCTTTATTTCCTTTTTCCGCTTCTTTAAACATTTGAGCACCTCCCGCTCCACAACACAATCCTTTTGTTTTGCATCGTTTCATTTCTACTAGTTCCGCATCCAGTGTTTCAAGGACTTTTCTTGGTGCTTCGTACACATCGTTGGCTCTTCCTAAATAACAAGGATCGTGGAAAGTAATTTTTTTTCCTTTGAAGGGTTTCCCATCTTCAATCCTCAATTTACCCGAATCAATCAATTCTTGAATCAGTTGAGTATGATGAATTACCTCATAATTCCCTCCCAATTCTGGGTATTCATTTTTTAGTGTATTAAAACAATGAGGACAACCAGTCACGATTTTACTCACCTTGTATTCATTCATCAACTGAATGTTTTGCATTGCCTGCATTTGGAATAGAAATTCGTTTCCTGCTCTCTTTGCTGGGTCTCCTGAACAGGATTCCTCTGCACCTAGCACAGCGAATTTCATCTCAACTTTATTCAAAATTTTCACTATGGCCTTTGTGATTTTTTTTGCTCTATCATCAAAACTTCCAGCGCATCCTACCCAAAACAAAATATCTGGCGTTTCCCCTTTGGCCAAATATTCGGCCATCGTATTTACTTTTATTCCACTCATAATTTATGACTTAAAAACTTGTATTTTTTCATTTGAATCTACCAAATCGGTAAATTTCCCAGTAAATCTTGTTGCTCTTACTATGTGATTATCAACCCAGTGGTAATTACCTCCTCTTGGTTTTCCAAATAATATTCCATGATATTTAAAACCATGTTTTGCCAACCATGTTTCTGTTACCTCTCTATTTTCTTCTACTCGCGAGGTAAAAAAAGTTATTATATGTCCCTCTTCATACCATTTATTTAGTGTCTCTAAAGCATCAGGATAAACTTTTGCTGTTTCCATTCTCTCTGGTTCTTCATTGGGAATATCATCACAAATAGTCCCGTCTATATCAATCATGTAATTTTTTATTTCTTCGGGTAACACAGGGCTGATGTGATTTCCATCTACTATTTTATCTTGTAATTTCATACTACTTATTTATATTTTTAATATATACTGTCTGAGGGATTAATTTGGCAAATAGCCTATAACTATAGGAACGAGTATTTTTTGTTTTTAATTCTCGTCCTTCCATTTCAGTCTATCTGCTTGGGCAAACTGCCATGGAGCTCCATTGTTTTCTATGTTACTGAACATTCCTGTTAATTCTGATGGTGCCTTGGACTCCTCCATTACCAAATATCTCCTTAAATCTACAATGATTGATAATGGGTCAATATTCACTGGACAAGCTTCTACGCATGCATTACAGCTTGTACACGCCCATAATTCTTCTTCAGTAATATAATCGTGAACCAATGTTTTATTATCGTGTTTGTCTGCTCCATTATTTCTTTTGTAATCCCCCAATTCTACCATTCTATCTCTGGTATCCATCATTATTTTTCGAGGAGAAAGTAACTTACCTGTTTGATTGGCAGGACATTCAGACGTACATCTTCCGCACTCGGTGCATGTGTATGCCTGAAGCAAACTGTTCCATGGTAAATCCGTTACATCTTTCACTCCAAATGTTTGTGGCTCACCCACAGGTTCTGCTGGTGCAGCATAAGGATCTGCTTCTGGGTCAAACATCATTTTCACTTCATTGGTAACGGCTTCCATGTTGGATAATCTGCCTTTTGCATCCAAATTGGAATACCACACATTAGGAAATGCTAAGAAAATATGAAAATGTTTGGAGTAAGGTAAGTAATTCATAAAGGTAAGAACTATGGCTAAGTGTCCCCACCAACCTATTCTTTCAAATAAATGAAGAGTTTCTACATCCATTCCTCCAAATAAAAAGGGCCCATACCATTGGCTCATCGCAAACCCATAACTTTCATTACCATTGGCAATATGCATGGCTTCATCGGCTCCGTTCATTGTGAAAATGAATAAAACCAAAAGGATCTCGAGGTACAAAATAATATTACCATCCAATTTTGGCCAACCTGTCATTTCATCTTTATGAAATCGCGGGAGTTTCAATAAATTTCTTCGAGCCAAAAAGGCAAAAGTAGCAACCAAAGCTAATACAGAAAGAACTTCAATAATACTGATAATTAATTTGTAAAAACCACCTAAATAAGGTTGAAAAATCCTGTGACTTTCAGTGATTCCGTCAATTATTATTTCTATCAACTCTACCTGAGTCAAAATAAAAGCAACATAAATCACAAGGTGAAGTAATGCCGGAATTGGACGATGAAACATCTTCTTTTGTCCAAGTGCTACCAAGGTCATTACTTTCCATCTCTCTCCTTTTCGGTCGTTTATTTTTTTATCTCTTCCAAGATTTATATTGGCAATAACTTTCCTCACATTGAAAGCAAAGAAGCCAAAACCTACCGCAATTAATACAATAAACAAAATACTAGAAATTCCCATAAAATAAGTGTGTAATTAGGTTGTGATAAAGATAGGCACTTTTTGAATAAATTATAAATGATACAGATTAATTAAGAATGGTTATAAATAAAAAAAGCTACCTGAAAATTCAAGCAGCTTTTGGTTTTGTAATCAGATGTTTTTATTTGGGTTGTTCATCCAATAATTTCTTCAATTTCTTTTCGTCAGTTGCATCTAGCTTCACCCCCTTATCTTTCCCTCCAAAAACTGCAAACTGCAAGTATCTTTTTGGATGCGTCTTGATGTTGTTCACAAGCCTCTCGGTTTCCTGCAACATCGAGTTCATATTGTTCACAAGTTCATCACTGTAAATCAATTGATGAGCAGATCCATTTCCATTGTTAATCTCTTCCATCATTTTGGTCACCTCTGCCAACGCTGATTTCGTTTGCATTACGGTTCCTGCTATGTCAGCGCCTTTTAGTGAATCTGAGAGATCAGAAAAATTATTCACCAAATTAGTGATCTTATCATTACTGGCTCTCACATTTTCTGTAATAAAAGTAATGTTTTCTATAGTTTTTTTGATATCTGAAGAACTTCCCTTTACAACATTATCAACATCCTGGACGGTTGAGTTTAAAGTTGTAACTATTTGTCTCAGTGAATACATCATTCTTCTCAGATTTTCACCGTCCGTTCCTAAAACAGTGTCAATACTAGCCAAAGATTTATTTAAATTGTTCAATAATACATTCACTTTTGTTTCAATAGGAACAATTTTCTGGGTAGCTAATTCAGTAATTCCAAACTTATAATCAGCGATAATCGTGTCCTTATCTTTCAATATTTTTTCACTTTTACCCAACATAATTTGAATTGAACTTTCTCCCAAAACGGTAGTTTCAAGCTTGGCTTTAGAATCAATTGGAAAATCCAATTCAGACTCTGATATATTCAATACAGTAATCCAGTTTTTGTCTTCATCCAAAATATTATCTTGCACCACACCAATCTTGTTTCCTTTATAGTTTATACCCGATCCTGGAACTAATCCTTGAATGTTATCGTAAGCCACATAAAACATTCTGTTTGAGCTAAATGCATTTATACCTTTCAAAAATTGTATTCCAAATAACAACAATGCGATTGCTACTATTACTGTTAATCCAATTATAAATTCTTTTTTGTACTTCAAATCTTTTGATATTTAGTTATTTCCTAGTTTTATTGCTTCCTTCAAATCTACTCTTTTTCCATCAACAAACCCCATTAAAAAAGCATCTTTATACCCCTTGGCTTTCGCAGTTTTGAGCGATTGCTGAACAGAATTGTACGAAGAGGTATTTCCATAATAGTAACGGTAGTATTTTCCGTCTTTTTTAATCTCTACATCTCTTAATCCTTTAAAGTTATAAGATTTTGGCTCTATTTTATTTGTGGATGAAGCCAATTGTATCTTAAACTCAACTCGGGAACCACTCGTTGAAATTTCTTCTTTTTCAATTGATGAATTTGAGTTTTTTCGAATCTCATTGTATACCCTATCTCTTTTTTCTTTGTAAGTTTTAAAAGCTTCATAAATTGCTTTTGCCATTTTTTGCTGATTGGCAGAGCTTTTTAAAAAAGCGTTCTCTTTGGAATTTGTTAAAAATCCAGTCTCAATTAAAACACTAGGCATTGTTGTTTTATACAACACTACAAATCCAGCTTGCTTTACACCTCTGTCTTTTCTTCCAATTTTTTTAAATTCTTTTTGAATCTCACTGGCAAAACTAATACTTTGGTTCAAATAGGCACTTAATTGCATGGTTCGAGCAATCAATTTTTCTGGTGTAATTTTTTGATAAGTTCTGCTGCTGTTTTCTTCTAGTTCAATTACAGAGTTCTCTCTTGCTGCTATTTCTTCTTGTTCGTCTGTTTTATGAAGTCCCAAAACATAGGTCTCAGTTCCATAAGGAGAAGATTTCGCATTGGCATTGGCATGAATACAAATAAATAAATCTGCTTTTTTTGTGTTGGCTATTTTTGCTCTATTATCAAGAGTTACAAACTTATCTGTTTTTCTTGTATAGTCAACAGTTACATCTTTGTCATTGGCTTCTATTAGTTTACCCAGTTTCAGAGCAATGCTCAAAGCTATAGTCTTCTCTTTGCTTCCTGTCCCAGAACAACCATCATCATGACCACCATGCCCAGCATCAATCACTACAGTTTTAAATTTCTTACCTTGAGAATAAGAAGAGTTAAAAAAAAACAATGCTCCACTCACAAGAAAGAGGATTCTAATTCGTTTGTGCATAATTATGGGAGTTATCAGTGTCATTTTTTCTAAAAACATAGTTTTTCGATTAACTTTGCCTCAATTTCTATTATGAGTACAAAACAAATTTAACATTATACCACTTAAGGACATATTCATACAAGTATTTTTTATTAGCTTGACATTGTTAATATTGTTGCTGCCAAGCTCCTTATTAGCGCAAGACACACTGCCTACTGAACCACCAAAAGTAAAAAGACTGATGGATGAGCCTGTGAAGTATGATGCTGTGGATTCTACAATTCTGGATGTGGTGGAGCAAAAAGTATACCTTTATAGCGGTGCAATTGTAAAATTTGGCGAAATTCAGCTAAAAGCAGGTTACATTGAATACGATTTTAAGAATAAAAATGTGTGTGCATATCCCCGAAAAGACTCTTTAGGAAAAGATATTGAATTCCCTGAATTTACCG